>NZ_JBIAHR010000010.1:234177-289779 GCF_042870695.1 Streptomyces sp. NPDC006384
GGTTGCCCCGGGCCCCCCCTAGGGGGGTCGGGGGGCCGGCGGTGTGGTTTACCCCGCCCCCCCCCGGGCCGCCGCCCCCCGGGCGGGCCGGGCCTGGCACGGGAGGCCTCCGGGAGGGCGTCACCCCCGGTCGGCGCCGCCACTGCGGTTCGGGCGGTCGGGGTGCGGCTCGCGTCCGCCGGCGATGTCGGTGACACCGGACTCGTCGGAGGTGTCCTCGTGCCGGCGGGGCGTGCCGCGTCCGCCGGTCTGTCCGCCGCTCGTGGTGCCGTAGCCGCCCGGCACGCCGGGGACGCTGTCCGCGTCGGCCTCCTCGCGGCTGATGTGCCGGGTGGCGCGCACGCCCGCGTGCCGCTCCGGGTACGGATAGTCGAAGGGGCGGGCCGCGGCGCGCTCCTCCTCGCTCCGCTCCGGCCGGCCCTTGTCCTGGGAAGTCTGGGGGTCCCGAGGGCCCTGGGTGTCCTGGGGTTCTGGAGTCCTGTCGTCGGTCATGGCGTCCGCGTACCCGTGCGGGGACCGCCCATGTGACCTCACTCGTCCGGTGACGCCGCGCGCCGCCGGTCCGCCTCGTCCCAGGTCCGGGTGGAGCGCGGTTCGACGTACGGCTCGTCCCCGGGCGGATGGCCGGCGTCGATGACGCGCTGCCGGGCCATCTCGGCGTCGAACTCCAGGCCGAGCAGGATGGCCAGGTTCGTCACCCAGAGCCAGACCAGGAAGATGATGACGCCCGCCAGGGTGCCGTACGTCTTGTTGTACGAGCCGAAGTTCGCCACGTAGAAGGCGAAGCCGGCGGAGGCCACCATCCAGATCAGCAGGGCGACGAGGCTGCCCGGGGTGACCCACCTGAAGCCCCGCACCTTGGCGTTCGGGGCGGCCCGGTACAGGATCGCGATCATGATCGTGACGAGCAGGACCAGCACCGGCCACTTGGCGATCGACCACGCCGTCATCGCGGTGTCGCCCATGCCGAGCGCGGTGCCCGCCTGCCGGGCCAGGCTGCCGGTGAAGACGACGATGAGCGCGCTGACCACGGCGAGCACCAGCAGCACCACGGTCAGGACCACCCGCAGCGGCAGCACCTTCCACACCGGCCGGCCCTCCGGCACGTCGTAGACGGCGTTCGCCGCGCGGATGAACGCCGCCACGTAGCCGGACGCCGACCACACGGCGCCGAGCACACCGACGACCGCCAGGACGGAACCCAGGCCGGCCTTGGACTGCAGCTGCTTCACCGCGTCGGTGAGGACGTCGCGCGCGGACCCCGGCGCGAGTTTCCGGATGTTGTCCAGCACCTCCTGGGTGGCGGAGGGGCCGGCGATCCCCAGCAGCGACACCAGCACCAGCAGGGCCGGGAACAGCGCCAGGATCCCGTAGTACGTCAGGGCGGCGGCGCGGTCGGTGAGCTCGTCGTCCTTGAACTCGGACATCACGCGCCGCAGCAGCGCGCCCCACGAGCGCTTGGGCAGTTGGGTGGGGGAGTCGGGGGCGGCACGCTCGGTCGCGGCACCGGGACCGTATTCCTCGGCCGCCGTCCCGTCCGCCGTGCGGTCCGGTTCCGGTGCGTGCCTGCCGTCGTGGGAGGGGGGCTGTTCGGACATGGCCCCCGGGTAGCCCGTCCCGCCGACCTCACGCCTGTACGCCCGCCGCGCCGCCCGCGGTCCCGGCGCGGGCCGCCCTCGCGGGAGTGAAACATCGCAGTATGCCGCACCGCGCGCACGTTCCTCTGGAAAATGCCAAAGCGCTCACCGGATGCGTGCACCTTCCGTAGTGTCGGCGTCACGTTCGCGGTACAGCCGTGCAGGGGGAGGGGATCGGGCGTGCCCGGAATCGACGAGAGTCTGCTGGAAGCCATGCGGCTGCCCGGCGCACGGGGCGCTTCGCTGGTCGACTGGATCAGCGGTCTCGCCCTCGGCACGGTGGGCGACGCCCCGGGCGGCGACGCGGAGGCGACGGCGGCGGAGACCGCCGAACTCGCCCGCCACGTCGCCGAGAACGGCACCCTGGCACCGGCCGGGTCCGCCGGGCCGGAGAAGGAACCGGCGGTCGAGGACCTGATCGTCACGACGGCGGACTCCTACCACCTGATCAGGTTCGTCAGCACGCCCTTCGACAGCACCGTCTTCCTCCACCTCTGGCTCGACCGCAACGACGGGAACCTCGCCCTCGCCCGCATACGGCTGGCCGAGACGGCCGACCGCCTGGTGCTCGGATGACCGCGGTGACCACGGACCGGGCCGCGTGCGGCACGACGACGGAGGCCCTCGGCGCCCTGGCCGCCGAGGGCGCCACCGGTGCCCTGTCGGGCGAACGCGGCATCGTCTACCTCCGCGCCGGCCGCGTCGTGCACGTGGAGTCGGCCTTCACCCCCGACATCGGCACCCTGCTCACCCGCAGCGGGGCCGTCCCGCCGGACGGCTGGTGGGAGGCGGTCGACGAGGGCGGCACACAGCACCGGGTCGGTCACCGTCTGGTGACCGGCGGCCGGCTCGCCGCCGGCGCCCTGGAACTGTGCCACCTGGGCGCCCTGTTCGACGCCGCGTACTTCGTCCTCGCCCACGACACCCGCGCGCAGCGCTTCCGGCCCGGGGCCGCGCACTGGCTCGGCGCGGTGCGCTCCGTGTCCGTGGACACCGTCGTCCGCGAGTCGAGACGCCGCCGCGACCTCCTGGAACGCATCTGGCCCGACCCCGACATCGACGTCGTACCGCTCACCCGCGTGCCCGACGCCGACACCGGTGACCTGCCGGCCCGGCGCGGCCGGACCCTGACCCAGGTCGACGGCGTCCGCACCGCCGCGGAGATCGCCGCCTCCCTCGCCTGCCGCACGTACCACACCCTCGTCGAACTGCGCCGCCTGGCCGCCGACGGGCTCGTCACCACCGCCCCGCGCCCCGCCGCGCCGGACACGGCGGGCCGGGAGGCGTACCCGGCCGCCTGGGACGACCCGGACACGGCACTGCTGCGACGGCTCCGAGACGCCCTGGAGGCCCTGTGATCCGCGCGCGCCGCCGGCGTGCCGAAAGGAGACTGCTCATCATGGCCGTCGAGAGCGACGTCCTGGACGAACTGCACCGCCTGCGCAACCGCGTGCCCCAGCTGACCGGCTCGCTCGCGGCCACCGTCGACGGCCTCGTACTGGCCCACGACGCGCCCGGCACCGAACCCGAGGGCCTGGCCGCGCTCACCGCCGCCGCGCTCGGCGTCGCCCACCGCATGACCGAGGCCACCGCGCGCGGCGGCTTCCGCGAACTGCTGCTGCGCGGCGCCGGCGGCTACGTCGCCACCTACGCGGCCGGCCCGGCCGCCGTCCTCACCCTGCTCGCCGAGGACCGCGTCAACGTGGGCCGGCTCCACCTGGAGGGCCGCCGCAGCGGCGCCCGCATCGGCGAACTGGTCGCCGCCCACCTCGACCACGACCGCGCCGGCGACCGCCCGGCCGCGGACGAGCACGCCGCGACGGCGCCCGCCGGCCCGGCGCGTCCGATCGGCACCCTGCCGGTGCGCACCCCGCAACGGCCCGCACACCCCCCGCGCCCCCAGGCCGGCGGCCACCGCCGGCCCACCTGACCCCCGTCAGGTGTCCACCGATCACGTACGGAAGGAAAACCCCATGGCCAACCTGGAGACCTCGCTCAAGGAATGCCTGAGCACGATCGACGGAGCCACCGCCGCCGCACTGGTCGACTACACCAGCGGCATGGCACTCGGCACGCTGGGCGGGACCAAGGACTTCAACCTGGAGGTCGCCGCCGCCGGCAACACGGACGTCGTACGGGCCAAGCTGCGCACGATGGAACTGCTCGGTCTGAAGGAGGAGATCGAGGACATCCTGATCACCCTGAACACCCAGTACCACCTGATCCGCCTGCTCAAGGGCCGCGGCGGCAACGGGCTGTTCCTCTACCTCGTGCTCGACGGCAACCGCGCCAACCTGGCGATGGCCCGGCACCAGCTGCGCCGCATCGAAGGGGATCTGGAGGTCTGACCGGAGTCCGGAGCACATGACGGGTGCGGCCCGGCGGGACATTCCGCCGGGCCGCACCCGTACACCGTGCCGTCGCGCCGTGGCTCAGGCGCCGCTCTCCCGGAGCATGTCCTCACGCTCGACGATCTTCACACGCTCGCGGCCCTGCGGCTCGCCCAGCGCCTTCTCCGCGGCGTCCAGCCTGTACCAGCCGTCCCACGTGGTGAAGCGGATCTCCCGCTCGGCCAGGAAGGCGTCCACGGCCTCCGGGGCCGGCGAGGCGGGCGTGAGCAGCCGGCCGTTCGCGTAGTCGTCCAGCAGGTTGGCCACCGTCTCGTTGGCGTCGCCCTTGGTGTGGCCGATCAGACCGATCGGCCCGCGCCGGATCCAGCCGGTCACGTACGTCGACGGCAGGTGCTCGCCGGACTCCTGGATCACCCGGCCGCCCTCGTCCGGGACCGTGCCCGAGTCGATGTCCCAGGGCAGCTTGGGCAGCTGGTCGGACAGATAGCCGACGGCCCGGTAGACGGCCTGGACGTCCCAGTCCTTGAACTCGCCGGTGCCCTTGACGTTGCCGGTGCCGTCCAGCGCGGTGCGCTCGGTGCGCAGGCCGACGACCCTGCCGTCCTCGCCGAGGATCTCGGCGGGCGACTCGAAGAAGTGCAGGTACAGCTTGTGCGGCCGGTCGCCGACGTCGCGGATCGCCCAGTTCTCCAGGGTCTTGGCGACCATGTCGGCCTGCTTGTTGCCGCGCCGGGTGGCGATCGACCCCTCGTCGTAGTCGATGTCCTCGGGGTCGACGATGACCTCGATGTTGGGGGAGTGGTCCAGCTCCCGCAGCTCCATCGGGGAGAACTTCGCCTGCGCCGGGCCGCGGCGGCCGAAGACGTGGATCTCCAGCGCCTTGTTGGCCTTCAGACCCTCGTAGACGTTCGGCGGGATCTCGGTGGGCAGCAGCTCGTCGGCCGTCTTGGCCAGGATGCGGGCCACGTCGAGGGCGACGTTGCCGACGCCGAGGACGGCGACCTTCTCCGCCTCCAGCGGCCAGGTGCGCGGCACGTCCGGGTGGCCGTCGTACCAGGAGACGAAGTCGGCGGCGCCGTAGGAGCCGTCGAGGTCGATGCCGGGGATCGGCAGCGCGCGGTCGGCCATGGCGCCGGTGGCGAAGATCACGCCGTCGTAGAAGGCGCGCAGGTCGTCCAGGCCGATGTCGGTGCCGTAGTCCACATTGCCGAAGAGACGGATCTGCGGCTTGTCGAGCACCTGGTGCAGGGCGGTGATGATGCCCTTGATCCGCGGGTGGTCGGGAGCGACGCCGTAGCGGATGAGCCCGAACGGGGCGGGCATGCGCTCGAAGATGTCGATGGACACACCGGGGCCGGCGGCCACTTCGGACTTGAGCAGGGCGTCGGCGGCGTAGATACCGGCCGGGCCGGATCCGACGATGGCGACCCGCAGAGGGCGGGGCATGTTCAGGTTCCCTTCGAGCGGTGACAGATCGACTCGGGGGAAGCCTAAGCTAAGGCAAGCCTAAGTCGGTACGCGGGTCCGGTCTATGGACCCATAAGGGCCGCTTATGGGCTCTCATGGTCCGGCTTTGCGGCCCCCGGCCGCCGGCGGTCACCATCGGTCGCCGTGTCCGCCGGCCGCGCCCCGGCCGGCCGCGGCCGCGCAGGTCCGGCCCCGGCCTGCGCGGAACCCGCCCCGCCCCGCTCAGCGGCGCTTGCCGAACTTCCGCAGCATCTCCTGCGCCTGCGCGCGGCGGCGGGGGTCCGAGGCGGCGCGGCGCACCTGCTCCGCCGCCCGCCGCCCCTGCGGGCTGCGCGCGAACTGCTTGATCCGGTCCAGCATTCCGGGCATGACGCTCCTCCTGGTCGACGGCTCTGCCTGCCGTCCTCCTACCCCGCCCGCCCCCGCTCAGCCCGTGGACCGTCACCGGGTTTGGGACCGCCGTCGCGGGCGACCCGCAGGACACGACAGTCCACACAAGCGAACGCCGTGAGGTGAGCATCAGTGGCCGGCAATCAGAAGTCCAAGGCCAAGATGGAGCAGGCCAAGGGGAAGGCCAAGGAGGCGGCCGGCCGTGCCGTCGGCAACGAGCGGATGACGGCCGAGGGCCGCGCCGAGCAGACGAAGGGCGACGCACGGCAGGCCAAGGAGAAGGGCAAGGACGCGTTCCGGCACTGACACCGGTACGACCGAGCGGCACCCCGCGGGCCGCGGCACCCGGCACACACCGGGCGCCGCGGCCCGCGCCGTCGGAGATCGCCGTCCGCCGGGGCCCGCCCGTGCGCGGGAAGGCGCGCCGCGCCGTGCCGGCCCTGCCGGAGCCGCCGTGCGTCTCCTCCCGCCGCATCCCGCAGGGCCCCGGAAGGACGGGGGACCGGGGACGCGGCCCGGCCGTCAGGGCACCGGCTGCTCCGCCCAGATGATCTTGCCCTCCGGTGTGTACCGGGTCCCCCAGCGTTCGGCGAGCTGTGCCACGAGGAACAGTCCGCGTCCGCCCTCGTCCGTCATCGCCGCGTACCGCAGATGCGGCGAGGTGCTGCTGCTGTCGAACACCTCGCAGATCAGGCTGCGGTCGTGCAGCACCCGGACGTGGACGCTCTCGCCGCCGTACCGGATCGCGTTGGTGACGAGCTCGCTCAGGATCAGCTCCGTGGTGAAGGCCAGCTCCTCCAGCCCCCAACGGGTCAGCCGCCGGGTGACCTCGGTACGCACCTCGCCGACCGCCGCCGGATCGTTCGGCACCGGCCACTGGGCTACCCGGTCGGGACCCAGTACGCGGGTCCGGGCGACGAGCAGGGCGATGTCGTCGCCCGGCCGGTCCGGCAGCCGGGCGTCGAGCACGGCCCGGCAGGTCTCCTCGGGGGACGGGCCGGAGATCTCCAGGGCCCTGCGCAGCTGCTCCAGGCCGACGTCGATGTCGTGCCGCCGGTCCTCCACGAGCCCGTCGGTGTACAGCACCAGCCGGCTGCCCTCCGCCGGCCGCAGCTCGACAGTCTCGAACGGCAGACCGCCCAGGCCCAGCGGGGGACCGGCGGGCACCTCGGGGAACTCCACGCTCCCGTCCGGGCCGACCAGGGCCGGCGGCGGATGACCGGCCCGGGCGATCAGACAGGTGCCGCCCACCGGGTCGTAGACCGCGTACAGGCAGGTCGCGCCGGTGACCGGGGCGGCGCTGTCGTCGCCGGCCTCGTCCTGGTCGATGCGGGCGACCAGCTCGTCCAGCAGGGTGAGCAGTTCGTCGGGCGGCAGGTCCAGCGCGGAGAAGTTGTGCACCGCCGTCCGCAGCCGGCCCATGGTCGCGGCGGCGTGCAGTCCGTGCCCGACGACGTCCCCGACGACCAGCGCCACCCGGGCCCCGGACAGCGGCAGCACGTCGAACCAGTCCCCGCCCACCCCCGCCTGCGCGGGCAGGTACCGGTGGGCGACGTCCAGGGCGTTCTGCTCGGGCATCCTGCGGGGGAGCAGGCTCTGCTGGAGGGTCACCGCCATGCCGTGCTCGCGGGTGTAGCGGCGGGCGTTGTCGATGGAGACGGCGGCGCGCGCGACGAGCTCCTCGGCGAGAGCCAGCTCGTCCTCGTCGAACGGCCCGGGCCGCCGGGAACGCCAGAAGCTGACCACCCCGAGCACCAGGGCGCCCGCGCGCAGCGGCACGGTGATCAGCGAGTGGATGCCGTACTCCAGGATCTGCGCACAGCGTTCGGGGTCCTGTGCCTGCCAGCCCGGGGCCCGGCGGAGGTCCGGTTCCAGGACCGGGCGGCCCGAGGCGAGGGTGCGGCCCTGCGGGGCGGAGGCCACGAAGCGGATCCGCCGGCCCACCGGGTACAGCGGCGCGTCCTCGTCGACGCCGCTGATCGCGGCGCGCGACAGCGGCGTGACCGCCTCGGGCTGGCCGCCGCTCAGCACGGACTCGAAGAGGTCCACGGTGACGTAGTCCGCGAACCGGGGCGCGGCCAGCCGCGCCAGCTCCTCGGCGGTCCGGGTCACGTCCAGGCTGGTGCCGATGCCCACCCCGGCGTCGTACAGCAGGTCCAGCCGTTCCCGGGCGGTCTCGGCGCGGCCGGACAGGGCGCGCAGCTCCGTGGAGTCGCGCAGGGTGGCGACGCTGCCGGGCGGCCCGCCCCGCTCGTCCGTGGGGCGCAGGTTGACCGCCAGCAGCCGGTCCTTGACCCGGTGCACCTCGTCGGTCGCGACCCGCCCCGACTCCAGCAGCCGCGCCGTGTCGGCGGGCAGACCGAGGTCGAGGACGTGCCGGCCCTCGGCGTCGGAGGGCAGGTCGAGCAGGCGGTGCGCCTCGTCGTTGGCGAGCAGCAGCCTGCCCCCGCCGTCGACGATGAGCACCCCTTCGCGGACGGAGTGCAGAACCGCGTCGTGATGTTCGTACATCCGGGTCATCTCGCGCGGTCCCAGGCCGTGCGTCTGCCGCCGCAGCCGCCGGCTGACCAGGGCGGTGCCCGCCGTGGCCAGGGCGAGCCCCACGCCGGCGGCGATCAGCACCAGCGGCAGCTGCCGGTCGGCGACACCGCTCGCGTTCTCCGTCGTGATGCCGGCCGCCACCAGGCCCACGACCCGGCCGTCCGGCGCCTCGACGGGCACCACCGCCTGCACCAGCCGTCCGATGGTGCCGTCGACCTCCTCGGTCACCGTCCGCCCGGCCAGCGCGGGCGCGATGTTCCCCACGAACTTCTTGCCGATCCGGTCGGCCTTCGGATGGGTGTAGCGGATCCCGTCGGTGTTCATGACGACGACGAAGTCGACGCCCGTGGCCTCGCGCACCGCCTCGGCCCGCGGCTGGAGCACCGCCGTGGGGTCGGGGGCGCGCAGTGCCTCGCGGACGCCGGGGGAGTCGGCGAACGTCGCGGCGACGGCGACCGACCGGTTGCGGGCCTCGACCGTGCCGTCGTGCCGCACCTGGAGCAGCAGCGACACCGCCGCCGCCACCACGAGCAGCAGCACGATGACCACGTTCAGCAGGAAGACCTGGCCGGCGACGCTGCGTCCGGACAGAGCCGACCGCAGCGCGGCGGCCCGGCCCCGCCGTCCCGCGGCCGCCGCCCGTCGTGACCGGTCCGCCTCCTGCTGCCGGGCGAGCGAACCGCTGGGGCGACGGGGCGGCCGCTCTCCCGATCGACCCATCAGTCGGACCATGTGCCCATGTCTACACTGCCCGGCCGCCGGAGGCGAGAGACGCCCGGCGCGGTGGCGGCCCCGTGCCCGGACCGGAACGGCCGCGCCTTTTGCCGTACCGCCGCCGTGCCGCGGCCCGGGGAACGGCGGAACCGGGGCGCAGGGGGCGGAAGTCGGGGCGAAGGGAGGGGACGGGGCCGGTTCGATGCGTATCGTGGGCGGTTGTCATGAGTGACCGTGGGCCTTCGCTCACCCCTCTCGGCCCCGGACCGGACGGTGAGGCCCTCGTATGACCCAGGCGCACAGCCCCGACGCCCGCAACGCCCCTGCCGTGTCCACCGTGGTGGAGTTCGCGGGCGGATCGGCGATGATCCCCGCCTCCCGGGACGTCGTGCGGGGTTTCGTCGCACGGCTCGGCGAGGCCGGCGTCGACATGGCCGACACCTTCCCGGACTCGGCCCGTCTGGTCACCGGGGAACTGGTGACCAACGCGTTCCGTCATGCGCCCGGCCCCTGCCGGCTGATGCTGACGCTGGTGGAGGACGGCGTGGAGATCGCGGTGTCGGACACGGGGGAGGGCTTTCCCGCCTTCCTGCCGCGCGACCCCCTGCGCGTCGGCCGGCACGGTCTGGAGATCGTGACGCGGCTGTGCGACGAGGTCATCACCAAGCCGCACGCGACGGGCAAGACGGTCTACGCGCGTCTGCCCCTGCGGTGACCCGCCCCCGGGGGGAGCGGGGGCGGGGTCTCAGCCGGCCAGGGCCTGCTCGACCGTGGGGTGACAGGGGATGAGCGCGTCGACGCCCACCAGCCGCAGCACCCGCAGCACGGCCTCCCGCGGTGCGGCGAGCCGGAAGGAGACACCGCGCGACGCGGCGGCCTGGTGCGCGGAGATGAGCACGTTGATGCCGCTGGAGTCCAGGAAGGCCACCTCCGAGAAGTCGACCACCGTCATCGGGGCCGTCCGCACACAGGACAGCAGGACGTCGCTGAGCTGACTGCTCCCGTCGAGGTCGACCTCTCCGGCGAGAGTGACGACGCTGGCGCCGCCGCCCGTGGTGGTACGGGTGATCAGCAGCCGCTCGGGTACTGCCGCTCCCTCAGTGTCCGCCACGCTTCCCCTCACTTCTCGCCCATGCCCGGCCGTCGCCGGTGGGATGATGTTAGAACTCTTCGCCGCCCGTGTGGGCCGGTTGTGCGGACCGGAGGGCCCCGGTCCCGGATCCGGCGGCTCGACGCGCGCGTCCGGCGTCCGGTGGCTACGGTCGAAGTGTGGTGGCTCATACATTCGAAGAGCTCGTGCAGAAACGCCGCGCGGCGGACCAGGCACATCACCGGGTCGAGGAGCTGCGCGACTCGTACGGGCCTCCTACGCAGCAACAGTGGACCCCGCGGCAGTCGCGCACCTACGAGACCGCCGTGCGGGCATGGCGCGACCTGGACAGGGACGCGCAGACCGCGATGACGGAGTACGTCAAGGAGGAGGGTGGTCAGTCCCGGCACAAGCTCGAGGCCAAGGTCCGCAAGGCCGTCCAGGACGGCTGAGCACGGACCCGGCGGGGCCCGGACCGTCCACCCGGGCCCCGTGGCCGGGTCGGCCCGGAACCCGGACCGGATCGGCTCGGGTCCGGCAACGGCGGCCGGAGGCGTCAGCCCCGTCCCGCCGCGACCTCTCCCACCAGGTCGCGTACGGCGTCCAGCGCCGCGGCCCGGTCCGCGGGGACCAGACCGATGCGGGTACGCCGGTCCAGCAGGTCGGCCTCGTCCAGGGCGCCCTCGTGCCGCAGCGCCCACACCAGCTCCGCCCCCGTCACGGGGTGGTCCGGCAGCACGCGCTCGCCGAGCCGGGGGTCCTGGTCGGCGAGGGCCTGCACGGCCGGTGCCTCCGTGCCGTAGAGCCGCACCAGGCGGCGCGGTGCCCGCAGTCCGGCGAGGACGTGCGGCGCGGCGGCGCCGACCAGCGGCAGCGCGGCGGTGGGGGACGGTCCGGCGGCCAGGCGCCGCGCGGCGACGGCGGCGTCCACGGCGTCCTCGGCCATGCGCCGGTACGTGGTGAGCTTGCCGCCGACCACGGTGACCACGCCCTCGCAAGAGGTGAGCACGGAGTGCCGGCGGGAGACGTCGGCGGTGCGGGGCCCGGCGCCGGGCCGGTCCCGCGGGGTGGTGTCCAGCAGGGGGCGCAGACCCGCGAAGGCGCCCGCCACGTCCTCGCGGCGCACCGGCACGTCCAGCACGGAGCCGAGCACGTCCAGCAGGAAGCCGATGTCGGTCTCCGGGACCTCGGGGACGTCGGGGACGGGGCCGTCCACGGGCTCGTCGGTCAGCCCGACGTAGACCCGGCCGTCGTCCTGGGGCAGGACGAGGACGAAGCGGTTGGTCTCCCCGGGGACGGGGACGTGCAGACCGGCGGGCAGCGGCCCGAGGCGGTCCGGGCGCAGGACGAGGTGGGTGCCGCGGGAGGGGCGGATCCGGATGCCGTCCACGAGGCCGCCGGCCCACACCCCGGAGGCGTTGATCACCGCGCGGGCGCGGATCCCGCCCGTCTCGCCGGTGACCTCGTCGCGCACCCGGGCGCCGGACGCGGTGAGCTCCAGTGCCCGGACCCGGGTCAGGACGCGGGCGCCGTGCGCGGCGGCGGTGCGGGCGAGGGCGGTCACCAGCCGGGCGTCGTCGGTGAGCCGGCCGTCCCAGGACAGCAGGCCGCCGCGCAGGCCGGCGGGGCGCAGCGCCGGCGCCAGGTGCCGGGTCTCCACGGCGGACAGCCGGCGCGGCGCGGGCAGTGTGGCCCTGGCGGTGCGCGCCGCCAGCCGCAGCGCGTCGCCGGCCCGGAACCCGGCCCGGGCCAGCGCGGCCTGGCCGCGGGAGACCAGGGGCGTCAGCGGCAGCACGAACGGCTGGGCCCGCACCAGATGGGGAGCGGTGCGCTCCATGAGCACCCCGCGCTCCACCGCGCTCTCGTGGGCGACGTCGAGCTGGGCGGAGGCGAGGTAGCGCAGGCCGCCGTGGATCAGCTTGGAGCTCCACCGGGAGGTGCCGAAGGCCAGGTCGTGGGCGTCCACGGCGACGACGCTCAGACCCCGGGCCGCGGCGTCCAGGGCCGCGCCGGCGCCGGTCGCGCCGAGGCCGACGACGAGGACGTCGACGACCGGGCCGCCGACGGTGTCGGCCAGTTCCCGCGAGCGCCGGGCGGCGGACAGGGCGGAACCGGCGGCGGGGCCGCCGGCGGGACTGCTGGTGGGACTCATGGGGCGAGGGTCCTCTCCAGGATGGTCCGCAGCTCCGCGAGGAGGGCCGCGGCGGTCAGGTCGGGGTCGTCCTCGTCGGTCATGGTCCGCAGGGACAGGGCGTAGGACTGCACGACCAGCAGCACGGACCGCGCCTGCCGCCCGGGGGGCGCCGCGCGCACCGAGCCGTCGGCGTGCCCCTCGCGCAGCGCGGCGGCCAGCAGCTCCAGCAGGGCGTCCTGGCTCGCCCCGCGCCGGTCCAGCACGTAGGGGAGCAGCAGCTCGGGATCGACGTCGACGATCTTGCGGAAGAGCGGATGGGCGCGGAACGCCTCCACCCCCGTCACCAGCCCCTCGACGATGCGCGAGCGGGTGTCCGCGCCGGACCCCGGCTCGGGGACGGCGCCCGTGGCGACGGCGATCCACTCCCGGGTCATCAGGTCGCCGACCAGGGACCGCACGTCCGGCCAGCGCCGGTACAGCGTCATCCGGGAGACACCGGCGCGGCGGGCCACGTCGGTCATGGTCGTGCGGCGCACACCGACGGCGAGGACGCAGTCGCGCACGGCGTCGAGCACCGCGTCGTTGTCCGAGGAGCTCGGCCGGCTCGAATGCTTGTGACGATTGGGCGTCATGTGTCACAGTGTAACGCCAGTGAGGCCGCGCGGGCGGCATCCCCGCATCGACCGGTGAGGACGACAGGCGATGGACATGCTGTGGAACGGCTGGGGCGATCCGGCCAGGGCGACGCCGCTGCCCGGCACGGTGACCGGACTGCTGCGCGATCTGCTCGGTGTGAAGGAGCCCGGCACCGCCCCCGTCCGCCTGGAGGAGATCGAGGTCCCCGCCTCCCCCGTGGACGGGCCGGCCCGCCGCGCGCTGCTCGCCGCCGTCGGCGACCGTGCCGACCGCGTGCGCACGGACGCCGGGTCCCGCCTCCGGCACACCCGCGGCAAGTCCACGCCCGACCTGCTGCGCATGCGCGGCGGCGACACCCGCGACGTCCCCGCCGCCGTCGTCCTGCCCGGCAGCCACGACGAGGTCCTCGCGGTCCTGCGCGCCTGTGCCGGCCACGGCCTGGCGCTCGTCCCGTTCGGCGGCGGCACCTCCGTCGTCGGCGGTCTCGCCCCCGGCCGGCCGGTACCCTTCGTCGCCCTCGACCTGCGGCACCTGAACCGCCTGCTCGACCTCGACCCGGTCTCCCGCACCGCCACCCTCCAGCCCGGCCTGCGCGCCCCCGAGGCCGAGGCCCTGCTCGCGGAACACGGCCACACCCTCGGCCACTTCCCCCAGTCCTACGAGTGGGCCACCATCGGCGGCTTCGCCGCGACCCGCTCCAGCGGACAGGCCTCCGCCGGGTACGGACGCTTCGACGACATGGTGCTGGGCCTGACCCTCGCCACCCCCGAGGGCACCCTCGACACGGGCCGCGCCCCCCGCTCGGCGGCCGGCCCCGACCTGCGCCAGCTGGTGCTGGGCTCGGAGGGCGCCTTCGGCGTCATCACCTCTGTGACCGTGCGGATCCGGCCGGTGCCGGAGGTCCGCCGCTACGAGGGCTGGCGCTTCCCCTCCTTCGAGGAGGGCACCGCCGCCCTGCGCCGGCTCGCCCAGGACGGCCCGCGCCCGACGGTGCTGCGGCTGTCCGACGAGACCGAGACCCTGATCGGCCTCGCCCAGCCCGACGCCATCGGCGCCTCCCTCTCCGAACAGGGCGCCGGATGCCTCGCGATCGCCGGCTTCGAGGGCACGGAGCAGGACACCGCGTACCGCCGGGAGGCCGCGGCGGCCGTACTCGCCGGGTGCGGCGGCACGTTCGCCGGCGACGGACCGGGGGAGCGGTGGGCCCACGGCCGCTACTCCGCGCCCTACCTGCGCGACTCCCTGCTCGACGCCGGGGCCTTCGCCGAGACCCTGGAGACGGCGGCCTACTGGTCCCGGCTCCCCGGGCTGTACACGGCCGTCCGCGACGCGCTCACCGCGACGCTCACCGAGGCCGGCACCCCGCCGCTGGTCATGTGCCACATCTCGCACGTCTACGAGAACGGCGCCTCCCTGTACTTCACCGTCGTCTCGGCCCAGGGCGACGACCCGGTGGCGCACTGGACCCGCGCCAAGCACGCCGCCAACGAGGCGATCCTCGCCGCCGGCGGCACCATCACCCACCACCACGCCGTCGGCACCGACCACCGCGACTGGTACGTGCGGGAGGCCGGCCCCCTCGGCATCGAGGCGCTGCGCGCCGTCAAGCGGCGCCTGGACCCCGCCGGGCTGCTCAGCCCTGGCGTCCTGCTGCCCGCCGGCTGAGCCCGGCCGGGCACGGCCTACGGGCCCCGGTCGGCCGGGCCCGCCGACGGATCCGTCCGCCGCCACCCGGCCCGTGGGGCACGCCCCGTGAGACACCTGTCCGGCACCACCCGTCAGCCCGGAGGCACATCGATGCGACAGTTCACCGCCGTCGTCAACCCCACCGCGGGCGGCGCCGGTTCCGCCGCCGCGCTGCTCGGGGTGGCCCGGCTGCTGCGGGAGGCGGGCGCCGGACTGGAGACCGAGTACAGCCGCAGCCTCGCGCACGCCCGGGACATCGCCCGCGAGGCCGGGCGGCGGGGCCGGGTGGTGCTCGCCGTCGGCGGGGACGGCATGGCCGGCGGCATGGGCGGCGCCCTCAGCGGCACCGGCGCCGTACTGGGCCTCGTCCCGGCCGGCCGCGGCAACGACTTCGCCCGCGCCCTGGAACTTCCCACGGAGCCGGCCGCCCTCGCCGAACTGCTGCTGCGCGGCGAGCCGCGCCCCGTCGACACCATCGAGGTCACCTCCGCCGTCCACGACCGCACCGTCGTCCTCGGCAGCGTCTACGCCGGGGTCGACGCCCTCGCCAACCGCCACGCCAACCACGCGCGCCTGCTGCGCGGCACCGCCTCCTACTACGTGGGCGCGCTGCGCGCCATCAGCACCTGGCGCCCGGCGCGCTACCGGGTCACCGTCGACGGGCAGGAGCACGCCTTCACCGGCTACACCGTGGTGGCCGCCAACTCCGGCTACTACGGCTCCAACCGCCTCATCGCCCCCGCCGCCCGGGTCGA
Organism: Streptomyces sp. NPDC006384; assembly: GCF_042870695.1. Classification (NCBI taxonomy): domain Bacteria; kingdom Bacillati; phylum Actinomycetota; class Actinomycetes; order Kitasatosporales; family Streptomycetaceae; genus Streptomyces; species Streptomyces sp. NPDC006384. Next base: position 249,579 of record NZ_JBIAHR010000010.1, read on the forward strand.
CGACGGCCTGCTGGAGGTCGTGATGATCCGTCACGCGCCGCGGCGGCTGTTCTTCGCCCTGATGAACGAACTCGCCACCGGCGCCCACGTCCACCGCCCCCAGGTGCGCGTCCTGCGCGGGAAGGAGGTCCGCATCGAGGCCGACCGGGCCGTGCCCTACGGCGCCGACGGCGAGGTGGAGGCCGCCGTCCCCGTCACGGCCAGGGTGCTCCCCGGAGCGCTGCGCGTCCTGCGCTGAACACGCGCGTCCCGCGCCGGACACGCCGAGGGGCCGGCCGCCGGCACCCGGCGACCGGCCCCTCGGCCGCGCGGATCAGCCCCGCGGCGTGGTGAAGCGTTCCCACACCCGGTGGGAGCCCAGCAGCCGCGTCACCTGCTCCAGCGCCGCCGTCCCGGACTCGGCGACGACCACACCGGCGGCGTCGGCCGGCACGCCCGACGCGTCGAGCGCGGCCTCGCCGCCGGCCCAGACACCGATCGCCTTGCCGTGCCGGAACGCCTCCGACAGCATCAGGCTCACCCGCGGGTCGATCGACCCCGGACCCGTGGGCGCCGGCGCCGCCTTGTAGTCCCGCGGCGTGTACGCGTCGCCGCCCATCGCGGGCGTCCCCGCCACCAGGACGGCGTCGAACTCCACGGACCGCGCGGTGACATAGCTGCGCTGCACCGTCAGCGCCGCGTCGCCCGAGCCGAGGGTGCCGCCGGTCGGCGCCACCACGAGCGGCACCATCCCGGCGTCCAGCACCGCCTCCCGTACGGCGTTCACACCCTCCAGGTCGGCCCCGCTGGTCACGATGCCGATCGTCCGGCCCTCCACCGGCCACACCTTCCCGACCTGGGACAGCGCCGGGCTCGGCTCCACGTCGGCCAGCGGCACGGTGGGGCCGGGCGCGGGCAGGCCGAGGCCCTCGGCGACGCCCGCGCACAGCTCGGGGTCGATGTTGGCCAGCACCTGCAGCGTCCGCTCCCGGACGGCCTGCTCGTAGCACTTGCCCAGCTCGAAGGTGTAGGCGCCGATGATGTGCTCGCGCTCCACCGGGCTCATGCTCAGCCAGAACCGGCGCGGCTGGCTGAAGTGGTCCGCGAACGACTCCGGCGCCTCGCGCACCTTCGACGCCTCGGGGATCCTGACCGGCGCCTCGACGTACGCGCTCATGTCCGCGCCCGCGGTGAACGGGCAGCCGCCGTCCAGGGAGTTGGGACGGTAGGGCGCCACGCCCCGGTGCACCGCCGTCTGGTGCATGCCGTCGCGCAGCATGTCGTTGACCGGCGCCTGCGGGCGGTTGATCGGCAACTGGGGGAAGTTGGGGCCGCCCAGGCGCGTGATCTGCGTGTCCAGGTACGAGAACAGCCGGCCCGCCAGCAGCGGGTCGTCGGTGATGTCGATGCCCGGCACCAGATGACCGACGTGGAAGGCGACCTGCTCCGTCTCCGCGAAGAAGTTGGACGGGTTCCGGTTCAGCGTCAGCAGCCCGACCGGCTGCACCGGCGCGAGCTCCTCGGGCACGAGGTTCGTCGGGTCCAGCAGGTCGATGCCCTCGAAGGTCTGCTCCGGGGTGTCCGGGAACGTCTGGATGCCCAGCTCCCACTGCGGGTACGCGCCCGCCTCGATGGCGTCGGCGAGGTCCCGGCGGTGGAAGTCCGGGTCGATGCCGTTGATCATCTGGGCCTCGTCCCACACCAGGGAGTGCACACCCAGCCTGGGCTTCCAGTGGAACTTCGCCAGCGTCGTCTCACCGGCCGCGTTGACCAGCCGGAAGGTGTGGACGCCGAAGCCCTCCATCATCCGGTACGAGCGCGGGATGCCCCGGTCGCCCATGAAGAAGATGGTGTGGTGGGTCGCCTCGGTGTGCAGCGACACGAAGTCCCAGAAGGTGTCGTGCGCGCTCTGCGCCTGCGGGATCTCCCGGTCCGGGTGCGGCTTCGCGGCGTGCACGACGTCCGGGAACTTGATGGCGTCCTGGATGAAGAAGACCGGGATGTTGTTGCCGACCAGGTCGAAGATGCCCTCGCTGGTGTAGAACTTCGTCGCGAAACCGCGGGTGTCGCGCACGGTGTCCGACGACCCCCGGGAGCCGACCACCGTGGAGAACCGCGTGAACACCGGCGTCTCCACGTCCGCGGCGAGGAACCCGGCCTTGGTCACGGAGGCGGCCGTGCCGTAGCTCTGGAAGACGCCGTGCGCGCCCGCGCCCCGGGCGTGCACCACGCGCTCCGGGATGCGCTCGTGGTCGAAGTGCATGACCTTCTCGCGCAGGTGGTGGTCCTGCAGCAGCACCGGCCCGCGCGGGCCGGCCTTCAGCGAGTGGTCCGTGTCGTACAGGCGGGTGCCCTGCGCGTTCGTCAGATAGCGCCCGGACTGGGCGAACCGGGCCTGGTCGGCGCCGGTCGGCTGACCGGTCGGCGACACGGTGTCCGGGCCGCTCTGGTCGGGCTTCGGCGGAAGGGGGTCCCTGGGCTCGGTGGGTTCGGCGACCGTGGGCGACTCGGGTCCGGGCTTGCCGGGCACCCCGCCCGCCGGGCCGCCGCCCTCTCCCCGCAGGGTGTCGGTGACCTTGTGGGCTACCCGCTTGAGTGGGTTGGCATCGCTCATCAGCCTTGTCTCCGTTCTGGGCGGGCCGCTGCACGCGGCCGGTCGTGTTCGGGTACCGACTGCCGTGGTGGGCCGTGACCGCGTACCCGGACAGCGGGAGTCGAGGCATGCGCGATGTGCGCGGCGGTCCGCCGGGCGGAGCCGGCCGGGACGACGGGCTACCGGCCGGGGCCCGGCACGGGGCGGGCCGCCCGTGTGACGGCCTCCCCGTCGTGCGTCCCGCCCTGGCAGCGCGCCGTGAAGGAACCCGTCCCCTCACCGTCCGCCGAGACGACGATCACCCCGCCGCCCTCGACGCACTCGGCCGCCGTCACCTCGGCCGGGAGCCGCGCGGCCCGGGTGCCGGCGGCGTCCGCCGGTGCGGCGCACAGCACGGACACGGCCAGGGCCACGAGCACGGCACACGACGACCTGCGCATGGGGACTCCTTCTCGCCGGTGGCCGTACCAGCCTCACCGCCCCCGATGTCCCGCGCCACCGGAGACACGCGCACGAGCGAGACCCCAGGCCGGACGACGCCGGCCGGGGGCCCCGGTCGCTCCCGCCTCACGCGTGCGTGACCCGCACCGGACCGAACGCGACCCGGGTGCGCGCACCCCCGTCCGCCCATACCACCTCGACGGCGTCCCCCTCGGCCACGACCTCGGTGACCGCCTCCGCCAGCGGCCCGGGGCCCGGCGCGCCGGTGAGCGCGGCCAGGCAGACGTGCAGCGAGGTGCCGCCCGCCGCACCGGACAGCCGGGGCACCTCGGCCCACGGCGTGCAGGCGGTGCCCTGCGGGGCGCGGACCGTCTCCGGCCCGGCGTCCCAGCCGTGCAGGCCGTGCAGCGCCGAGACCAGCGGCTCCTCGGGGCCGACGGCCCACCCCGTGTGCGTCAGCCGCGTCCCCGCCGGGGCGCCCGCCACCCGGTGCACCCGCAGCTCGTACGGCCCCCGCGCCACGGTCACGCTCTCCACCCGCAGCCCCGGCACCATCGGGGGGCCGCCGGCGAAGACGGGCCGGTGCCAGGACGCCGCCCAGCCCCAGCCGTCGCCGTGCCCCGCGCCGAGCGGGTGGATGCGGCGGCGCACGCTGCGGCGGCCGTTCACCTCCACCGACAGGTGGTTGTCCGCGACGTTGCCGAGCGCCGTCGGGCCGGTCCGCGTCGAGTACGCCTGGCGGCCGTAGTGCGGGTCGTCCTCGGCGGCCGACTCGCCCTCGTGCGGCCGCACATGGTCGCTGCCGTGATTGTGCAGCCGTACGATCCCGTCGCCGCGCGTCGACTGCAGCAGCAGCCCGGGCGCGGACAGGGCCAGCACCCGGTCGGCCTCCTCCACCGGCGCGGCCTCCTCGCCGGCCGTCCACAGCGGATGTCCGGCGGGCGCGAGGAGCGCCACGAACGCCTTGGACGCCCAGTACGGGGAGGCGGGACCCGAGTAGTGCTGCAGCGTCGCCTCGTGCGGCCCGTGCCAGCCCGGGCTCAGCAGTCCGTCGCCGGTCAGCGCCCCGCGCTCCAGGAAGTACCGCAGGCTGCCGCTGGCCAGCCGCCGCGAGGCGCCCGGCGACAGCGGCGTGTGCCCGGTCAGCGCGCCGAGGCCCACGGCGGAGGAGGCGGCGAAGCGGTACGTCAGCGACCTGCCGAAGTGCAGCGGCGCCCCGTCCGCGCCGAACATCAGACCGAAACCCTCCAGGTGCGCGCGCAGCCGCTCGCCGTACCGCGCGGCGAGGCCGCCGTCGCCGCCGAGGTGGGCGTCGAGCACCGGGTACAGGTGCAGCGCCCAGCCGTTGTAGTGGTCGAAGGCGCGGCCGTCGCCGTCGGCGTACCAGCCCTCGCCCCGGTACCAGCCCTCCAGCAGCTCCAGCGCCCGCCGCCGGGCCGCCGCCGTCTCCGCGTCGCCGCGGCCGACGGACTCCAGGAACCCGGCGACCGTGTACGGGAACAGGTACCAGTTGTTCGGCGCCGGGACGTGCCGCAGCGCCCCGCGCAGCCACTCCTCCACCCGGTCCTGCACGCCGGCGCCGAGGTTCTTCCACAGCCAGGGCGCGGTCAGCCTCAGCCCGAGCGCGACCGACGCCGACTCGACCATCGGCTGGCCCTGCACGTCGTGGTCGAGGATCAGCGGCCAGGACTCGGTGTCCTCGCGGCCGGGCGTCAGGGTGCCCGCGGCGAGGCCGCGCGCGTAGCGCTCCAGCCAGCCGTGCGGATCGTCGCCGCCCGCGCCCGCGACCCGGAAGGCGGCGGCGAGGAACGTCCGCGCGAAGCCCTCCAGCCCGTCCGAGCGCACGCCCGAGCGGGAGGGCCGGCCCGGCAGGTCGAGCAGCGCGCAGCCCGGGGTGCTCCAGCGCCACGCCGCCCGCAGCAGCCCGTCCGTGACGGCCTCCCAGTGGGCGCGGGTGTACCCGGTGTACGGGCTCAGCGCCCGGTCCTCGCCGGGCAGTTCGAACGGGATGCTCATGCCAGGAACGCCAGCCTTTCGCGTCGTACGGGATGGAGGAAACCGGCGCCGGACGCCCAGCGGGCCGTCTCGGCGAGGGCGAGGTCGGCCAGACGGCGCCACTCGTTGCCCTCGGAACCGGCGAGGTGCGGGGTGATCAGCGCGTTCTCGCACTCCCACAGCGGGTGGTCCGGCGGCAGCACCTCCGGGTCGGTGACGTCCAGCACGGCCCGGATCCGGCCCGCGACGACGGCGTCGGTGAGCGCGTCCTGGTCGACGACCGCGCCGCGCGCGGTGTTGATCAGCACTCCCCCGGCCGGCATGGAGTCGATGAGGGCACGGCCGACCAGGCCCCGGGTCTCGGGCAGCAGCGGCGTGTGCACGCTGACGGTGTCCGCGCGTGCGAACAGCTCCGCCAGCCCCACCCGTTCGACACCGAGCTCCGCGGCGTCCGCGTCGCCGACGTACGGGTCGTGCAGCAGGACCTCGATGTCGTGCGGGCGCAGCAGTTCGACGACCCGGCGGCCGATCAGCGACGCCGACAGGATGCCGACCGTGCGGCGGTAGTTGCCGACGGAGCGGGGGGTGTGCAGCCAGTTGCCGCGGGCGCGGGACAGCCGGTAGTCGCGGGCCCGTTCCAGGACCCGTTTGCCGGTGAGCAGGATCATGCCGAGGGTGTACTCGGCCACGGGCAGGGCGTTGGCGGCGGCGGCCGAGGACACCTCGATGCCGCGCTCCCAGCAGGCGTCGGTGACATGCCCGCGGACGGTGCCCGCGGTGTGCACCACGGCCCGCAGCCGCGGCGCCGCCCGCAGCACCCCGGCGTCCAGCGGCGGGCAGCCCCAGCCGGTGATCAGCAGGTCGGCGTCGGCCAGCAGCGACCGGGCGCGCGGTGTGGACAGGTCGTCCAGCGCGGGCGGCGGGGCCAGGTCGCAGACCTCGCGGAAGGCGCCGAGCGAGTGGGGGTCGAGGACGGCCGCGGCGGCGTCCCGGGACATGGCCACGACGGCACGGGGCCGGAACCCGGGACCGGGGGTGCGGGGGGTGTGCGGGCGGGTCACTTGACGGCTCCGGCGGTCAGGCCGCTGCGCCAGAAACGCTGGAGCAGCACGAAGGCGAGGACGAGCGGCAGTACGGCGAGCAGCGACCCCATGATCACCACCGGGTAGTACTCGGGCGAGACGGACGCCGCGCTGTTCCACTGGTAGAGGCCGAGGCTGACGGGATAAAGGTCCTGGTCGGACAGCATCACCATGGGCAGGAAGAAGTTGTTCCAGATCGCGGTGAGCTGGAAGAGGAAGACGGTGACCAGTCCGGGCCCGAGCATCCTGAGCGACACGCGCACGTACGTGGTCAGTTCGCCCGCCCCGTCCACCCGGGCCGCCTCCAGCACCTCGTCGGGCACGTAGCCCCGGCTGAAGATGCGGCCGAGATAGACGCCGAACGGGTTGAACAGCACCGGGACGAACACCGCCCAGAAGGTGTTGACCAGGCCGGCCTCGGACGCCATCAGGTACAGCGGCAGCGCGAGGACCGTCTGCGGCACCATGACCGCCGCCAGCACCAGGCCGAACAGCTTCTCCTTGTGCCGGAAGCGGTACTTGTCGAAGGCGTAGCCGCAGGCCACGCTCAGCAGCGCGCCGAGGGCCGCGCCGAGCACCGCGTACAGCAGGCTGTTGGCGTACCAGCGGCCGTACAGCCCGCCGTCCATGGTGAACAGGTCCCGGAGGTTCCGCCCGAAGGAGAAGTCGCCCAGGGAGAGCAGGTCGCTGCGGAACAGCGCGTCCCGGTTCTTGGTGGAGGCCAGCACCAGCCAGGCCACGGGCAGCAGCGTGTAGAGGACGGAGACGGCGACGACCACGTTGACCGTGGCCCGGCCCAGCAGCCTCGGGCGGAGCGGGGAGCTGTCGGTGGCGCTCATCGGGCCTCCTCGGCGGCGTCGGCGCGGCTGGTGAAGCGGGTGACGCCGTAGGACAGGGCGATGGTGCAGACGAGCAGGACGACCGAGGCCGCCGCCGCGAGGCCGTAGTTGTTGCGGGTGAAGGCCGCGTCGTAGATGTACATGCTCGGCGAGAACCGGGAGCTGATCATCGGGGAGGACTGGCTGAGCAGCATCGGCTCGGTGAACAGCTGCAGCGCCCAGATCAGGGTGAAGATGGCGACCATGACGATGGAGGCGCGCACCAGCGGCGTCTTGACCTGGAGCGCGGTGCGCACCGGTCCGGCGCCGTCGACGACCGACGCCTCGATCACCTCGCGCGGCACGGCCTGCAGGGCGGCGTAGAAGACCACCATGTTGTAGCCGAGGTTGCTCCACAGGGCGATGTTCACGATGGACGGGATCACCGTGTGGACGCCGAGGAAGTCGATGGTGACGTCGGCGCGGGCGAACAGTTCGATCACCGGGCTGATGCCCGGCGTGTACAGGTACAGCCAGATCAGGGCGGCGATGATGCCGGGCACGGCGTGCGGCAGGAACAGGCCCATCTGGGCGAAGGCGCGCAGCCGCACCACGCCCGAGTCCAGCAGCAGGGCGAGGGCGAGCGCGCCGGCGACCATGAGCGGGATGTAGATCAGGCAGTACAGCGCGACGGTGGCGAGGCCGCCGAGGAAGGTCGGGTCGGTGAGCACGGCCGCGTAGGAGCGCAGCCCGACGAAGACGGTGCGCTCGGGGCCGAAACCGAGGCCGGGCTGGTCGTCGCTGAAGAAGCTGAGGTAGAGGGCCGTGCCGACGGGGATCAGGAAGACGGTGATCAGCAGGGCGAAGAACGGCGTCATCAGGACGCCGCAGGCGGCCAGTTGCCGGCGCTTCGCCGCTCTGCGGGCCCGCAGAGCGGCGGGGGAGGCCGTCGGCGCGGCGGCGTGCGCGGTGCCGGCCGGCACCCGTGGCGTGGTGGTCGCGGTCATGGGGTGTCACCTGCCTTTCGTCGGCTCAGGTGCTGTGCTGGGTGGTGGACAGGCCGAGGGCCCTGAGATCGGGCATGGTGCCCTCCTGCGCCGCGCGCAGGGACTCGACCAGGGAGCCCTGGCCGGCGCCGACGCGGGCGAAGGAGTCCTGCATGACCTTCTGGGTGGCGCTCATCCGCGGACCCCACAGCCAGTTCTCGCCGATCCGCTCGGCCTCCTGCGCGAACAGGCCGTAGATGTCCTGCCCGCCGTAGTACGACCGGTCGAACGCCTCGCGGCCCACGGCGACCAGGCCGGGCGCGGCCGGGTACTGGCTGCTGGTGCCGCTGGACAGGCGGGCGCGCAGGGCGTCGGGATGGGAGACCTGCCACTCGATGAACTCCATGGCCGCCTCGGGGTGGCGGCTGTCCTCGGTGATCGCGAAGGTCGAGCCGCCGTGCGTGCCGACGGAGGGGCTGCCGGGGTCCCACTGCGGCAGCGGCGCGATCCGCCACTGACCCTTCTGGCCCGGCCGCGCGTTCATCTGCGCGCCGGCGTCCCAGGCACCGGTGAGCCGGGTGAGCACCAGGCCGTTGCCGATCTGCGCGTCGGCCTGTCTGCTCTCGACGGCGTTCACGAAGACGTCGTCCCGGTCGATCAGCCGCTGCCAGTAGTCCGCGACCCGCCGGGACGGGGCGTCGGCGAGGGAGACGTTCCAGGCGCCCTCGGAGGTGTCGAACCACCGGGCGCCCGCCTGCCACGCGTACGCGGCGAACTGGGTCATGCCGTCGGTCGGGAACAGCACCAGCCGCCGGTCCGGGGCCTTGCGGCGCACGGCCGCGGCCTGCTCGGCGAACTCGTCCCAGGTGCGCGCGACCCGGAGGCCGTACTGCTCGAACAGGTCCTGCCGGTAGTGCATCACCATGGGCTCGACGTCCAGCGGCACGCTGAACACCCGGCCCTCGAAGGTGGTCAGAGCGAGGGCCTGCGGCAGCAGCCTGCGGCGCAGGCCGTCGCTCACCAGATCGGTGATGTCCCGGGCCACGCCGTCGATGGCGTACCCCGGGACCTGCGGATACTCGAGGGTGGCGACGTCGGGCGCGTTGCCGGCCCGGGCGGCGTTGCTCAGCTTGGCGTAGCCGCCCTGCCCGCCGGAGGGGATCTGCTGGAACTCCACCTGGACGGTGCGGTGCGTGCGGTTGAAGGCGTCGACCACCTCCTGGCTGCCGCGCAGGGCGGACCAGAAGGTGATGCGCGTGGTGGTGCCCGTGCGGGCCGGCGAGGCCCCGTTCCCCCCGCTGCAGGCGCTCACGGCTCCTGTCAGGGGTACGGCGGCCATCGCGGCGAGCACGGAGCGACGGCTGGGTCGTCCGGGCATGGGGCCTCCCGCGGCTCCTGCGTGCCCGCGCCCCGCGGACACGACTGGTCGGGACACCCGGAATCCTGAACCGCCCGGCAGAAACGGTCAATAGACCGATCAGAAGAAAATAAAACGCTCAAACGCTCAGTCCTGTTCGCCGTCCTCCCCGTCCACCCGCCGGGTCGAGCCGCGCACCATCAGCCGGGGCAGCAGCTCGACACGGCGCGCGGCCCGGCCCCCGGGCTCCCGCAGACGCTCGAGCAGCAGCTCGGCGGCCACCCGCCCGACCTCCGCCCGGGGCGGGGCCACGGCCGTCAGCGGAGGCGCGGCGAGACCCGCGACCACGTCGTCGTACGCCACGACCGAGCAGTCCTCCGGCACCCGCACCCCCTCGTCCGCCAGCCGCTGCACGATCATCAGCGCGTCCACGTCGCCGTGGAGCACGGCCGCGGTCGCGCCCGTCCTGCGCAGCAGCACCGGCAGTTCGGCCGTCTCGTCCTCGGTGTACGGCCCCTCCGGCCCCGACTCCGGGGTGCTCAGCGCCCACGCCCACCGCTCCACCAGCGGATGCGCGGCCGCGATCCCGGCGAACGCCGCCCGCAGCGTGCGCGCCGTCGGACTGTCGTCCCGGGTCGCGAACACGATGCGCCGGTGACCGAGCCCCACCAGATGCTCCACGGCCAGGTGCGCGCCGTACCAGTGGTCCGAGCAGACCGAGTCCAGCACGTGCGGCGCACTGCCGCGCCGCGGCCGCCGTTCCATCAGCACCGTCGGCACCTCCAGCGCGGCCAGCCACCCGTGGTCGGCCTCCTCGGCGGCCAGGCTGCTCCACCGCGGCGCGAGCAGCAGCCCCCGGGCACCGTCCTCCAGCGCCCGCTCGGCCAGCGGGCGTTCGGCGCCGGCGGCCTGCGGCGCGATGTGCAGCGCGAGGCGCACACCCGCCTCCTCCAGCACCGTGCGGGCACCGTGCAGCGTCTCCGTCAGGTACGAGTGCCGCTCCGGCACCACCACGGCCACCCGGTCGCCGTCGGCGAGGGTGCCGGCCGGCACCTCGGGGGCGGGCAGCGTCGAGCGGACGACGCCGTGGCCGCGGCGCAGCCTGCCCTCCCGCGTCAGCTCCTCCACGTCCCGGCGGACCGTGACCACCGAGACCTGCAGCTCGTCGGCGAGGTCCCGCACCCGCGCGGTACCGCGCGCCCGGACCGCCGCCAGGATCCGCTGCCGCCTGACATCGACCGGCTCCCGCATCGAGACTCCCCACCCGAGAATGTTCGTTTGAGCGATTTCGCGTCATCATAACGATCGCCCGGTGCGGGTGCAGGTGCCTCGTGGAGTGCCGGGGTCACGGATCGGGGTCCGCGAGCAGCGGGCCGAGCGGGCCCAGATCGAGGTTGAGGTCGCCGCGGCTCAGCCCGTGCCGCGCGCACAGCTCGTCCATGCGCCGGTCGAGCAGCATGAGCGCCGTGCCGAGCCGGTCCTCCTGCTCGGCGCTGAGCGTGCCCTCGTCGAAACGGCGCACGGCCTGGCGCTCCATGAGCTGCCGCAGCAGCTCGACCACGGTGAGCACCAGGGCCGCCAGGTCGTCGGTGACCCGCTCGGGATCCAGGTCGACCCTCCGGTCGCCGGCCGCGCTCACAGCGGCCCGCTGTCCGGCCAGGGCGCGGGCACCCGTTCGTTCACCGAGGACAGCAGCGCGTGCAGGGAGATCCGCACCAGCGGCACGTCGGCGACGGCCAGGACCAGGTCCCCGCTGACGACGACCCCGGTCGCCAGCACCCGGTCGAGGAGGTCGACCAGGGGCACCCCGACCGGCGCGTACGGCTCCGGGCCGTCCCAGGGGACGGGCGCCGGGCCCGGCGTACGGGGATCCGCGACGGTCATGTGCCCGCCTCCTGCCCGGCGCGCACGCCCGTACCGGCCCGGGCCCCGTCCCCGTGCGCCTGTTCCTCGTCCCACCGGGCGAAGGAGTACGGGACCCAGGGACCCGACGCGGTGACCCGCACGGCCGGCAGCGCGCCCTCGGCGGTGATCCGGGCCAGCGCGCCGGTGAACGCGTCGCGCCGCGCGTCGTCCACCAGAAAGGCCAGGTTGAGCAGTTGGGGTTCCCGCCGCCCCGTCAGCCGTTCGCTCTGCGGGCGGTGCCGCGTCGCGGCTGCGGCGTACCTGCGCAGTTCCGCGTCGACCGCCTCCGCCTCGGCCAGCGCCCGTGCGTGCGCCTCCTGCCGGTCACGCCGCCGCGCGCTGACCCGGCTCAGATAGGCACGGCCGCCGGCGCCGCCCGCCGGGGCCTCGGCGGCGGGCCCGGTCCCGGGCGCCGGCCCGGGCTCGGCGCAGTGCACCTTCACCGCCCATTCCGTACGGTCCCGGAGCCGGTCGAGCAGCGCGTCCAGCACCGCCGCCCGGGAGGCGACGGCCTCCCGCGCCGTCCGGTCGCTGCGGTACAGCGTCGCCATCGGCAGCGGAACGACGGGACCCCGGCCGTCGCCCGCGGCCACGACGCCCCGGTGATGGGCCCGCGCGCAGCGCTCCAGTTCGTCGGGCCTGTCGAGCCGCTCAGCCAGCGCCGCCTCGTCGAACAGCGCCGCGGGGACGTCCTGGACCAGCAGACACAGGCCGGCCGCGTGCAGCACGCGCAGCGGGCCGCCCTCCTCGTGCCCGGTCGTCGCGGCGAGCACGGCCTCGTCGGCGGGCGTACGGGTGACGGCGAACGCGCAGACGAGGCCGGCCCCGGCCCGGCCGGTCGTGACCGCGCTCACCGGGCGGCCTCCGCGGGCTCGCCGGCCGCCTCCTCCAGGGCGTCCAGCCGGGCCCGCAGCCGCTCGTTCTCCTCGGCGAGCGCGTCCCGCGCGGCCCGGGAGGACAGCGCCGGGTCGGTCTCCCACCAGTCGATGCCCGCCTTCTTCGCGGTGTCCACCGAGGCGATGAACAGCCGCAGCCGGATGGTGAGCAGCTCGATGTCGAGCAGGTCGATCTTGATGTCGCCGGCGATGACGATGCCCTTGTCCAGGACCCGTTCGAGCAGGTCCGCGAGATTGCCGGTGACGGGGGCGTAGGGCTGCGTCTCGGGGCTCGGGTACCGGTGGTCCAGGTCGGTCACCGCACACCTCCCGGCACGTCAGCGATGCGGGCGGGGGTGTTCGTCGTCCTCATCGGGTGCGTCCTCGTATGCGTCGTCGTCGTACTCGCCCGCCTCGTCGTCCTCTTCGCCCTCTTCGTACTCGCCGTCCGTGTCCTCGTCCTCGTCCTCGTCGTCTTCGTACTCGCCGTCGGCGTTCTCCTCCTCCAGCGCCTCCTCGTGGCCGAGGACGACCTCGCCGTCGCGGATCTCGCCGCGCCGGCCCTCCACCTCCTCGTCGCCCAGCAGGGTCACGTGCCGCGCGAAGTGCTTGAGGTCCAGACGCAGCCGGCGCCCCTGGGCGCGCCAGAGGTTGCCGGTCTTCTCGAAGAAACCCGCCGGGTAGTACTCGACGACCACCACGACCCGGGTCAGCCGGGGCGCCAGCTCGTGGAAGCTGACCACGCCGCGGGTGCTGCCCTTGGCGCCCTCGGAGGTCCACACGATCCGTTCGTCGGGGACCTGTTCCCGCACCGTCGCCTTCCAGCTGCGGCTGGAGGGGCCGACCTTCACGTTCCAGTCGGAGGTGACCTCGTCCTCGGCGCTGACACTGCGGACGCCCTTGGTGAAGGAGCTGAAGTCCTCGAACCGGGTCCAGTGGTCGTAGACGGTGCGCAGGGGAACACCGATGTCGATGCTCTCCACGATGTTCGTCGCCTTGACGCTGCCGGCCCGCGACCCGCGCTGCCCCTTGCCGCGCCCGCCCGGACCTCCGCCCCCGCCCCCGTCTCCCTCGGCGGACGCGGTCAGCCGGTCGGTGAGACCGCCGATCCGTTCCCCGGCCCTGCCCGCGAGGCTGTGCCCCGCGGCGGAGAGATAACCGCCGAGAGCGTCCTTCAGATCGCCCAGCGGGGACGGCGCGCCGTCGCCCTGCCCGGTGGGTGTCATCCGCGGCCACCCCTTCGCGACGCCCTCGCCGGCGCGGCCTTGCGCCGGGGTGCCTTCCCCGTCGCTCTCCCCGTCGCCCTCCGCGGCGGTGCGGGGGCGGGCGCGCGGTCCTCCTCGCTCTCCTCCTCGTCGAAGTACTCGTCCTCGTCCGGCACTTCCTCGTCCGGCTCGTCGTCGTCCGGCTCGTCGTCGTACGGTACGCCGTCCGGTGCGCCGTCGTACGGCCCGTCCGGGTCACCGGCCCCGTCCTCGCGCGGGCCCGCGCCGGTGAGCGCGTCGGTGCGGTCGCGCAGCGCGTCCGCGAGGCCGGTGAGCTTGCGGCCGGCCGCGGCGGTGACGGCCGCGCGCCCGGCGGTCAGCAGCTCGCCGCGCACCTGGTCCGACAGCTCCTGGAACTGCGGTGTGAGCGGGAGCTGCCCCAGCCCCTGGGACAGCACCCGGCCGGGGGAGAGGCCGAGGCGCCGGCCCGCCAGGTAGGAGCCGACCGCGAGGGCCAGTTTGGCCTTCCGCGTACGGCCGAGGAGGTATCCGCCCGCGACGGCCGCCGCCAGGGCGGCCCGGTTGTCGTTCATGCGCGCCTTCTCCGTGCTGGGTCCGTGGTGGTCGTGCGGCCGGAGGCCCGGGCCGGGCGTTCGAGGAGGGCGAGCAGGCGCTCCTCCTCCCGTTCGAAGGCCGCCTCGTCGATGGCCCCCTCGTCCAGGGCCCGGTTGAGCGCCGCCAGCCGGGCCTGGACGGCGCGCGGGTCGTGGGTCTGGCGCCGCGCCTCCTCGAGCAGGCGGTCGGCGACCCACACCGTGCCCCGCACGGGGGCCAGGGGCAGCAGCAGAAGACCGCTCACGAGTCCCACCGCCCGTCACCGCCCGGCCGGTGCGGGCCGCGGCTCGACGAAGCTGTAGCAGGGCAGGGGCCCGGTCACGCTGAGCGCCAGCCGGTCGCCCACGGCCCGGGCACGGGCGTCCACCGCCTGCCGGAACCGCCGCTCGTCGGCGGACCGCAGCAGGAACGAGGTGCTCAGCACCTGCTCGTCGTCGGTCGGGCCCGGCGCGGTGCGCACGGCGAGCGGGGCCAGGTGGTCCAGGACCTCCTGTGCCGCACGGCCCGCCTCGCGGCGCACGGCCCGGGCGAGCGCCTCGCCGAGCCGCACGTTGGCCTCGTAGTCGGGCCGGCGCCGCGTCCGCAGGGCAAGAGCGCGCAACTTCTCGTCCCGTCGCACCAGTTCGGCGAAGTATCCGGGTACGACCACGCCCTTCACGTTCAGTTCGACGCACCCCCGGACGCCGTCGAGCTGGGCAGCCAGGTGGTCCGCGTCGGAGCGGAGCTGAGCGGTCAGGGTGTCCTCGCCGGGGCTGACGACCGCGAACCGCATGGGCAGCAGGGGCCCCTGGGCGGCCAGTTCGCCGAGCACCGCCTGATGGGCCGCCAGGTCGCGCCGCCGGGGGCGGAGCCGCTCCGGTGCGGCCGAGACCGCCGCACTCAGGCCGGACTCGGTCAGCAGCCGTACCGGCGCCCCGCCGACACCGGGGGAGCGCGGGACGCGGACCCCGGCGGGGGCGATGCCGTAGACGTACAGGCCGCCCGCGGTCTCCCGGGCGGCGGCAGCGGCGGTATCGGCGGCAGTGGTGGTGCCGGTGGACACGGTCATTCCTCCTCGCTCTCCGTGCGCCGGCGGGGGCGGCTGCGCGGGCGGTCCTCCTCGCCGCGGGGGCGGGCGGAGGGCCGGCTGCGGGGGCGCTGCGTCCGCGCCTCACGCTCGCGGGCGGGGGCGCCGGCCCGGCGGCGGGGGAGGGGCTCCTCCTCCGCCTCGTCCCCCTGGGGCTCGTCCGGCTCCTCGGGCGTGAGGATGTCCCGCACCTTGTCGGTCAGGGAGCGGCCGGTCCGTCTGGCGGCCGCCTTGCCCACGGTCCTGGCGGCCGGCCCGCCGAACAGCTCGGGGACGGTCTTGGACCGCACGTCGTGCTCCAGGTCCAGGCGGTTGCAGGCCTCCGCGAACCGCAGGTACGTGTCGACGCTCGCGACCACGATCCGGACGTCCACCTTGAGGATCTCGATGCCGACCAGGGAGACGCGTATGAAGACGTCGATCACCATGCCGCGGTCGAGGATGAGTTCCAGGACGTCGTAGAGCGTTCCGGCACGGGGCGCGCAGACGACCTCGTCGTCGTAGGTGATCATGCGGTGGTCCTTCCGGGGGCGGGCCTCGCGGCCCGGTCACTGGTCCTGGGCACCGCGCCGGTAGCGGGCGATCCTGCGGTACTGCAGCAGGTCGCCCGAGGCGTCCAGCTCGACCTCGTAGGTGGCGAGCAGACTGGTGGTGTCCGGGATGCGCGCCAGCTCCAGCACGTCGACGTCGACGATCCAGCCGTCGTCCTCGCTCCGGCGCACCGCGGAGACACCCTCCAGCCGGTGCCGTATCAGCTCGGACAGGGCGTCCGCCGCACACCGGGCGGCGTCCCGGGCACCCCGCACGGCACGCTCGCGCGTGGGGGCGGACGCCGTGCCGCGCCGTCGCTCGCCAGGTTCTGTCATGCAGCCCACTGTGGCCGCGGGCCCGCCGGCGCGCGTGTCTGCTTACCCCATCCGGGCATTCCGGAGGGGATGCGCGCGGCCGGCTCTCAGCCGCCGGAGGACGCGGGAGCCGGGCGCCGGCAGTGCAGGAAGAGGTGCGGCTCGGGCACGGCGTCCGGGTGGTCCGGGGAGAACAGCGCCTCCCGCCGCTCCACGACCTCCAGACCCGCCTCCTCGGCCACGGCGACCAGGCCCGGTGCGGGGAAACCGGTCACCCGCACGGGCTGTCCCATGAAGACGGCGTCGACACCCTCCACGTCCAGCGGCACGGTGGCCAGCACCAGATGGCCCCCCGGGACCAGCGCCCGCGCGAGGCGCCGGACGAGATCCGCCTGCTCCCGCCGGTCCATCTGGAGCAGCGCGAAGTACACGCACACCGCGTCGAACGAACCCTCCGGGAGCGGTACGTCCCGGATGTCGGCGCACCGGAAGGAGGCGGCCGGCACCTGCCGGGCCGCGAGCTCCACCATGACGGGGGAGACGTCGACGCCCACCACCTGGTGACCGGCGGCCGCGAGGGTCTCGGCCGTGGGCCGTCCCGTGCCGCTGCCCACGTCCAGCACCCGGCTGCCCGGTGCGAGCCGTCCGAGCAGCCACGCCAGTGAGCGGCGGTGCGCCGGCGAACCGGCGAACGCCTTCTCGTAGTCGGCGCCCAGCGCGTCGAACACGACGGCGGCCGGCGGCCGTTGCGGTTCCTCGGTCACGACGCTCCTCACGCGGGCGGGCCGGTGCCGGGGCATCGTTCCACCGCGGACGGGCGTCCGGCAAGAGGCCCTTTGGGCGGAAGCGGCGCCTCCCGCCGTCGCCGTCAGTGCAGGGCCTGGTACACCGAGGCCGTGGTGAATCCGTACACGACGTGCGGGACGATGTCCGACACCCAGGACGTCCCGTCCCACTGCTTCGGGTCGGTCACGCCGAGCGCGGCGGCCGGCACGTCGCTGCCCACCATGGCCGCGGCGCCGAGCAGCGGCCCCGCCACCCAGTCCGGCAGCGGCCCGCGCCCGTGCCGCAGCAGCCCGTACACCGCGCCGACCCCCAGGCCCGTGGCGTAGCCGAGCAGGGCACCGACGGCCGCCTCGCGGTTGGGCTTGGTCTCCTCGTCGCCGAGCACCAGCCCGACCCGGTCGGCGACCCGGTCCGCGACCTCGGCCGGCATGTCGCTGGACCCCCGGCCACGCAGCAGCATGTCGCCGTAGGTGGTGAGGTTCAGGGCGACGGTCCCGGCCGCCCCGGCGATCAGGCCCTTCGTCAGTGACTGCATCCCGGAACTCCCTCGGTAGGGGCGCGGTGGCGCACGACGGTCACGACGGGCCCCGGGTTCCCCTCCCGCCGCCGCCTAACAGAGGCCCGCCGGGCGCGCACCCCCTCACGCGGGCCGGGGCCTGGCGCCCTCCAGGGCCAGCTCCACCAGCCCCCGCACCAGCGTCTCGTCCAGCGGTGCCGCGCTGAGCAGCGCCCGGACGAACAGCGGGCCGCTCACGGCCTCGATCAGCAGCCCGGGATCGGTGCCGGCGGCGATCTCGCCGCGCTCCACGCCCCGCCGGACCATGACGACGGCACGCTCCAGCCGGTCGCTCCAGTACGACCGCCGGCGGTCGTCGGGCGTGCCGTCGTGCTCGGCGCTCAGCCGCAGCAGCGCCCGGCCCTGGGCGCTGTCCAGCAGCCGGGCCAGCGCGGAGAAGAACACGAGGAGGTCGTCGCGTGTCCGCCCGGTGTCCGGGACCGGCAGCGCCGAGTCCAGCTCGGTGGTCAGCGCGTCGAGGATCAGGTTCTCCCGGGTGCCCCACCGCCGGTAGACCGACGTCTCGTGCACCCCGGCCGCCCGGGCGACCGCCCCGACGGTCGTCCCCGCCAGGCCCTGGGCGGTCAGCAGCTCCATCACGGCGGCGAGCACGGCCCGGCGCATCCGCTCGCCCCGGCGGCGCAGGGGCGGAGCGGCGGGCTGCGGAGGCGTCGCCGGACTCGTCGGACTTGTCGGCCCCGTGGGGCTCGTCGGACTCATCGGGCCAGCCTAAAGCAGTACGTCTTGCGTTGGGTGTACGGTTAACGCAAGTCGACCTGCGATGGGCCGGTGAGGCCCGTCGGGGATCGCCACCGCACCGAGGAGGTCCTGTCATGGCGCAGATGCTCGCCGCCCGCCTGCACGTCCCGAGCCGCACCCTGCGGCTGGAGGAGGTGCCCCGGCCGCAGCCCGGACCGGGCGAGGTCCTGGTCAGGGTCGAGGCCGCCGGAGTGTGCCTGTCCGACGTCCACCTCATCGACGGCACGCTCACCCCGAGGCTCCTGCAGGGCGACACCGTCACCCTCGGCCACGAGGTCTCCGGCACGATCGCCGAGGTCGGCGAGGGGGTCACCGCCTGGACACCCGGGCAGCGGGCCGTGCTGTACGCCGGTGAGGTCCGCGACGGCGTCACCTACACCCGGGGCGTCGACTACGACGGCGGCTGGGCCGAGTACGCCCTGTCCGCCGCGGACGCCCTCATCCCCCTGCCCGACGCCGTCCCCTTCGACCAGGGCGCGATCATCCCCGACGCGGTGTCCACGCCGTGGGGCGCGATCACCGAGACCGGACAGGTGCGCCCCGCCGAGGCGGTCGGCGTCTGGGGCGTCGGCGGGCTCGGCGTGCACGCCGTGCAGCTGCTGCGCGCCGTGGGTGCCTGCCCGGTGGTCGCCGTCGACCCCAACCCGGTGGCGCGCGAGCGGGCCCTGGCCGCCGGCGCCGACCTCGCCCTGGACTCCGCCGACCCGGGCCTGCGCGAGGCCGTCGCCGCGGTGACCGGGGGCGTGGGACTCGCCGCCGCCTTCGACTTCGCGGGCGTGCCGGCCGTGCGCGAGCAGGCGCTCTCCGTCCTCGGCCGCAAGGGACGGCTGGTCCTGGTGGGCCTGACCGACAAGCCGCTCAGCGTCACGGAGGGCACCCGCTTCAGCTACCTCCAGCAGCGGATCCTCGGCCACTACGGCTCCGACATGCCCGTGGCCCTGCCCCAGCTGCTGCGGCTCCTCCAGGGCGGACGCCTGGACTTCTCCGGCTCCATCAGCGGGGAGCTGCCGCTGGCCGGGGCCGCCGAGGCGGTCGCACGGCTGGAGAAGAAGGAGGGCAACCCGATCCGGCTGATCCTGCGCCCGTGAGGCGCCCGTGAGATGCCCGTGAGGCGCCCGTGAGGCGAGGGACCGCCGGGCACGCCCGGAGCGGTCCGACGGGAGACGCCCCCGGCTCCGCGAGGAACCGGGGGCGTCCCGTGCCGGACGACGGACGGAGGGATCAGTCCTCGAGCACGTCCTTGACGTCGCCCAGGTCGACGAACTTGAAGTTGGTGGCGTCCCGGTCGCCGTCGCCCGGGGCGTCGTGGCCGTCCTGCACGACGAGCAGACCCTCGGGGTAGCGGCTGCCCAGCGGCTGGTTCAGCACCGCCGCCCCGTCGCACTCCTCGGAGCCGTCCAGCCGGGACGAGGCCGCGGCGACGCGGAAGCCGCCCTCGTGCTCGTTGTCCTCGTCCTTCTCCCGGTCGTAGGCGACGAAGGTGTCGTCACCCTGGCTGGACGCCAGCAGGTACCCGTCGCCGTCGGACTCCTGAAGGAGCGTCAGCCCCTCCACGTCGGCGGTGAGCAGGTCGCCGCCGTAGCCGGGGTCGGTGCCGGCGACGCACTCGTCGGAGGGCTCGTCGTAGGTCGCCGGGACGCCGTACTCGCGCACCTTGTCGATCAGCCGGGGCGTGTCGGTGAGGTCGGCGCGCATGCGCCAGATGCCGACGTCCTCCTGCCCGGCGTACAGGGTGCCGTCGGCCGGGTCGACGACCATGCCCTCCACCTGGGGCAGTTCGCCGGGCTCGCCGCAGGGCTTCCAGGTCTTGCCGTTCGGCAGCCGGAAGGAGTCGGGCAGGTCCAGCGTGCGCACCTCGCGGTAGCCGACGCCGCCGGACGCGTTCGGGACCAGCTCCAGCAGGGCGATCCTGGTGCGCTCGCGCTGGCTGACCAGCGCGTAGGAGCGGCCGGTCTTCTGGTCGGTCCAGGTGGCCAGCCCGTACGCGGTGCGCTGGTCGTTGATCTCCTCCTGGCCGGAGGAGAAGACCGGCGCGGCGGCCGGGTCGGTGACGTCCGTCAGGGGACGGTCCGGCCTGTTCGGGTCGATGCGGTACACGCGCAGGCGGTCGCTGCCCCGGTCGGAGGTGACCGCGAGGTCCGCCTTGCCGGTGCTCAGCCGCATCCCGTGCACCAGGTCGACGTTGTTGAAGCGGCCGGGCGCGTCGTCGGCGCCCGGGGCCGCGGGGGCGGCCACCGACTGCACCAGGCGGGCGTCGAGGTCGTAGACGCGCAGCCCGCCCTCCTTGGCCGTCGCGACGACGAGGCTGCGGTCGGGGTCGGCCGGGTTGCGCCAGATGGCCGGGTCGTCGGCGTCGGCGTTCCCGCCGGCCTCGTCGTCGTACAGGGGCGCCGTCTCGGCCTTGGGCCGTACGGTCGGCAGCGCGCCGTCGCCGGCCGAGGCCGGCGACGCGGGCAGGAGGACGACGGCCGCGGCGAAGGCGCAGGCGGCCGGCCGGCCGAGGGGGAACCTGGTCATACCGGTACTCCTTAAAAAGGATCAAGGCGAATACATGACAACAACGGACACCGGGTGATCGTGATCGTGGTTTCCGTCGCCGCGGAGTCCGTCCCGTGACAGGCAGACGTACGGCCGGGGAACGGCCCGTTTCGGTGCGAGGGGGCCGGAGCGTGCAGGCGCGCCTCAGGGAGTACGGGATCCGTGCGGTGCCCGCCCCCGCCGGCGCACCGGCCCTGTGGTAGCTTGCCGAGGCCAGTCGAACCCACCTTGGGTCAGGGAATCCGGTGCGAATCCGGAACTGACGCGCAGCGGTGAGGGGGACGGGCGGAACAAGGGCCACTGGACGGCAGGAGCCGTCCGGGAAGGCGTTCCGTCCGGTCGATCCCGAGTCCGAAGACCTGCTGGCACCGCGCCCCCCCACGGGACGCGGGACACACCGTACGGACGGGCTTCGCGCATGAGCCCTCGACGCCAGAGGATCACCCTTGCCAGCAGCGCGCGCCGCACGCGGCCCCCGCACCCCCCGCCTCCTCAGGTTCTCCGCCCCGCTGCTCGCCGGCGCCCTGCTGGCGTCCGGCTGCGGATCCGGCCCCTCCGCCACCGGCTCCGCCGCGCCGGCCGGGGCCGCCGGCTATCCGCGCACCGTCGACAACTGCGGGCACCAGATACGGATCACCGCGCCGCCCCGGCGCGCGGTCTCCCTCAACCAGGGCACCACGGAGATCCTCCTCGCGCTCGGCCTGGCCGACCGCATGGCGGGCACCGCCACCTGGACCGACCCCGTCATGAAGGGCCTGGAGAAGGCGAACGCCCAAGTGCCCCGGCTCGCCGACGACATGCCGTCCTTCGAGACCGTCCTGGACGCCGAACCCGACTTCGTCGCCGCCTCCTTCGCCTCCACGCTCGGCCGCGGCGGCGTCGTCGGCCGGGAGCGGTTCGCCGAACTCGGCGTACCGGCCTACCTGTCCCCGTCCGACTGCGCGGGCAAGGACAACAGCGGCGACGGCGACGGCGTCCGCGCCGAACCGCTCACCATGGACACCGTCTACGGCGAAGTCCGCGACCTCGCCCGGGTGTTCGGCGTCGAGGAACGCGGCGAGAAACTCGTCGCGGACCTCGAGTCCCGGGTGGCGAGGGCCACCGCCGGCGTCGACGCCTCCGGCGTCACCCTCATGTACTGGTTCGCCAACTCCGCCTCGCCCTACATGGCGGGCTGCTGCGGCGCCCCCGGCGTCATCACCCGCGCCGTCGGCGCGCGCAACGCCATGGACGACACCCACGAGGAGTGGCCGCAGGTCGGCTGGGAGACCGTCGCCGACCGCGACCCCGACGTCCTGGTCGTCGGCGACCTCACCCGCAGGCAGCAGACCGCGGAGACCGCCGCGAAGAAGATCGAGTTCCTGGAGTCCGACCCGGTCACCAGGAACATGACCGCGGTACGGGAGAAGCGCTACGTGCTCCTGAGCGGCCAGGCCATGAACCCCACCATCCGCACCGTCGAGGGCATCGAGCGGGTCGCGGCGGCACTGCGCGCGTCCGGACCCGCGAAGTGACCCCCGGCATACGCGCCGGACGCGGCCACCTGGTGTGGACCGCGGCCGGGGTCCTCGCCCTGTGCGCCTCCGTCGCCGCCGCCGTCACCGTCGGCCCCGCCGACATCGGCGTCCGCGAGGTGTGGTCCGTGGTCGCCGCCCACCTCGGCGGACGCGCCGGCGCCGCGGACGTCACGCCGATCCGCGACGGCATCGTCTGGAACCTGCGGCTGCCCCGCACCCTCCTCGCGGCGGTGTGCGGCGCGGGACTCGCCGTGTGCGGCGCCGTGCTCCAGTCCCTGCTGCGCAACCCGCTCGCCGACCCCTTCGTGCTCGGCGTCTCCTCGGGCGCCTCCACCGGCGCCGTCCTGGTCGTGGTGCTCGGCGTGGGCGGCGGCGCCGTGTCGGTGCCGGGCGGCGCCTTCGCGGGGGCCGTGTGCTCGTTCGCGCTGGTGCTGCTGCTCAGCCACAGCCTCGGCGGCACCCCCGACCGGGTGGTGCTGGCGGGCGTCGCCGCGATGCAGCTGTTCTCCGCGCTCACCTCGTTCGTCGTGATGACCGCCGCCGACGCCGAGACCACCCGCGGCGTGCTGTTCTGGCTGCTCGGCTCGCTCGGCGGGGCCGGCTGGACGGACGTGTGGACCGGCGCCGCCGTGCTCCTCGCGGTCCTGGCCGTCTGCCTCGGTCACGCCAGGACGCTGGACGCCTTCGCCTTCGGGCAGGAAGCGGCCGCCGCCCTCGGCGTCCACGTGGCCCGCACCCGGCTGGTGCTGCTGTGCGCCACCGCCCTGCTCACCGCCGCCCTGGTCGCCTCGGCGGGCGCCATCGGCTTCGTCGGCCTGGTGCTCCCGCACGCGGTACGGGCCCTGACCGGCCCCGGCCATGCCCGGCTGCTGCCGGTGTGCGCGCTGGCCGGGGCGGTGTTCCTGGTGTGGGTCGACACCCTGGCCCGTACCGTCCTCGAACCCCAGGAGGTGCCCGTGGGCGTGGTGACCTCGCTGATCGGCGTGCCCGCCTTCGTCCTCGTGCTGTACCGCACCCGGAGGGCCCGATGACCCTTGCGGCCGAACGGGTCTCCCGCAGCGCGGGCGGCCGGCTGATCCTGGACGGCGTCGGCATCAGTCCCCGGCCCGGCGCCATGACCGGTCTGCTCGGCCCCAACGGCTCCGGCAAGTCCACCCTGCTGCGGCTGCTCGCCGGCGTGCTGGCGCCGGCCGGCGGGGTCGTCACCCTGGACGGACGCCCGCTGGCGGAGCTGGGCCGGCGGGAGGTGGCCCGGCGCGTCGCCGTGGTCGAACAGCAGGCGGACACGCAGGTGGAGCTGACCGTCCGGGACGTCGTCCGGCTCGGCCGGATCCCGCACCGCCGCGCCTGGACGCCGGCGTCGGCCGCCGACGAGGAGGCGGTCACCGGCGCCCTGGAGCGCACCGGCCTGACGGCGCAGGCGGACCGGCTGTGGCACACCCTGTCGGGCGGTGAGCGCCAGCGCGTCCAGATCGCCCGCGCCCTCGCCCAGCAGCCCCGCGAACTCCTGCTGGACGAACCGACCAACCACCTCGACGTCCAGCACCAGCTCGACGTCCTCGCGCTCGTCGCCGCGCTGCCGGTGACCAGCGTCGTCGCCCTGCACGACCTCAACCTCGCGGCGATGTACTGCGACCACCTCGTGGTGCTGTCGCAGGGCCGCGTGGTGGCGGCGGGGGAACCGGGGGAGGTGCTGACCGCGGACCTGGTCGCCGAGGTGTACCGGGTCCGCGCCGAGGTCACCGGCACCGGGCCGGACGGCCGCCCGCACGTCCGGTACCTGGGCACCCTGACGGGACAGCCCCGCCCCGGTCGCGACGGAGCCGCCTGCCCGGCCGGGCAGGCGGCTCCGTGTGCCTGTGTATCGGTGTGGCGGTGCCGGTGACGGCTCAGCCGACCGGCGCCGCCGGTCCCTTCCCGGCGGGCGCCGCGGCGGCGTCACCGGACTCCTCGGCGAGGCGCTCCATGCCGCTGGTGGTCTTCAGCGGCTTCTCCTTCAGGAACACCACGGCGATCAGGGCGAACAGGGCGAACGGCGTGGCGATGAGGAACAGGTCCGCCGTGGCGACACCGTAGGCGTGCTCGACGATCGCCCGCATCGGCTCGGGCAGCGTGGACATGTCCGGCACACTGCCCTCGCCCGAGCCCTCGCCGGCCGGGGCGGTGATGCCCGCCTTCCGGAGCCCGTCGGTCATCTCGCTGGTGACCCGGTTGGCGAGGATCGCGCCGAGGACGCTGACGCCGATGGTGCCGCCCATGCTGCGGAAGAAGGACAGCACGGAGGTCGCGGCGCCCAGATCGGCGGCGGGCACGTCGTTCTGCGCGGCCAGCACCAGGTTCTGCATCAGCATGCCGACGCCGACACCCAGGACCGCCATGTAGAGGCTGAGCAGGGCGAAGTGCGTGCCGGCGTCGATCGTGGCCAGCAGCGCGAGTCCGGCGGTCATGATGACGGCGCCCGCGACCAGGTACCGCTTCCACCTGCCGGTCCGGCTGATCACCTGGCCGGCGACGGTCGACGACACCAGCAGGCCGAGGATCATCGGCAGGCTCATCAGACCGGCGACGGTCGGCGACTTGCCGAGGGAGACCTGGAAGTACTGCGAGAGGAAGACGGTCCCGCCGAACATGGCGACACCGACGAAGAGGCTGGCGACCGTGGTCAGGGTCACCGTGCGGTTGCGGAAGATGCCGAGCGGGATGACCGGCTCGGCGGTACGGCTCTCCACGAAGACCGCGGCGACCAGCAGCAGGACGCCGCCGCCCACGAGGGCGTAGGACTGCCAGGACGCCCAGTCGAACTGGTTGCCGGCCAGCGACACCCAGATGAGCAGCGCGCAGACACCGGCGACGATCAGGAAGGCGCCGAGCCAGTCGATCCGTACCTCGCGCCGCGTGGTCGGCAGCCGCAGCGTGCGCTGCAGGAGGACGATGGCGAGCAGCGCGAACGGCACGCCGATGAAGAAGCACCAGCGCCAGCCCAGCCACGAGGTGTCGACCAGCACACCGCCGATCAGCGGTCCGGCCACGGTGCCCACGGCGAAGACGGCACCGAAGATGCCGGCGTACTTGCCCAGCTGGCGGGGCGGGATGACGGAGGCCATCACGACCTGCGCGAGGGCCGTCAGACCGCCCGCGCCGATGCCCTGCACGATCCGGCTGAAGATCAGCAGGCCGACTCCGTGGGAGAAACCGGCCAGCAGCGAGCCGATGACGAACATGAGCAGCGAGAGCTGCAGGAGCAGTTTCTTGTTGAACAGGTCCGACAGCTTGCCCCACAGCGGCACCGTCGCCGTCATGGCCAGCAGCTCCGCCGTGACGACCCAGGTGTACGAGGACTGGCTGGCGTTCAGGTCGGCGATGATCGTCGGCAGGGCGTTGGAGACGACGGTGCCGGCCAGGATCGCGACGAACATACCGGCCATGAGGCCGGACATGGCCTGGAGTATCTGCCGGTGGGTCATGGAGGTGGGAGGCGCCTCTGCGGGCGCCTGAGCTGCGGTCACGGCATCTCTTTCGGGTGATGGTGGGGTGGGTGACGTGAGCGTCGTGCGCGTGGTCACGCGGGAGGGGCGGGAAGGCCGGCGGCGAGGAGGGAGAACGCCTCGTGGAACACGTCCAGGAAGGCGGCCTCCTGCTGGTGGGCCGACCAGTGGTCCACGCTGGTCCGCACCGCGGCGGTCGCCACCGAGGCGAGCAGCCGCGGGTAGAGACCGGGTTCCGCGGGCGGCTCACCGGTGTCTTCGGTGTCTTCCGCGCCGCCGGCGCCGGAGCGGCCGAGACGTACGGCGATGGCGGCGGCCAGAGCGGCCTCCGCCGCCATGTGCGCCCCGACGCTGCGGGCCAGCAGGTACGGTGAGGCGTGCAGCACCTCGGCGTGCAGCCGCCACAGTTCGTGCTGCTGCTCCGCCTCGGCGAGTTCCGCGGCCATCGCCTCGCGTACGGCGTGCAGCGGACTGAGAGAGGCCGGCGCCTCGAGAACGGCGCGCCGCATCCGCGCGCCGGCGTCCTCGTCGAGGACGACGAAGGCGTCCTCGCGCGTGTCGAAGTAGTTGAAGAACGTCCGCACGGACACGCCGGCCGCCGCGCTGATCGCCTCGACGGTGACCTTCTCCGCCCCGTGCTCCGCGGCGAGCCGCACCGCGGCCTCGGCGAGGGCGGTGCGGGTGGCCCGCTTCTTCCGCTCCCGCAGACCGCCCGGGGCGGCACCCTTCTCCGACATAAGTTGCATGGTATGCAAAGATGCACAGCCTGCAAAATTCTTTTCCGGTGCCGACGCCGGCGTGCGGCCGCGGAGCCGGGGTACACGCTGCGCCGGTACGGCCGGCACCGGGGTCGGCGCCGGTGGCGGCCGTACCGCACCACCCCCGCGCCCCGTACCCGGGCCGGCCCGCGCCTCGTCCCGCACGCCGCGCCCTGCCCTCCCGGCCCGTGCACCGTGCCCCTGTCCCGCACCGCGTCCGGCCCGCTCGCCACGCCCTGCCCCTTCGTTCCGCCGCCCGCCGCCCGCCGCTCGCCGCTCGCCGCTCGCCGCTCGCCGCCCGCCGCCCGCCGCTCGCCGCTCGCCGCCCGCCGCTCGCCGCTCGCCGCTCGCCGCTCGCGGCCCGCCGCTCGCGGCGCCCGCGGTGACCCGCCCCGTTCGGGGACCGGCGTGACCCGAACGGTCCTGTGGGGTACCCGGCCGGTCCGCGCGGGGTTGGGATGTGGACGGGCACCCCGCCCGGCCCCGCCCCGGCCCGATCGCCGTCCCGACCCGGAAAGGCCCCGAATGTCCGCCGACACGCAGCAGGCACCCCCCGGACTCCCGGACGAGGAGCTGGCCGTCCTGGACGCCCACTGGCGCGCCGCGAACTACCTCTCCGTCGGCCAGATCTACCTCATGGCCAACCCGCTGCTGACCGAGCCGCTGCGCCCGGAGCACGTCAAGCCGCGCCTGCTCGGCCACTGGGGCACCTCACCCGGTCTCAACCTCGTCCACACCCACCTCAACCGGGTGATCAGGGCCCGCGGCCTGGACGCCCTGTGCGTCTGGGGCCCGGGCCACGGCGGCCCCGCCGTCCTCGCCAACTCCTGGCTGGACGGCTCGTACAGCGAGACCTATCCGGACGTCACCCGGGACGCGCGGGGGATGGCCCGCCTGTTCAAGCAGTTCTCCTTTCCCGGCGGCGTCCCGAGCCACGTCGCCCCCGAGACGCCCGGCTCCATCCACGAGGGCGGCGAACTCGGCTACTCGCTCTCGCACGCCTACGGCGCCGCCTTCGACCATCCCGGCCTCCTGGTCGCCTGCGTCATCGGCGACGGCGAGGCGGAGACGGGCCCGCTGGCGGCCTCCTGGCACTCGGACAAGTTCCTCGACCCGGTGCACGACGGCGCCGTCCTGCCGATCCTCCACCTCAACGGCTACAAGATCGCCAACCCGACGGTCCTCGCCCGCCTCCCCGAGGCCGAGCTCGACGAACTCCTGCGCGGCTACGGCCACGACCCGATCCACGTCACCGGCGACGACCCGGCCACCGTCCACCGCGCGATGGCCCACGCCATGGACACCTGCCTCGACCGCATCGCCGCCCTCCAGCGCGCCGCCCGCGAGGACGGCGTCGCCGACCGCCCCCGCTGGCCGATGATCGTGCTGCGCACCCCCAAGGGCTGGACCGGCCCGGCCGAGGTCGACGGACTGCCCGTGGAGAACACCTGGCGCGCCCACCAGGTCCCGCTCGCCGCCGTCCGGACGAACCCGGAGCACCTGCGGCAGCTGGAGGAGTGGCTGCGCTCCTACCGGCCGGAGGAACTGTTCGACGAGGACGGCGCCCCGCGCCCCGCCGTGCTCGCCGCCGTCCCCGAGGGCCCGCGCCGCCTGGGCGCGAGCCCCTTCGCCAACGGCGGCCTGCTGCTGCGCGAACTGCCCCTGCCGCCCCTGGAGAAGTACGCCGTCACCGTCGACAGGCCCGGCGCGAGCACGCACGAACCCACCCGGGTCCTCGGCGACCTGCTCGCGGACGTCATGGCCGCCACCGCCGACCGGCGCGACTTCCGCCTCGTCGGCCCCGACGAGACCGCCTCCAACCGCCTCCAGGCCGTCTACACCGCCAGCGGCAAGGCCTGGCAGGAACGCACCCTGCCCGTCGACGAGGACCTCGACCGGCACGGCCGCGTCATGGAGATCCTCTCCGAACACACCTGCCAGGGCTGGCTGGAGGGCTACCTCCTCACCGGCCGCCACGGACTCTTCTCCTGCTACGAGGCGTTCGTCCACATCGTCGACTCGATGGTCAACCAGCACGTCAAATGGCTGCGCGTCACCCGCCGCCTGCCCTGGCGCGCCCCCATCGCCTCCCTCAACTACCTGCTCACCTCCCACGTGTGGCGCCAGGACCACAACGGCTTCTCCCACCAGGACCCCGGCTTCGTCGACCACATCCTCAACAAGAGCCCCGAGGCCGTACGGGTCTACCTGCCGCCGGACGCCAACACCCTGCTCTCCGTCGCCGACCACGCCCTGCGCAGCCGCGACTACGTCAACGTCATCGTCGCCGGCAAACAGCCCTGCTTCGACTGGCTGACCATGGAGCAGGCCCGCGTCCACTGCGCCCGCGGCGCCGGCGTCTGGGACTGGGCCGGCACCGAGGACGGCACCCGCGAACCCGACGTGGTCCTCGCCTGCGCCGGCGACGTGCCCACCCAGGAGGTCCTCGCCGCCGCCCAGCTCCTCCGCCGCCACCTGCCCGGCCTCGCCGTGCGCGTCGTCAACGTCGTCGACATCGCCCGGCTCATGCCCAGCGGGGAACACCCGCACGGCATGAGCGACTTCGAGTACGACGGCCTGTTCACCGCCGACAAGCCGGTCGTCTTCGCGTACCACGGCTACCCGTGGCTCATCCACCGCCTCGCCTACCGCCGCACCGGCCACGCCCACCTGCACGTGCGCGGCTACAAGGAGATCGGCACCACCACCACGCCCTTCGACATGGTCGTCGCCAACGACATGGACCGCTACCGCCTGGTCATGG
The DNA here is from genome assembly GCF_042870695.1 of Streptomyces sp. NPDC006384. Lineage (NCBI taxonomy): Bacteria > Bacillati > Actinomycetota > Actinomycetes > Kitasatosporales > Streptomycetaceae > Streptomyces > Streptomyces sp. NPDC006384. The sequence goes on from NZ_JBIAHR010000010.1 coordinate 278,504, forward strand.
ACGTCATCGACCGGGTGCCCGGCCTCGCCGTGCGCGCCGCTGCCGTACGGCAGCGCATGGAGGACGTCCGGCTGCGCCACCACGACTGGGTCCGCGAGCACGGCGTCGACCTGCCCGAGGTCGCCGACTGGTCCTGGGAAGCCTGACCCGCCCGCGCCGCAGCCCCCGCGAAGGGAAACCCCGTGACCGCCACCGCCACGACCTGGGACTACGACCGCTACGACCCCGCCGGGGAACGGCTGCGCGAGTCCCTGTGCACCCTGGGCAACGGCTACTTCGCCACCCGCGGCGCACTGCCCGAGTGCACCGCGGACGACGTCCACTACCCGGGAACCTACGTGGCCGGCTGCTACAACCGGCTCACTTCCCACGTCGCCGGGCACGAGGTGGAGAACGAGGACCTGGTCAACCTCCCCAACTGGCTCCCGCTGCGCTTCCGGACCGAGGGAGGGGACTGGCTCACCCCGGACACCGCGCCGGTGCAGGACCACCGGCAGACCGTGCACCTGGACTCCGGGGTGCTGGAACGCCGCACCCGCTTCGAGCTGGACGGCACACGCGTGCTGACCGTCCGCCAGCTGCGCCTGGTGCACATGGCCGACCCCCACCTCGCCGCCCTGCGCACGGAGTTCACCGTGGAGGGCGCCGGCGCGGTCCTCGACGTGGAGGCGGCTCTCGACGGCGACGTCACCAACGCGGGCGTACCGCGCTACCGCGACCTGGCGGGCCGCCACCTGACCCACGTGCACACCGGCACCGCGGGCGACGGCACGGTGTGGCTGCGCTGCCGCACCCGCACCTCCGACATCCGGATCGGCATGGCCGCCCGGACGACCGCCGGCGCACCGGTCGTCCCGGTCCGGGACCGCCTGCGGGCCGTCCAGCGCACGACCCTCGGGCTGGAGCCGGGCCGCACCGCGACCGTCGACAAGGTCGTCGCCCTGCACACCTCGCACGACCCCGCGATCAGCGACCCGCTGCAGGCCGCCGTGGACCGGGTCGCCGACGCCCCCGGCTTCGACGGCCTGCTGGTCACCCACCGGACGGCCTGGGGCCAGCTGTGGCGCCGCGCCGAACTGGAGGTCCCCGGCGAGGCGGGCGCCATCCTGCGCCTGCACCTCTTCCACGTCCTGCAGACCCTCTCCCCGCACACCGCCGACCTCGACGTGGGCGTACCGGCCCGGGGACTGCACGGCGAGGCCTACCGGGGACACGTCTTCTGGGACGAGCTGTTCGTCCTGCCCTACCTCGACCTCCACTTCCCCGAGGTCTCCCGGGCCCTGCTGCACTACCGCTACCGCCGCCTGGAGAGGGCCCGCGCCGCGGCCCGCGCGATCGGCAGAAAGGGCGCCCTGTACCCGTGGCAGAGCGGCAGCGACGGCCGCGAGGAGACCCAGCGGCTGCACCTCAACCCCCGCTCGGGCCGCTGGCTGCCCGACCACTCGCACCTGCAGTGGCACGTCGGTTCGGCCATCGCCTACAACGTGTGGCAGTACTGCGAGGCCGGCGGCGACGCCGACTTCCTGCACACCGAGGGCGCCGAGATGCTGCTGCAGATCGCGCGTTTCTGGGCGGACGCCGCCACCTGGGACGAGCGTCTCGGACGGCACCGCATCCGGGGCGTCGTCGGCCCCGACGAGTACCACGACGCCTACCCCGGGGCCACCGAACCGGGCCTCGACGACAACGCCTACACCAACGTCACCGCCGCCTGGGTCCTCACCCGCACGCTGGAGGTGCTGCGCTCCCTGCCCGAACCGCGCCGGCGCGAACTCGTGGAGCGCACCGCCCTGGACGCCGGCGAACTCGAACAGTGGGAGAACGTCTCCCGCACCCTGCACGTGCCCTTCCACGAGGGCGTCATCAGCCAGTTCGAGGGCTACGGCGACCTCGCCGAACTCGACTGGGAGGGCTACCGGCGGCGCTACGGCGACATCCGGCGCCTGGACCGGATCCTGGAGGCCGAGGGAGACAGCGTCAACAACTACCGGGCGTCCAAACAGGCCGACGTGCTGATGCTCGGCTATCTCTTCTCCCCGGCCGAACTCCGCGCGCTCTTCGGCCGGCTGGGCTACGACCTGGACGACGGCACCTGGCGGCGCACCGTCGACCACTACCTGGCCCGCACCAGCCACGGCTCCACCCTCAGCGGACTGGTCCACGGCTGGGTCCTGGCCCGCGCCCGCCGCGCCGACGCGTGGGCCTACTGCCAGGAGGCCCTCAAGGGCGACGTCGCCGACCTGCAGGGCGGCACCACCGGCGAGGGCATCCACCTCGGTGCCATGGCGGGCACCCTGGACCTGGTGCAGCGCGGCCTGACCGGACTGGAGACCCGGTCCGGCGCGCTGTGGCTGGACCCGGTGCCGGTGCCGGAGCTGTCGTCGTACGGCTTCTCCATCCGGTACCAGGGCCACTGGGGCGTACGCATCCGGCTGGAGCACGGGCGCCTGGAGATCGCGGTGCCGGCGTCCGACCTGTCGCCGATCGACGTCCGGCTGCCCGACCGCCGCGTCCGGCTCCGGCCGGGCGACACCTGCCGCCTCGTCCTGCCGGACGGGCCGGCGCCGGGACGGTGACCGCCCCGGCGCCGCTCCTCCCGCCCCCGTTCCGGCTCAGCCCTGCAAGGGATAGGTCACCACGCGCGGCGCTCCGTCCGGCCGGCCGTCGGTGTAGACGAGCGTCATCCGGGTGTAGTACCGCTGCCCCGGGTCCTTCTCGGAGGCGCGCGGCTGGTCGAGCCGCACGGTCACGGGGTACGAGCGGAACGTGCCCGCCGCGCAGTAGGGGTCGCAGTCGTTGACCGCGTTGTAGCCCTGCCCGACCGCCGCGGTCGCGTCCCAGCGGGTCCAGGACAGCGAGGTGAGGCGGCTGTTGCCGTCACCGCAGGCGAGCACGTACTCCGCGGGGCCGATCTCGCCCTGCATCGAGCAGCCGACCAGCACCGGGTCCTGGACCTGCTGCTTCCCGGCCTGCCCCGCCGACGGCGCGGCGGAAGCGATGCCGAGGGGTACTGCGAGCGCGGCGGCGGCACAGAGTGTGACCGCTGCCCTCATCGGGTGTCTGCCCATGTCTGCTCCCGGCCGTCTCGGGGTCGCTTGCCTCCGCTCTTCCCCGTACCGACGGTACGACCGAGTCCGCGAACGCACCACTCGTACGGAGCAGCGCCCGCGCGCCCCGCCGCCGGCCGGCGTCCGCGCCGGGCCGGTTCGTGCGACAAGGTGCCGATTGCATCCTCCGTGTGGTCGTCACGGCGGCCCGCAACCGGCGTCGCCGCCCGGGTGTCTCATGCCGTCGAGAACGGCGCCCCACCGGGGCGCCCCGTCACGAGGAGGACCGCGGTATGCACACGATGACCGCCCCGGCTGCCGCCGACCTGACGCGCCCGCACCCCGACGAGACCGAGGGCGACTTCCTGCTCCGGCCGCCGAACCCCGCCGAACGCGTGCCCTGCCGCATCGACCCCGTCGACCTGCGCCGCCTGGACCTGCTCGCCCTCCTGACCGCGGCGGGCATCGCGCCCTCCGCCGGGGACCGGGCGGCCATCGAACAGCTCAGCGAACTCCCCGGCAGTGTGCACGTGGCGCTGCGCCGCTGGCTGGAACAGGCCTACGGTTTCTGCCGGTGAGCCGTGGACGCCGCTGCCGGGCCGCCGCTCACCGGCCGGTGCGCAGATCCACCCCGCGCCGGGCCAGCGTGAGGACACCGGCGACGATCAGGGCGACACCGGCCAGCTGGGGCAGCACCCACCAGCCGGTGCGTACGTCCTCCCGGTACAGGACGACGCCGAGCAGCAGGCTCACCGCCGCGTCCCCGAGGGTGAGGGCCGGCTGCGAGGCGACCAGCGGGCCGCCCTGCATGGCGTGTTCCAGCAGGAGCACGGCGCTCACCCCGGCCGCGGCGAACGCGTACGTCTGCCACACGGTCAGGAAACCGGTCAGGCCGTCCGTGTCCAGGACGCGCATGGAGTCCTTCATCAGCCCGGCGGTCAGGGCGTAGCAGACCGCGGTGGCCGCGCCGAGGCAGGCCGCGCGGGCCTTGCCGACGGGCCGCTTCAGCCCGGCCGCGGCCAGCAGGACGGCGGCCCCGGCACAGGCCCCGAGCGCCGGCGCCCAGCGGTCCAGGGGGACGTCCTCGATACCGCCGCCGGGCGCGGCCGAGACCAGCGCCAGACCGAGCCCGACGACCACACCGCCCACGGCGAGCCACATCGCGTCCGGCATGCGCCGGCCGGTCGTCAGCGAGGCCAGCAGCAACGCCAGCGGCAGCTCCAGCACGAACAGCGGCTGGACGAGCGACATCGGCCCGGTCGCCAGGGCGGCCGCCTGCCCCACCCCGGCGACGACGACGGCCAGCATGCCGCCGAGCCAGACCGGCCGCTGCAGCAGGTCGAGGACGAGACCCGGACGGAAACCCGGGGACTGCGGCACACTCAGCGCGGCCCGCCGTTGCAGCACGGTGGCCAGCGCATTGCTGAACGCGGCGACGAGTGCGAAGAGCACCGGCAGGACAACACCCATCCACCGATCCTCACCCCCATCCGCCCCGGCCGCCCGTCGGCGGGGGCACCGGGTGCGGGATCCCCCGTCAGCCGGTGGCCCCGCCGGTGGAAGAGCCGCTGCCGGCCTCCTGCTTCTGCTCCGGCTGCTTCGACTGCTCCGGCTCCGGCGCGTCGGGCGCGGAGTAGTAGACGGACGTGCCCTGCTTGGTGCGCTGGGCCTGGTTCCTGGCGACGAGTCCCTCGAGCGTGGTGCGCACGACCGTGGTCTTGACGGTGCGCCCGGTGTGGGCCTCGGCGAGCGCGGCGGCGACCTCGGCGGCGGAGCGCGGCTCCTGCTGCTCGGCCAGGTGACCGCGGACGAGTTCGACCAGCGTGGGCTGGGCGGCCTTCACCGCCGCCTTCTTCGCCGAAGGCTTCCCGGCGGCCTTCGCGGCCGGCCCGGACGCGGGCTCGGACGCCGACGTGGACACGGACTTGGACGCGGACTCGGCGGGAGAGGCGGACGCGGACGCCGGCTTCGAGGACGCCTTCGACGTCCGTCCGGACGCGGGCTTCGAGGCCGCGGCGCGCTTGGCGGAGGTGCCGGCCTTCGCGCTCCGCTTCCGGCCGCCCGGGGCGGCCGCCCTCGTCGCGGCGCTGTCGCGGGGGGCGGGCACCGGCACCGTGTCCGACGCGGCCGGCCGGGCCTCGGCCGGGGAGCCGGCCGACGGCGTGGTGATGCCGAGCGCCTGCTGCATGTTCACCAGCAGGGCGTGGTCGTGCTGCAGCGCGGCGAGCTGCCGCTGCAGGTCGGCGATCTCCCCGCTGATTCGTTCCTGCTCCTTGATGTTGCGCTCCAGGTCGGCGGTCACCTGGACGCTGTACTGCGAAGCCAGTTCGGTTGCGGCCTGCGTACTGCTCTCGGGCATGGTGTTGACTCTCCTCGGTTCGCGGCCGTGAAGGCACGGGAGGGGCGGTGGGACACGAGTCGCGGGACATGCGGACCACGTCCCGTCGGCACCGGGCAGCGACGACCCGGCGCCCGGCGCCGCCCGTGCCGGCCCACTGACGGTACGGACGGGCGACCCCGGTGTTCCTCTGTTCGCTGCCGGGCCGGTATACCACGGGTGGCCGCCACGGTGGTACGCGCCGCCGGTACGACGAGGCGCCGGTGACTCTTGCGAGTCATGCCCGGCACCGGTTCGTCGGGCGGGTGTTCGGCCCACAGACACCAGACGCCCCGCTCGCCGCGACCGCCTCACCGGCGGCCGGACGGCCCTCGTTCTTCCTCCCGAGCCGCTCGAACCCCCCACAGCAGCAACACGGTTGCCGCCGCCCGTACCCCGCGCGGCCATGCCCCCCCCGTTCCCGGGACCCCGCCTGTACGGCTACGGCTGTCGCGGCTTTGCCGGGGCCGGTCCCGCGGCGTCCTCGTCGTCGTAGACGAGGAGCCCGTCGGCCCGCAGCCGGGCACCCGGGGTGGGGGAGTGGGGGGTCAGGCGGCCGTCGTGCATGAGGTGTTCGACGGGGGTGGCGCGGGCCAGGACGGCGAAGTCGGCGACGAGCCGGCGGTGGCACCGCCACCACACCGCCTCGCTGCACATCACCGCGGTCCGTTCCCGCGCCGCCTGCTCCAGGAGCGCGTCCATCGCGGCGACGAACTCGGGGCTGCGCGTGTGTCCGGCGTACCCGCGGAAGGAGGCGTTGCGCCACACGACGTCCGGCGAGTCGGGGGCCGGCCTGCGGAATCCGCCCAGGTCGCGCTCCCACCGGTAGGCGAGGCCCTCCTCGGGCAGCCACCGCTCGAGCCGCTCGCGCAGCAGATCGGGGACGCGGCGGCTGCCGGGGGCCGTCCTGACGTCGACGACGGAGGCGACGCCGGCGTCCCGCAGCAGTGCGGCCAGCGCCGCCCGGCCCGCGGTGCCGTGCCCGAACGTGACCAGAGGAGGCTGGGACATGCCCTCGGAGTCCCCACGCCGCCCACGCTCATGCCTCCTGCCCCGACGGCCCGGGCGCGCCGGGCGCGCAGCGCACGCCGGCACCCGCCCGCGCCCGGCCGGGTGCCGGCCCCGCCCGTGTCTACAGACTCGCGGCGCGATGGGTCGGTTCGCCGTCCAGCACGGTCAACAGCACCGGGACATCGGCCAGTTCGGTGGCCGCGACGGCCAGCGGATCGGCGGCCAGGACGGTCAGGTCGGCGCGGTGGCCGACGGCGATCCGGCCGGCCTCGTGCTCCTCGCCCGCCGCCCAGGCCGCGTTGACGGTCATGCCCCGCAGCGCCTCCAGCGCCGTGAGCGCCTGCTCCGGGCCGTGCGGGGCCCCGGTCAGGTCACGGGTGGGCCTGCGGTGGCGGGCGCCGGCCATCACACCCAGCGGCGGGTAGGGCGCGATGGGCCAGTCGGAGCCGAGGACCACGACGGCACCGGCGTCGTGCAGGTCACGGCAGCGCCACGCACGCGAGGCACGCTCCTCGCCCAGGCGGCGCGACCAGTTGTCGGTGTGGTCGGCCCGGGTGAAGTCGCAGCAGTGGGTGGGCTGCATGGAAGCGGCCACCCCGAGCCCGGCGAACCGGCGCACGGTGTCGTCGGGCACCGTCTCGATGTGCTCCACCCGGTGGCGTACGCCGTGCCCGCCGCCCGCCCGGGCCTTCTCCACCGCGTCGAGGACATGACGTACCGCCGCGTCGCCGATGGCGTGCGTGGCCGTGGGCACACCGGCCCGGTGCAGCTCGCCGACGACGCGCGTGTACTCCTCGGGATCCGGCCAGAAGGCGTGCCGGGACTCGCCGTGGCAGTCCGGCTGCTCCAGCCAGGCGGTGCCGTTGTCCACGGTGCCGTCCATGAAGATCTTGACACCCGCGGTCCGCCAGAGCCTGCCGCCCGTGCCCTGCTGCTCGATGAGCGCCCGCACGCCGTCGGCGTCGGTGCCGGGCTGGCACCAGGGCGCCACCCGCAGCCGTACCGGAAGCCGTCCGGCCGCGTCGAGCTCGGAGTAGAAGGCGAGACTGTCGCCGTTCGCGTCCATGACGTGCCCGCCGGTCAGACCGGCGGCGGCCATGGCACCCAGCGCGGCGGCGAGGCGCTCGCGGCGCTCCTCGCGCGTGGGCTGCGGCATCACCCGTTCCACCAGCTCGCAGGCGGCGTCCTCCAGCAGCAGCCCGGTGGGCCTGCCGTCGGCGTCGCACACCACCTCGGCGGTGGCCTGCGCGAAGGCGCGCGGCCCGTCCACCCCGGCGAGCTCCAGCGCGCGCCGGCTGGCCAGCGCGGAGTGCGCGTCGAAGAGCAGCAGGAACGCAGGCACGCCGTCGAGCACGGCGTCGAAGGGGGCCGTCTCCACGGGGCGGTCCGCGAAGACGTTGGGGTCCAGACCCCAGGCCTGCAGCCACGCGCCGGGGGCGAGGTCCCGCACCGCGCCGGCCAGCGCCTCGCGCACCTGCTCCAGGCCGGTGCAGCCCGACAGGTCGAGGCCGTGGGTCAGTTCGGCGCCGGAGACGGGATGGGTGTGCCCGTCGACCAGACCGGGCGTCACCACGGCGCCCCCGAGGTCGATCACCGTGGTCGAGGCGTCCGCCAGGGCGCGGATCTCCCGGTCGTCGCCGAGGGCGGTGATGCGTCCGCCGGCGGCGGCCAGCGCGGTCTGCGGCAGGAACCCGCCGGTGACCGGGTCCAGCAGACGGGCCGAGAGCAGGATGAGGGAGGTGCGCACGAAGGCTCCTTGGGGCGGGTCAGTCGGTGTCGGCGGCTGCGGCAACGATTTCCGTATGTCTGACCGCTGGACTCTTGCGGATTCGTTTGTCCGGAACGCTTGACGGCATGAAAACGATGCTATTGAGTGTGCGCCCAACAAACAAGCAGGTGGGTACCAGCATCCGGAGGAGCCCCATGGCGTCCACGATCCCCGACCCGCAGCACGGAGCCCCGGCCCCACGGAAGAAGGAAGGGACGTCCGAACCGGAGCGGGCCGTCCGCATCGAGGCCCACGGCATCGACCACATCCCCGACGAGGAACGCCACGGCCACCCGCGGCAGCTGTTCTTCGTCTGGGCGGCGGCGAACGTCAACTACCTGAGCCTCGTGGTCGGCGGCGCCCTGATCCTCATGGGCCTGACCCTGTGGCAGGCCCTGGCGGTCATCGTGGCGGGCAGCCTGTTCTGGTTCCTCACCGGCCTGCTGTCGATATCCGGCCCGGCCGCCGGCGCGCCGAGCGAGGTGATCACCCGGGCGATGTACGGGGTGCGCGGCAACCGCGTGAACAACGCCGTCGTCGGCTGGCTGGTCTCCGTCTGCTACTTCGCCCTCAACCTGGCCGCCGCCGCGACCGCCGCCTTCGCCCTCGTGGAGAAGGCCGGCGTCACGGCCGGCACCGGCGTCAAGGCCGCCGTCATCGTCGTCATCGCGGCACTCACCCTGGTCATCGGCGTCTACGGCCACGCCATGATCATGAAGCTGTACCTCCCCATCACGCTGGCGCTCACCGCCGTGTTCGCCGTCGTCGCCTTCTACGTGGCCGGGGACACCGACTTCTCCTACGCCCCGGCCGAGCCGCTCACCGGCGTCGACCTGTGGGCCGTGCTCATCGCCGGGGTCACCCTCGTCGGCGCCGGCCCGCTCTCCTACACCACCAGCGCCGACTTCTCCCGCTACCTGCCCCGCACGACGTCCGCCAAAGCGGTCGTCGGCTGGACCGCGCTCGGCGGCATCCTGCCCGGCGCCGTCGTCTGCTCCATCGGCGCCTTCGCCGCGACCGCCGTCGACATGACCGACCCCCAGGCCGGACTCGCCCTCCTCCTGCCCGGCTGGTTCGAGCCGGTCTTCCTGCTCGCCCTCGTCCTCGGCACCATCGCCATCAACGCCCTGACCGCCTACAGCGCGGGCCTCGCCCTCCAGGCCGTCGGCCTGCGCATCCCCCGCGCCCGCAGCGTCCTCGCGGACGGCACGGCCGCCGTCGCCCTCACCCTGTACGGACTCCTGATCTCCGACTTCCTGGACACCGTCAGCAACGTCCTCCAGCTCACCGTCGTCCTCCTCGGCCCCGCCATGGCCGTCTACGCCACGGACATCCTGCTGCGCCGCAACCGCTACGACGGCTCCGCGCTGATGGACGAGTCGGCCGGCGGCCCCTACTGGTTCACCGCCGGGTTCCGCCCGGCGGGCGCACTGGCCCTGGCGGGAGGCGTCGCCGCGTCCGCCCTGTGCGTCAACACCCTCTACACCGGCCCGGTCGCCCGGGCCCTCGACGGCGTCGACCTCTCCCTGCCCGTGGGCCTCGTCGTCGCCGCGCTGCTCTACGCCCTCCTGACCCGCGGCGGAGAACCACAGGCGTCCGCGGCCTGACCGGGCCCCCGGACCCGGCGGCCGGTCCCGGCCCGGCCGCCCCGGCCGGCGCCGTGCCGGTTCCGGTCAGCGCCGTGCCAGATACAGCCGGAACGCCTTGTACAGCACCGTGTTCAGCGGGCGGTCCCACTCCCCGAGGTACTCCACGGCCTCACCGCCGGCCCCGACCTTGAACCGGAGCAGTCCCAGCAGGTGGTCGTCCTCCTCCAGCGTGTCGGTGATGCCCCGGAAGTCGTAGACGCGTGCGCCGCGTTCGTGGGCGTCGCACATCATGCGCCACTGGAGAGCGGTGCTGGGCTGCACCTCGCGTTTGCGGGCGGTGGAGGCGCCGTACGAGTACCAGACGTGGTCGCCGACCGTCAGCATGACGGCCGCGGCGAGCACCTCGCCGTCGTGGTGGGCGAGGTAGAGACGCATCCGGTCCGGGTCCTCGGCCGTCAGCGCGGTCCACATGCGCTGGAAGTAGTCCAGCGGGCGCGGCACGAACCGGTCCCGCTCGGCGGTCTCGGTGTACAGCTCGTGGAAGGCCCGCAGATCGTCGTAGTCGCCCTGGACGACCTTGACGCCGGCCTTCTCCGCCTTCTTGATGTTGCGGCGCCACTGCTGGTTGAGGCCGTTCTGGACCTGCTCCAGCGACCGTCCGGCGAGCGGCACCTGACAGACGTGGCGCGGCTGCCCGGCGGCGAAGCCGCCCTCGCCCCCGGACGCGGCCCGGCGCCAGCCCGCCCGGAGCAGCCGGTCGGCGATCCGGCGGGCCCCGGGCTCCTCCGCCGTCGCCTTCACGTCGCCGAGCCGCCGGGCCCGCGGATCGGCGATCGCGGCCTTGACCGTCTCCGCGTCCCAGCGCCGGGCCACCACGGGCGGCCCCATCCGCACGCAGAAGGCCCCGCGCTTCCTCAGATGGGCGAGCATCGGCTCCAGCCACCCGTCCAGGTCCGCCGCGTCCCAGTCGATGACCGGGCCCTCGGGGAGGTAGGCCAGGCAGCGCCGCAGTCTGGGCAGCGGGCGCAGCAGCACCAGCGCGGCCCCCACCAGCCTGCCGCCCTCGTCGAACCAGCCCAGGCTCTCCGCCCGCCAGTCCGGCTTCACCTCACCCCACGAGGGGAGCTGCAGATGACTCACGGAAGGCCGGGCCGCGACGAAGCGCAGATGCTCCTCGCGGGTGATCGTCCTCAGCTGACGGACCATGGGCGGTGCCCCTTCGTTCGGCGTCGTTCGACGGTCGACGGCGCAACCGCCGCACCGCGCGGACGGTGCCGTCCCCCACCAGGGAATACCGGCGCCGCGGAAACCGCCCCTCCTACCGGCTGTTCGGGCAGTGCCGCCCACCCGCCGGACGGCACTGCCCGGGAGCGCCGGCGTGACGCGCGGACGCCTGCGCGCCCGGCGGTGATGCTCCCGCCGGGCGCGTTTTCTGTGGGTGGTGGTTCAGGCGTCGCTGAGCATGCCTTCGCGCAGTCGGGTCA
>NZ_JBIAHR010000011.1:0-267215 GCF_042870695.1 Streptomyces sp. NPDC006384
CAACCGAGATCCTCTGTCCCGTTGCCGCTGCCTGCGGCCAGAGCCGGGGACGTTCGTCCGTACGCATCTGGGGAGAAAAGTCCGTACGCCGACAGTGGTGGACCGTTTCCCGGACCGGGTCTTCGCGTTCGACGAGTTCGGCCCGCTCGGGATCCGGCCCACCGCCGGCTCCGGCTGGGCTCGCCGGAAACACCCTGACCGGCTGCCCGCCACCTACCACCGCACCCACGGGGTGCGCTACTTCCACGGCTGCTACTCGATCGGCGACGACACCCTGTGGGGGGTCAACCGCCGCAGGAAGGGCGCCGCGAACACGCTGGCCGCGCTGAAGTCGATCCGGGCCGCCCGCCCGGACGGCGCACCGATCTACGTGATCATGGACAACCTGTCCGCCCACAAGGGCGCCGACATCCGCCGCTGGGCGAAGAAGAACAAGGTCGAGTTGTGCTTCACCCCGACCTACGCCTCGTGGGCCGACCCCATCGAGGCGCACTTCGGACCGCTGAGGCAGTTCACCATCGCCAACTCCCACCACCTCAACCACACCGTCCAGACCCGGTCCCTTCACGCCTACCTGCGCTGGCGCAACGCCAACGCCCGCCACCGCGACGTCCTGGCCGCCGAACGCAAAGAACGCGCCCGCATCCGAAGCGAGAAAGGCATCCGTTGGGGCAGCCGCCCCTTGCCACCGCGGCCTAAACGACCAAGCGAACCTATGCGGTCACAGCACGAGCAAGGGACAGCGCGCCCGGCAAGCACCCGCCGCTACGCGTTCGACCAGCCCCGCTCGCAGAGCACGAGCCGGTAGCCGTCCGGGTCCTCGATCGTGACGCCCCACCGGTTCCAGTACGGGTTCGGCGACGGCACCCTCTTGCCGCCGTGCTCCTCCAGTCGGGTGACCAGGTCATCGGGCACCGGGCCGTCGACGTAGATCACCAGCAGGTCCTCCTCGGTGGGCCGGGGCTCGACGGGCCGGGCGGGCTCGTGGACCAGCTCCAGATGCCAGTCGGCGTCCGGCCAGCCCACCATCAGCAGGTCGTGCCCACCGGGTTCCGCCCCGCCCTCGGCCCGCCACACCACACCGAGCCCCAGCCCCCGCACCCAGAACCGCTCGGCCACCGCCAGGTCCCGGGAGGGCCGGGCGACGCGGATGTGACTACGACCGTTGACGGGCATCGTGACCTCTTCCTGAGCTGCCGATTCCTGCTCAGTAGCCTAGGTATCAGGCTCTCGCGCGGCCATCGGCCGATCGCCCTGGATCACAGGTCCTAGTTCTGTGACCGGAACCCTGCCGGGCGTCACGAGCCGGTGAACCTTTCCGGTCGCAGCACTAGCAGACACCCAGGCCGCCCGATCCCCGAGGCCGCCACGCGACCGCGCACGCCCGCCTCACTCACCCTTCAACCGTGCGGGGAACAGTGATCCTCTTCCAACCTCACGAGTGGTTGGGTCGGCGCCCCGGTGGCGGACATGAAGAAAGCTCCTGGTGGACGAGTTCACGACCAAGATCACCAGTCCGCCAGGAGCTCTCGTGCTTGTCTACCCGTCTGCCATCGATCTGTCCAGCCGCACCCTGCAGCGTCTCGCCGGTCTGCTCGCGGGGCACCGGCGTCGGCTCGGCTCCCGCCGGCGCCGCCTCACCTGCGGCCGACAGGCCCTCCTCGTCCTCGCACACCTGCGCTGCGGTGACACCTACGCCCGCCTGGCGGCGGGTTTCCGCATCGGGACCGCGACGGTCTACCGCTACATACGCGAGGCCGTCAACCTCCTGGCCCCGCTCGCTCCGACACCGGAGCAGGCCATGGACACGGTCCGCAGCAAGGCGTACGTCATTCTCGACCGCACACTCCTGCCCATCGACCGCATCGCCGCCGACCGCCCGTACCACTCGGGCAAGAAGAAGCACCACGGCATGAACGTGCAGGCCCTCGCCGACCCGGCCGGACGCCTGATCCGGGCATCGGACGCACTGCCGGAAGCCACACACGACCTGACCGCGGCCCGGACCCACGACATCCCGGCCACGCTGGCTGCCGAGAACATCAAGTGCTGGGCGGGCAAGGCGTATCAGGGCGCGAGCCCCACCATCCGCGTCCCGTTCCGGGGCAGGAACCTGCGCGGCTGGCGCCGGCGTCACAACCGGGACCATGCCAAGATCCGCAGCCTCGGCGAACGCGCCATGGCGGTCCTCAAGGGCCGGCGGCTCCTGCGTAAGCTCCGCTGCAGCACCACCCGGATCACCGCCATAGTCCGAGCCGTCGTCGCCCTCGAACTCGCCAACTGATCAAGATGGAAACGGCTCTTTGTCTGCGCCGGACCTGGATCTCATTTGGTCCTCTCCGCTCTGACCAGCGGGTTTTCCTTCTCCCCAGAAGCTCACCCCGGAACGCTTCGCCCCCTGCGACGCCCTCAGCAGCATCGGTCACACGCCGGCTTCCACCGGGGTGTGGCCACGCCTCGCCGATCGACACCTGGTGAGGTACTCATGTTCCGTCCGTTCCGTTCCGTCCTCTCCGCATGCGCGGGGTGCCTCCGTCGACTCACCGGCTGCGGCTCGCCGCTGCCGTCCGCTCTGCGCCGCCTGCTGGACCACGCTCCGGCTCTCGCCGAGCTGTGGACTCACCCCGTTGCCAAGCTGGTGACGGACCTCCTGCTGGACAAGGGTTTCCGGCTCCACGTGCTCGTCGTCGCCTCCCTGGTACGCGCGCCTGGGGCACAGAAGCTGACATCCGCGGTTGGCGCATGAGGCCCCTCGGGCGGATCCTTCTGTCACAGGATCGCTTCTCCCAGGGGCCTTGCGCCCACCTGGGCTTCGAGGACGCCGAGTTCGGTACGACACACTTCACGCCCACGGACAGGGCCAGCGGCTTCTGGGAACAGCGCGCCGTGGTGGCGGTTCCACGCATCCGTGAGCCTTCCCGAGGAAGCCGCTTCCCGGACTGATGACCATCACGGGTTCCGGGAAGCCTTGACCGACTGTGCTCCTGGGGCGTGGGCACCACGGCGTCGGCGAGCGCCGTGCGCATCCTGCTGGACGCCCACGGCGGCCGCCGGTACTGGGCCGGGGGCCGGGGCTCAGACGACGCCGGGCTGCCACTGGCAGGCCTGCCTCGCCCGGGTGGCCGAGGAGAAGCAGTGTGAGCGCGCGCTCGCGGCCGGTGCCGAGGCCTTCCGCCGGGTGACCGGTGACCCGGCCACCGTCGCCGTGTTCGACGCCGCGTTCGGCGGTCCGGTCCGGCGTGCTCCGCGGGCGGCCTGACCTGTGCCTGGTGAGTACTACGTCGACCACCGGTGGTTCCTGGAGCGACAGGAGGAACTGCTGCCGGACGGCCTGACCGTCAACGACTTCTCCGTGCTCGTCGGCATGGCCGCCCGCCACAAGGTCGACCCGCCACGCCACGACCAGCACCAGCCCGACCCCTTCTGGCGCGCGGCCGTCTTCCTGGAGGAGTGTGTGGTGCTGCGCCCGCTCCCGGTCCGCAACGAGCTGTTCGGCTACGGCCTGGCCGTCGCTTACCTGGAGATGCACGGCCAGCGGGTGGACACCGAGTTCGGGGTCTGGCGCGAGTTGATCACCGAGATCCGCGCCCTGGAACTCGACTCGTACGGCATCGCCGAGCGGCTTCGGTCCCTGCGGCTGTGACTGAGCGCTTCGGTTGGCGGATGAGCGCTGTAGTCGGCGAGGTGAGCGTCCCGGTTGGCGGACGTTGGCTTCTCCTCACCGCTCGGGCGGCCAGAACCCAACCGGTGCAGTCGCCGGTCGGTCCCTGGGATGTGGGCGGGTCAGTACGCCTGGACGGCGGCTTCGGCCACGTGCACGTCCTGGTCGGCGGTGCCGCCGGAGACGCCGACAGCTCCGACCGTGCGGCCGTCAGCGTCCATGATCGGCAGGCCGCCGCCGAAGGAGATCAGGCCGCCGTTGCTGTGCTCGATCCCGTAGACGGGGCCGCCCGGCTGGGAGATCTCGCCCAGGGCCGCGCTGGGCATCCGGAACAGCACCGAGGTCTTGGCCTTCTTCACGGCCAGGTCGACCGAGCCGAGCCAGGCGTCGTCCATCCTCGTGAAGTGCAGCAGGTGGCCGCCGGCGTCGACGATGGCGATGTTCATTGCGGTGCCTATCTCCTTGGCCGCGCTCTGGCCAGCGGCGGCGATTCGAGTGGCGGTGTCCAGGGTGAAAGCAGACACGATGGTGCCTTTCGTCGGGGTCTGTCGTTGCGTGCGCACCGAGCCTCGCGCCACCTCTGCTGGTCAGCCAGAGCTGTGGTGTGGCTGGCCACGGCGTTCCTGGGGATGGCGGCCCCAGGAACGCGGCAGTGGCCGATGGGACACTGGGAGCGTGAGTGAGCTCGGAGACTTCCTCAAGGCCAAGCGAGCGCAGATTGCCCCCGAGCAGGTCGGGTTGCCCGCCGTAGGTAATCCGCGCCGCGTCCCGGGTCTGCGCCGTGAGGAAGTTGCCCAGCTCGCCGCCGTGAGCGTCGACCACTACACCCGCCTCGAACAGGGGCGTGTAACGGCAGCATCCGACAGCCTTCTCACCGCCCTCGCCCGAGCACTGCTGCTGAGCGACGACGAACTCGCCTATCTGCGGTTGCTCGCCCAGCCGCGTCCACCGCGCCGCAGCCCGGCGCCGGCCAAAGTCGCCTCGCCTGTGCAGGACCTGCTGGATGCCCTGGCCCGCACTCCTGCCCTCGTCCTCGGCCGACGCTCCGACATCCTCGCCTGGAACACCGCCGCCACCGCGCTGTTCCTCGACTTCGCCACGCTTCGCCCCGAGCACCGCAATCTGGTCCGGCTGGTCTTCTTGGATCCCCGCATCCGCGGGCTGTACGCGGGCTGGGAATCCGTCGCCGCCGAAGCTGTGGCCCGGCTGAGGATGGACGCCGCACACACCCCTGATGACCCACGGCTGACCAAGCTGGTCGGCGAGCTTTCCGTCCACGACGACGACTTTCGCCGCTGGTGGGGCGGACACGGCGTCCGCATCCCCAGCGCAGGACGCAAACGTCTGCACCATCCAGTCGTCGGCGACCTCGAACTGGACTGGCAGGCTATGCAGCTCGGTGCCGCCCCCGACCAGACCCTGGTCACCTACACCGCTCCGGCAGGCTCGCCCACCCACGACGCCCTGGCGTTCCTCACGTCCTGGTCAACACCCTTGGACGCCACCAGCCACGCGGCACAGTCCGGGCCCGCAACCTAACGGAAGGAGCGTGACCGGGAGGACAGGACCCGGAGCGCGGCGCCCCGACGAGGCCGGACCACCTGTGCCTCCAGTTCTCATGAACACGGCCCCGGCTCATACGCGGGTGCCTGTCCCGGGCATGGCCGGCGGAGGTACGACAGGCCCCCGTGCGAGCGCGTTCTGCACAGCGGGGGCTGGAGCGGGGGCCGGGGTCCAGGTCTGGGCGATGTTCTGGTGGGCGACGGCGTCGAGGGCGGCGCGGGTGGTGTCCATGCCGGTTCCGGGGGCGGCGGCCAGCAGGCTCTGCGCTGCCGCCTGCTGCGTGGCGCAGACGCGTTGGAACGGGGTGCGCAGGCGCTCGGCCTGGTGGCCGTGGAGCGGGTAGAAGCGGTACGGCCGGGCGGGCAGTGTTCGGGGATGTCGGTGAGCAGGCGGTGTTCGATGGCCGTCACGGCTCGGGGTGCGGCCACCGCGATCCGCCAGTCGGCGACGGTGAGGCGGTACGTGGTCTGGACGAGTTCGGTGACGCCTCCCGCGTCGGCCACGATGTCGGCCGCCGGTCGTGCCGGGGGCGGGCCGCTCGCGGAGTCGGGGTCCCAGTCGCCGCCGAACAGCAGCCGCCCGGCGCGCAGGACCGGGGCCCGGGCGATCTCCACCACCGGGTGCGGGGCCGTTCCCTGCGGCATGCGCGCGATCTCGCCCTTGCGCATCATCTCGTGGCTCGGCCGGGGAAGCCGGGAGCGGATGCTTTCACGATGCGGGTTCCGGGCGAAGGCCGGTATCCGCACCCCAGCGCGGGCGGGAACCGGGAACAGTCCGCTCCCGAGATCTGGCAGTCCCGCAGGACTCCCACACCGCGGCTCGCAAGACGCCCCCGAGCACTTGAGTGACATCAAAAGTCGCTGACATCGATCACGCGGCTGGCCGCCGAACGACTCCCGAAGTCACGCCGAAACGACTCCCGAAGAAGCCGGCACAGCCACAGGGCAGACGGTCGGAAGCGGGCCAGTCGATGCGCACCCCGCGGCGGATCAGCGCGGTGATGCTGTCGACCTGGCACGTGCGCGGCTGCTCCCGGGTGAAGCGGCGCAGCGCCCGGTACACGCCGTCGCGCAGCTGGCCGTCGGTCAGCGTGGGCGCCTGCTCCTGCAGATCGTCGAGAAGCTGCCCGGCGCGGGCCGCACGGGACAGCGCGGCGTCGGCGAGCGGCCCCTCGGCGAAGCCGTTGCGCACGGACAGGCCGGGCTCGATGAAGGTCATGGTGACGGTCCTCTCCGCCCGGCCGCGCGGGTCTCCCGGTTGGAGACACGGTCGCGGGACCGAGCGGGCGGGAACGTAGAACACCGACCCCGTTAGCGTCGCGTCGCGGGAACCAGCCGGGGGCAGGTGCGGCGTGGGCCAGGCCGGATCCCACGCCCTGGAGGCCGGCGGGCGCGTCCTCGTGGCCACCCTGCGCAGCTGGGCGCAGGCCGGACCGAATGCGGTGGAAGGCGTCGCCCACGCGGTCATCGCCTTCGTCCGGCAGGTCCTCACCGAGGAAGAGTGCGGCGAGACCGTCGCCGGTGTTCTGCGGCAGATGGAAGCTGTCGGCTTCGGCCAGGCCCTCGAGGCCCACTCCTCGTAGCGCGCGCTCAGGACTGCGGTGGTACGCATCGTGTCTCGGGTGCGCACCACTGCCGGGCCGATCCACCGCATCGTGCGTGCCACCGCGCCGCGCCGGGTGCGCGCGGCGGCCGACCCACGCTGCCCCGCCCGGGCCCTTCTCTGCCTCGCCAGACGTCGAGCAGACGTCCTCTTCGCCATGCTCCGCGACGGAACCTCCTACCGATCTCAGTTGTCGGGCTCAGCCGCCCGACCTACGGCTCCATGAGGAGGGCGAACCGATCAGTCTCGGCATCGAAGCCGAGGATCGGATGGCCATAGGCACCCTCCGCGTCCATCAGCACCGGTTTACCCAACCGCCGCCCGATCTCCCTGAGGAAGCCGCACAGCACATCGAGTCGTTCCTGCCCCTGCAACTCCCGCAGGTCGACATCGAAGTCGATGATCTCGTCGTCGAGGAAACGAAAGATCGCCTGCACATCGGCAGTCGGCCAGACCCACAAGTTCGGACACTCGGCATCCGCCGGGCGGGACAGCACGACCTCCGCCCGGGGAACCGGAAGCACCGTCGCTCCCTCCGAGTACTGGCACTTCCAGCCCTTCTCCGCCACAAGATCGAGGACCGCCTGCCAGTCCTCCACCGAGGTGTTCGGGACGCGCACGTCCGGCAAAGGTCCCATCAGGTCCGGGTCGAAGAAGCACTTCACGTCATCCCACAGCAGGTCGGTCACCCCGCCATGCTGCCCGGCCCGCCGGCCCATCGCACCCCTCTCCCCTCGGAGAGGCCCTGCGAACCGTGGACCGCCGTACCTTCCTCACCGTCTCCTCCACCGCACTGACCACGCTCACCGCCGTCCGGGCAGCCGCCTCCACGCACCGCGCTGTTCCCGCCTCGTCGAAGGCCTCACCCCACGCTTCCAGTTGATTTACCAGGCGGATCCGCGCTCACGCACTCGACCTGATCACGCCTCGTTGTTGAGGGGGCCCACACACTGCGGGACCGTCGCCCGCAATTCTCTTACCAGGGCGCGCACGGCGGCGGCTCCGGCCAGTTCGGAGGTGGTGACATAGCCGATCTGGCGTGTCGGGCGATCGAGGCCGAGATCAGTGATCGCAACCGAGTCCGCTGCTCCGACCAAGGAGAGCGCCGGCATGATCGCCATTCCATGACCGCCGCTCACCAAGGAGAGCACCGCTCCGTCATCCTCGGCCTCGATGGTCGCCTTCGGGATCCAGTCCTGTGCCGCCCACCAGTCACGGGTGTACGAGCCACAGTTCTCGGCCCAGTCGACCAGCGGCAGCGAGCGCGGGGCGGTGTGTCCCCTCGGGTGTACCAGGGCGTACGGCTCTTCGACGAGCCCGCTCGCGACCAGACCTGGTGGGGGCGGCACGGAGCCTCCGAGTGTGGCGATGGCTATGTCGGCTTTCCCGTCGGCCACTTCGCCCGCGGTGCCGCGTCCCACCTCGCGTACGATCCGCACCCGAGGCTCGATCCCGGGATGCCGGGCACGTAGCCGCTGGAGGACGGGCGGCAGCAGGTGGAGAGCCGCACTGCGGAAGGCGGCGATCCGCAGCGGCCCCTCCGCCGTGTCGGACCGGGCCGCGCCGCGCGCCTCGGTGTTCAGGATGTCCAGCAGGCGCAGGATGCGACGGGCGTACGCCACGGCCTTGTCTCCGGCGGGTGTGGGGCGGGCGCCGGTGCGGCCGCGGTCGAACAGCACGGATCCGATCTTGCGCTCGCTGCCGCGCACCGAGTGGGAGACCGCGGACTGAGTCAGGCCGAGTGTCTCGGCCGCGGCCGAGAACCCGCCGGTGTCCGCGACCGCGACCAGGACGCGCAGTTCGTGCGGGGCGAGATCGGAGTCGGTACTGCGGGCCACGGGGCGCTCACCTCGAGATATGAGAACTGCTCATGGAACGGTCTGTCGCATGAGCTCAACCGGCTGCCCAGGTGGCGCATTCCCGCCTTACGGTCCGGCCATGAACAAGACCGCGCTCACCGTGCATCAGATCGCCCGTCCCCACGGATTTCCCACCGCCGAGCACTTCGCCTTCATCGAGTCCCCGCTGCCCGAGCCCGCAGCCGGCAGCGCGCTCGTGGAGAACCTCTACTGGTCCGTCGACCCGTATCACCGCGAGATGATGGACGACATGCCTGGTGGCTTCGCGCTCGACGCACCGCTGGAGGGCCGCACCATCGGGCGGGTCATCGCCTCGCGCACGCCCCGTCTGGCTGAGGGCGAGATCGTGTTCCACCGGCAGGGCTGGCGCACGCATGCGGTGGTCAGGCCCGAGGAGATCCGGCAGCTGCCCCTCTTCGAAGAGGTGCCCCTGACCGCGTACTTGAGCACCCTCGGCGGCACCGGCCTGACCGCCTATGTGGGGCTCACCCGGATCGCCCGGCTCCAGGAGGGCGAGGATCTGTTCGTGTCAGCAGCGGCGGGCGGGGTCGGCACGGCGACCGGGCGGTTCGCCAGACTGCTCGGCGCCGGACGGCTCGTGGGCAGCGCGGGCTCGGCGGCAAAGGCCGGCCACCTTACGCGGGAGGTGGGCTATGACGCCGTCTTCAACTACCACGACGGGCCCGCCGCCGACCTGCTCGGCAAGGCCGCGCCGGACGGCATCGACGTGTTCGTCGACAACGTCGGCGGCGAGCAGCTGGCCGCGGCGGTGGGAGCGCTGCGCGAGTTCGGGCGCGTCGTCCGCGTCGGCACGATCAGCCAGTACAACGCCCCTGGCGCGCCGCAACCGCGCATCAACTACGCGGACATGGTGGAGAAGAGCATCCGCATGGAGGGTTTCCTGGTCAGCAACTACCGCGATTTGCAGGAGGATTTGTACGAGTTCGCGGTGCCACATCTGCAGAGCGGCCGGCTCGCTCTGGACGAGACGGTGGTCGACGGTTTCGAGCGCATCGTGGACGCGTTCCTGGGAATGCTGCGCGGCGAGAACACCGGCAAGATCATCGTACGAGACCGTACGGAATCCCCGTCCGTCAGCTGACACCCGACTCGGTATCGCGGAACGGCCGTCTCCCGCACCCTCGACAGCCGACGCTGTGGCAGGGCCTTCACGCCCGTCCCCTCCAGGCCCAGGCCGAGCACGGCGGACGTCTCGATCGGTGCCCAGGCCCGCCCCGTCCGCATCCCGGGGGGACGTCAGTCCGAGGACGGGCGTCACCGCAGGACCAGCACCAACCGCACCAGCCGTCACGGTCCAGAGCAAGCCTGTTCGAGCCTTTCTGCGCATGGGTACTGCCCTGCCTCACCGACCGCCCGTCAGGGGTTCGGACCGGACCAGGTCGACGGGAACCTCACCTGGACGACGGCGGTGGTGGCCGCGGTGTACACCGTGACGTTCGGATGGCGTCTGCTGACTGCTCGGCTCGGTATGAACCGGTGCTATCTCCTGACGGAGGGGGTGGCCGTGACCGACCGCTTCGGGCGGGTGATCGACTCCGTGACTTTGAGCCAGTGACCGGTGTCCAGCAGACAACGGTCGTGGAGCTCTGCACAGGAGCGCAACGCATGGGGATCCACCCGAACCAGTCCGCCAGACCCCTCTTGTCCCCGGCACCGGGCGTGAAATCGCGGCTGGTGCAAGCGCTGCTCACCGAAGGCCGCCGCGCAGAAGCCCTGCAACGAGGGACGTCAGGGCTTGCGGCCGAAGCCGGGCCTCCCCGACGAGTCGCCGCTGTCGGGGTGGACGGTGCTGCACTCGCCCGCGACTGCGTCGCGGAGAGGATCGCGCTGTCGGCCATGGACGTCGTTCTGGACAGGGTCCGCGACAGCCAGCGTCAGCGAGGCAGCGAACACGCCTTCTCCGTACGGGACCGCGCGGCGGGCTGCGGGCGCGGCCTGTCCACGTGACCTCGCCGCGCTGCCGGGTACCGCCATGGTACGGCGGAGGGTGCGGGGGCAGCTTGGACCACGGGCAACGTTCTGCCGGGCCTTGGCCTGGCAGAACTCTGGGCCTGAGCCGCTACAGGGCGGTGGGAGGCTGCTTCGGTTCGAAGGCGCCTCGTGGTGCATCCGGCGGGGTGGTGGACGTCCGGCGCAGTACGTACGCGAGGTCGCGGTGGATCCGGTCGGCTTCGCCGCGGACCTGGACGGGGATGTCGCCGCGTTCGGCGACCAGACGGTCGTAGACGGGGGTTTGCGAGAACACGACGGGGCGGTTTCCCTCCTGTGGGCGGTGCACCGGGCCGCCGCAGCATACGGGCCCCGTCCCCTGCCGGGGGCGGGGCGTTCAGATGCCGGGCAAGGAGACGGCCTGCGCAGCGCGGGTACGGACAGCGGGATGGTCGGAGAACAGGTCGCCGCCGGACTGCACCGGGGAATCGGGGACACCGGCGAGGACCGGGACCAGTTCAGGGTTGTCGACCGGCGGCATCGGGACCTGGCCCACGTCCGTGGAGCTGCTGCCCTCGCCGAAAGCCCGCGCGTTGTCGGCGAGACGGTCGGCGAGGGCGGCGGCGATCGGCCGGTACACGGCGCCCGCCGCTTCGGCACAGGCACCGATCAGCGTGGTCAGGGCGGCGATCAGCCGCGCGTGGCGGCGTCGGCGGGCGGGCAGATCCAGGCGGTCTGAAGTCCGACGGACGGGAGCTGTCCGACGGTTCCCTCGTCCACGACGTCTTCGCACCCCTGAGCACGACGTGGGAGACCGCCCACCCGCAGCAGCTCCGTCGACGACATCCTGCGGATCATCACGGACGACGCCGACGCCTCACAGCCCCCCCGCCGACGGGCTGCGGGCCGTCCCGCCCATTGATGACTGACCGCTCCCGGCCGGGGCTCGCCAACAGATAGCCGGCCAAAGCCCCGGCCGCCAGAGCCTGGGACAAGCGGGCGCCAGGACGGCCGGCCAGCATCACCGCCACGCGCTCCAGCACCCTCTGCAGCTCGGCGCTGCGTCTGCCGTGCCGGACGGTCAGTCCGTCGACCTGCTCGGCGAACGTCGCCTCACCCTGCTGCGACCGAAGGCTCCGAGGATGGCCGAGCGGCTGGTCGAGGAGATCTTCTCAGCCCTGGACGAGCAGACCGTCACCGTTCCGGGGACCGAGGCGGCCGCGCTGATCGTCCCGAGCCTCGCCAGACGCCGGGCCGACGTCCTGTTCGCCATGGTCCGCGACGGCACCTTCTACGAACCCCAGCCCGCCAGGTCGGGCTGAGTCGCCGAGCGTCCGCCTTGCTTCGGTCCACCGCCGCTCGAACTCCTCCGCGGAGATCTCGGCCGCCTGCGGCTGGTCCTGCCAGCCGTCCATGGGGCCTTCGGCGAGAACGCCATACTGCCGTTCATAGCGGCCCATCGACGCAAGATCGGCATGGTCGCGCAAGTGCACGACCTCCGCCAAGGAAGCCGCCGTCACCGCCCGCGAGTCCTGCCCCCGGACCTCAACCTGACGCACCGCCCAGCCCTCGTCATCGGCCTCGAAGTACAGCCACAGATCTTCGTCCTCGTAGTAGGTCCGGAACCAGGTCGTCATGCCGGCATCCTGGCCCACCACCTTGACCAAACACATAGGGGCACCCCCCTCCGCCCCGGTCGCGGCAGAAGATGTACGCCGTCGCGCACAACGGTGCGTCGGGCCAGGTCATCCAGCTCCCTCAAGGGCGCTTCGGGTGCGGCGCGTCCGCGGTGGTCGACGGTAGGCGGCGAGGAAGGTACGGACGCCGACGGTGGCGTAGTGGTCGAGCTCGGCCTCGGTGTGCTGGGGGCTGCCGTGGAACATGGCCTTGTTCACGGGGGTCCACAGCAGCAGGCCGGAGAAGTGGTTGGCGGCCAGGAGCGGTTCCTCGCATCGGAGCAGTCCGTGGTCGGTAAGACGCTGGAAGGTGGCCGCCAGGGTGGCCAGGACCCGTTCGAAGCCCTGCTCGTACCAGCTGGCGCCCAGTTCGGGGAAGGCGTCCGCGTTCGCGATGACCAGGCGCCGCAGCCGGAGGACCTGGGGCTGTGTGAGCGCGGCCAGGAACTGGCGGGCGAGATGGGTCAGGTTCTCTTCCAGGGTGCCGGCGTCGGCCGGGATGTGGGCCACCAGGTCGATCATGCCGTCGATCCGGTCGGTGGTGGCCAGGACGATCTCGGCGAACAGTTTCTCCTTGTCGGAGAAGTGCTTGTAGACGGTCTGTTTCGACACCGCGGCCAGCTTCGCGATGTCGTCCATGCTGGTGCCGGAGTAACCCTTGCTCATGAACGCGCTGGTCGCGGCCTCCATGATCGCCTGACGCTTGAGTGCCGACCGGCCGAGCTCGCTTGCTTCCATGCCACCTCCTGAATCAAGTACTGGACAGTCCAGTTCCTGCTTGGGTACTGTACCGTCCAGTTCCACGCGGTACCACACCGTCTAGTTCCGAAATCGGCTCTCTCCGTCGAGGAAGACATCACATGACCCAGACGATCAGTCCCCCCACCACCGTGTCCGACCCGGCCCGGCCGGCGAAGCGGACCCTGCTGGCCGTCGCCACCGCGGCGGGCCCGCTGTTCCTGGGCGCGGGCCTGTTACAGGGCCTCACCCGGGACGGCTTCGACTTCACCCGTAATGCCCTCAGTCAGCTGAGCCTCGGTGACCTCGGCTGGATCCAGATCACCTCCTTCATACTCACGGGCGTTCTGGTCATCACCGGCGCGGTCGGGATGCGCCAGGTGCTGCGCGGTGCACCCGGCGGCACCTGGGCACCGCGATTGGTCGGCGTGTTCGGCGTCTCGTTCCTGTTCGCCGGCGCCTTCACCGCCGACCCGGCTGCCGGGTTCCCCGCCGGCACCCCCGAGGACCACGTCGCCTCCCTGAGCGCGCACGGCGCCGTCCACATGTTCAGCGGCATGGTGGGCTACTTGGCGCTGTGCGCCGCATTCTTCGTACTGGCCCGCCACTTCGCCGCCCAGAACCGACGCGGGTGGGCCGTGGCCTCCCGCATCGTGCCGGTAGGAATCCTCGCGGGGTTCGCCGCCTCGGCCAGCGCTGTCCTGGCGTTCACCGCCGGAGCCGGACTCGGGCTTCTCTGGCTCACCGTGGTCATCACCCGGCTGATGACCACGGCGCCTCCGGCACAGCGGTAGCCGCTCCATCCGCAATCCAGGATCACCGAACACGAACGGACGGATTCAGCATCATGGCCAGAACAATGAAGGACCCCGCCAGCTACTTCCCCGCGATCGAGGAGAAGTACGGCCGCCCGGTCGCCGAGTGGAAGGACCTGATCCGCTCCTCACCACTGGCCAAGCACATGGAGCTGGTCTCCTGGCTCAAGACCGAGTACGGCCTGGGGCACGGTCACGCCTACGCGCTCGTCGCGCACACCCTCGCCGAGGACAGCGGAAGGTGAACCGCGCCCGCCCCCGAAGGGGAACCGTGGTCTCTCGCGTGATCGATCGCGGGAGGCCACGGTGCTTGTCCTCGCCGTGGCGGGCGCCCTCCTCTGCCCGCCGACGGGCACGTCGCTGCGCTGCACCGAGGCCATGCGGGCCGGAACCACCCTGGCGGTCCTCGGCGTCATCTGCGCGGCCCCCTGTCGGCCACCGCCCGACACCGGCCGGCGGCGGGCTGAGGGCCGGATGCGGCCCCGTTTCCCTCGGGCGGCGCCCCCAGCACTCCGTGTCCCGCATCACACGCTGTTCCTGTCAGGAATCGGTCCGCTGTCCCGCTCGACTCGCGAGCACAGCGGACCGACAGGAGCATCGCGTGAAACACCGCATCGTCCATGTGATGCGCCACCACATCATGCAACTCGCGCGCGATGCGGGCCCGTTCCTCCAGCAGCGTCCGCCGCTCACGCTCCGCCTCGCTGATCGTCTCCTGCTCCACCAGCCTGCGCTGCACCTCGTACCGCTCACGCAGCGCACCGCCGAGCAGGAGAGCGACGCCGCTGAGGACGGTCAGCAGGACGCCGTCGCTGCCCGTGCCCCGGGTGCGAGGAACAGCAGGCCGACGTTGGCCGCCGCCGTCGCCAGCCACACCAGCAGCAGTGTGCGGCGCGGCTCACGCAGCCCCAGGGCAAGGCACAGACCGACGTATCCGACGAGCTCCATCGGGGGGAACGGCCGCAGGAGCCGCTTCTCGAAGTCGGCAGTGAGCAGGACGAGCGCCCCGGCCACGTCCGCCACGAAGATCACGTACCAGGCCCGCAGCGGGTGGACGACAGCGAGCAGCAGCGGCGCGGCCTGCGCGACGGCCAGCGCACTCGCGACACCGGCATGCAGGCCGTAATCAGCGGTGAGCACCTGAATGGTCGTGGGCAGCAAGGCCACACACAGCACGAACGCGAGAGCCCACGGCAGCAGCCGCACCCACCGACGCGCCGCCCCCGCGAGCAGCGCCCGCGGCCGTTCCTTCGCCGAGGTCATGAGCGCCCGCCTTCTCCTGTGCGACAAAACCGCCTCCGGGGACGCGTGCCTGTCAGGCGGACCCGGCGCAACCGTAGTCACGGTTGCGCCGGCGGCGAAGTCCGCCGGGCTGTGTCATGGTGCCCTTCGGAACAGGAGCCCTGCGCGTCCGGCTCCACCCGTCCCCCTCCTCTCGTCCGCGATGACGGGAGGAGAGGAGGAAGACGGTGGCGGGCCGCGCATCACACCGGGGAGCCGAACCGGCGGTGCCACCCCGGTAGGGGGCGGGTGAGAACAGCGACGGTGCCCGCCGCAGGGTCCCGGGGCGCCGGACCTTCCCGGGCACGGTACGAGCCCCGCCCCGGCCGGCAGTCGCACGAAGACGACGGGACGGTCCGTATGTGCTGGGCTACGGAGGGGAGTATCCGTCAGTTGTGCCGTCAGCCGGATGCGTGGCGTGTGAGGGAGGCTGCTTCCCGGGTGGCTGCCCATGAGGCGAGCAGGCGCAGGCCCTCTTCGGATGGGGAGGCGGGTTCGGCGGTGTAGATGGTGAGGGTGAGGCCGGGTTCGGCGGCCATGTCCAGGCCCTCGTAGGCGAGGGTGAGTTCGCCGACGGCCTGGTGGTGGAAGCGTTTGGTGCCGGTGCCGTGGTGGCGGACGTTGTGGGATCCCCAGCGGGTGCGGAAGGCGTCGCTGCGGGTGGACAGCTCGCCGACGAGGTCGTGGAGGTCCTTGTCGTAGGGGTTGCGGCCGGCTTCGGTGCGCAGGATGGCGACGGCGATGTCGGCGGCCTGGTCCCAGTCGGGGTAGAAGCGGCGGGAGGCGGGGTCGAGGAACTGGAAGCGGGCGAGGTTCGCCTGGTTGTGCGGGTTGGCGTACACGTCGGCGTAGAAGGCGCGGGCGAGCTCGTTGGCGGCGAGCAGGTCCATGCGGCCGTTGCGCACGAAGGCGGGGCCGGCGGTGACGGCGTCCAGGGTCCACTGGAGGCTGCGGTGTGCTTTCCACTGCTTGGTGGAGCGTCGGCGGGGCCGGGTGAGGGCGTCTGTGCCGTCGGCGGCGTGGGCCAGGTGGAGGAGGTGGGCGCGTTCGGCGTCGTCGAGCTGGAGCGCGCGGGCGACGGCTTCGAGGACCGCCGGGGAGACCCCGGCGAGGTTCCCGCGCTCCAGCTTGGCGTAGTACTCCACGCTCACATCGGCGAGCGCGGCGACCTCGCTGCGGCGCAGGCCCGGTACCCGCCTGCGGCTCCCGGACGGCAGGCCGGCCTGCTCGGGAGTGATCTTGGCTCGCCGCGAGGTCAGGAACTCGCGGACCTCTGCTTGGTTGTCCACGCCTTCGACGGTACGTCCCGCTCGCGTCCACAGGGATGTACTGGCAGTACACCCCTTGATGGTGTCTCGCTCCCCGCGCGGAGAACGGGTTACCTGGATGACGTGGTGCTTTTCGTCCGGTCATCACGACGGGATCTTGCATCAGGCCCTGCACTCGGCGACGGCCCCGGTATCCGGGGCCGCACGCCCCGGCACGCGAAGGAAGCTCTACTCATGCGCGGCGCAGTCCTCCACGCCCCCGGCGACGTCCGCTTCGAGTCCCTGGACGACCCGAAGCTGCTTCACCCCACCGACGCGGTCATCCGTACGGCCGTGACCTGTGTGTGCGGCTCGGATCTGTGGCCCTACCGGGGTGCCGAGCCGATCGGCGACCCGCACCCGATGGGGCACGAGTACGTCGGTTTCGTGGAGGAGGTCGGCTCCGCGGTCACCTCGGTCAGGCCCGGCCAGTTCGTCGTCGGCTCGTTCGCGACCTCGGACAACACCTGCGCCAACTGCAAGAACGGTTTCCCGTCGAACTGCCTCGACCGTGAGTTCATGTCCACCTGCCAGGCCGAATACGTGCGGCTCCCCAACGCCCAGGGCACTCTGGTCGCCACCGACGGGGTCCCGGACGAGCGGTTCTGGCCGGGGCTGCTGGCCGTCTCGGACGTGATGGGTACCGGCTGGTGGGCCGCCGACGCCGCCGAGGTGAAGCCCGGCTCGACCGCCGTGGTCGTCGGTGACGGTGCGGTCGGCCTGTGCGCGGTGATCGCGGCCAAGGAGATGGGGGCGGAGCGGATCATCGCCATGTCCCGTCACGTGTCCCGGCAGAAGCTCGCCCTCGAGTTCGGCGCCACCGACATCGTCACCGAGCGCGGCGAGGAGGGCGTGGCCCGGATCAAGGACATGACCGGCGGCATCGGCGCCGACAGCGTGCTGGAGTGCGTCGGCACCGCCCAGGCCATGCAGCAGGCCCTGCACTCGGCGCGCCCCGGCGGCAACGTCGGCTTCGTCGGCGTCCCCCACGAGGTCGCCGTCGACGGCCAGGAGCTCTTCTTCTCCCACGTCGGTCTGCGCGGCGGCCCCGCCCCCGTCCGCCGCTACCTCCCGGACCTGATCGACCGCGTCCTGACCGGCGCCATCGACCCGGGCAAGGTCTTCGACCTCGCCCTCCCGCTGGACCAGGTCGCCGAGGGCTACCGGGCGATGGACGAGCGCCGCGCCGTCAAGGCCCTTCTCAAGCCCTGATCACGTACTGACCGCCCACCGTCCGAAGGAACGATCATGCAGATCACCCGAAGCTCGCTCGACACCGTCAAGGGCCCCGCCGACTGGTTCACCGGCGACGTCTACATCGACGCCGTCGCCGCCGCACCGGCCCCCTCCCGGGTCACCGCGTCCCTGGTGCACTTCATGCCCGGCGCGCGCACCCACTGGCACCGCCACCCGCTGGGCCAGACCGTCTTCGTCACCGAAGGCGTCGGCCTGTGCCAGCGCCGCGGCGGCCCGGTCGAGGTCATCCGTCCCGGCGACCGCGTCCTGTTCGAAGCGGACGAGGAGCACTGGCACGGCGCCGCCCCGAACCGGCTGATGGTCCACCTGGCCATCAACGAGGGCGACGACGACCACGACGTCGTCCACTGGCTGGAGCCCGTCACCGACGACGAGTACACCGCCGAACCGGCCGCCGGCTGACACCGCTCGTGAACTCCGCAGTCCGCCGCGGAACGGGCCGTGCCGCTTCGGTGGCCGTCCTGCTGCTGGCCGTGACCGCCTGTTCCAGCGGGACGCAGGGGAGCGCCCCGGCCGCCACGCCCTCTGCCGCCGCCTCGGCGGGGCAACAGGGGCCGGTGGCCTCCCGCTCTTCGTCCGCCTCCGGGAGGAGTACGTCCATGAACATCCGGGTCACTCTCGACGGCCGCCCCGTCGGCGCCGCCTTGAACGACAGCCCTGCCGCCCGCGACTTCGCCGCGCTGCTGCCGCTCACCCTGGACCTGAAGGACTTCCACGGCACCGAGCGGGTCGCCGACCTGCCGCGCGAGCTGGACACCTCCGGCGCCCCCGAACCGGCCGCGGCCACGGTCGGCGACATCGCCTACTACGCCCCCTGGGGCAACCTGGCCCTCTTCTACCAGGACGGGCCCGCTCCCTCCCCGGATCTGCTCGTCCTCGGCCACCTCGATGTCAGCGCCGACCAGCTCGGCCGGGCGACCAGCATCACCATCGAAGCCGCCTCCTGACCCGGCCCGCCTGCTCGACGACGCCACCGCACCGGTGCCCCGCGGCACTGACCCGCCCCCTCGGATCCTTGACCACGGCCCGCCCCTCGACGGGAGAAGAACGACATGAACCCCACCTACGATTTCACAGGCCAGGTCGCCTTCGTCACCGGAGCCTCTTCCGGCATGGGGCTGGCCACCGCTCGCGCCTTCGCCGAAGCCGGCGCCGCCGTCGGCCTCGCCGACATCGACGAGGCGGCCGTCAACGCCGCTGTGAAGGAACTCACCGACGCCGGCCATCGGGCCCTCGCCCTGGTCTGCGACGTCGCCGACGAGGACCAGATCGCCGCCGCCGTCGACCGCACCGTGAACACCTTCGGCCGCCTCGACATGGCCTACAACAACGCCGGCATCATGCCCCCGCCCACCGACGCCGCCGACGAGAGCGCCGAGCAGTTCGACCGCGTCCAGAACATCAACCTGCGCGGCATCTGGGCGGCCATGAAGCACGAACTGCGCCACATGCGCGACCAGGGCAGCGGCGCCATCGTCAACTGCTCCTCCCTCGGCGGCCTCGTCGGCAACCCCGGCCGCGCCGCCTACCACGCCACCAAGCACGGTGTGATCGGCCTGACCAAGAGCGCCGCCCTCGAATACGGCTCCCGCGGCGTGCGCATCAACGCCGTCTGCCCCGGCACCATCGCCACCCCCATGGTCGACGCCATGGCCGCCAAGGGCGAACTGGACCGCGATCAGGCCGCGGCGGGCCAGGCCATCAACCGCCTCGGCACCGCCGAAGAGATCGCCCAGGCCGTCCTGTGGCTGTGCAGTCCCGGCGCGAGCTACGTCACGGGCGTCGCCCTGCCCGTCGACGGCGGCTACACCGCCCAGTAACCTCTCGGCTCCGCCCTCACCGGCCGAGCCCTGACGACCGGCTGACCACCGCCGAGCCCGGGGAGTCGAAGCAACTCCGCGTCGAGCGGGCGATCTTCCAGCGGGTCACCCGGTACGACGAGGAACGACTCCGTTCCGCCCTCGACCACGTACCGCCCGCCGAGTACGAACACGGCCGGTGGCGACAACAGGAAGCCGCCCCGCAGTCCGCCTGAGACAAGATCACCGGACTCTACGGAACTCGGGGCAGCTCAGACTGACCCGCCCCGGGTCGGACGCCGGGCTAGGGCTTGCGCCCGATGGCCCCGTAGGAGTCGACGTGCTGGGCCGGGGCTCCGGGTTCCGGGCGCCATCGGGTGCACGGGACGACGCCGGGGGCGATGAGGTCGAGGCCTTCGAAGAAGGAGGCGATTCCCTCGGGGGTGCGGAGGCGGTACTGGACCGGGGTGCGATCGTTGTGCTCCTGCTGGGCGGAGCGGAGTTCCTCGTTGGTGTCGGTGCCGTCGCAGACCAGCAGGTGGCTGCCGGACGGGAGGGGGGCGAGCAGGCGGCGGACCAGGTCGCGGGCCTCGTCGTCGTCCATGACGTGGCCGAGGATGCCGCTGAGGATGAGTGCGACCGGCTGCTCGAAGTCGAGGGTCCGGCGGGCGGCCTTCATGATGGTCTCGGGTTCGTGCAGGTCCGCGTGGAGGTAGTCGGTGGCGCCCTCGGGGGCGCCGACCAGGAGGGCCCGGGCGTGGGCCAGGACCAGCGGATCGTTGTCGACGTAGACGATGCGGCACTCCGGCGCCACCCGCTGGGCGAGTTCGTGGGTGTTGTTCTCGGTGGGCAGACCGGTACCGACGTCCACGAACTGCCGTATCCCCGCCTCCGCCGCGAGGTAGGTGACACCACGGCCCAGGAACGCCCGGAAGGCGCGGGCGTTCTCGGCGATCTGGGGGAAGGCCGCCTGGAACTGTTCGGCGGCCTCCTGATCGGCCACGTAGTTGTCCTTGCCGCCCAGCCAGTAGTTCCACATCCGCGCCGAGTGCGGTACCGAGGTGTCGATCTCCGGCGTCGGCCGGACCGGCCCTGAGGAGGGCATCATCATGTCGCTTGACTCCTGTCCCACGAGACACGCGGATCGAATCCGCATGATACGCACGGGAGTTGACCTTCGTCACAGGCGGGACCAGGAATCCGTCCGGCCGCGAGCCAGGGGCCCTGCTGTCGTGTGCCGGCCCTCGCGCCGGCAGCGGAACAGGGACCCTGGTCGACCGGACCGGTCCCGTCGCCGCCGGTGGGAGGGTCTTTGGAGGAACTCGGGGGCATGACGTCTCCTCGCAGAAGAGGGGACCACGGGTGCGTGGCACTCCATCGCGCAATCCGAACCGTTGCCGGTTTCTTTCGCACCTTGCTTCCTTCCGTTGTTGCAGGTCCGGCTCTGGAGACCGGCCGGAACTCGACGGGGAGAACGCTAGGTGCGCGGGCGGCGGGCGGATACGAGGTAAACCGTCGTGGTGACCGTTGCTTTCCGCAGGTTCGCCTTACGGAAAACCGCAGGTCCCACCCTGCGGAAAACCTCAGGAAGAAACCTGCGGGAAACCGTACTGCCCCTGGGAACTATCGAATGGCAGACGTACGTCCCTTGGCAATTGATCAGTTGCCGCGGCGTGACGACAGTCGAGAGGGAGAAAACGGAGAGCGCGGTCCTCACCCGGCAGCATTTCCTGAAGTCGGCGTTCCTGAAGTCGGCGTTCGTGACGCCGGACCACAGCCGGACGACGTGCGTCAGGACTCCAGATACCGCAGCACGGCCAGGATCCGGCGGTTGTAGCCGGTGGTGTGCGCGAGTTCCAGCTTGTCGAAGATCATGTTGAGGTTCTTCTCCACCGTGCTCAGGGAGATGTGCAGCTTCTCCGAGATGGCCGCGTTGGTGTGCCCCTGCGCCAGCGTCTCCAGGACGCTGCGCTCGCGGGGCGTCAGCCGGGCCAGCGGGTCGCTGTGCGTCGTGCGGATCACCAGCTGCCGTACGACCTCCGGGTCGATGGCGGCGCCGCCCGCCCGGATCCGCTCCAGCGCGTCGAGGAACTCCTCCACCTGGGCGACCCGGTCCTTCAGCAGATAGCCGACCCGCTCCGCGTTCGACGTCAGCAGCTGCGCCGCGTAGTTGCGCTCCATGTGCTGGGACAGGACCAGGACCCCGACGCCGGGCCATCGCTCACGGATCTCCAGCGCCGCCCGCAGTCCCTCGTCCGTGTGGGTGGGCGGCATCCGGATGTCCACGACGACCATGTCCGGCTGCCGGGCCTCGACCTCCCGCAACAGGGCGACGGCGTCACCCACCGCGGCGAGGACCTCGTGGCCCTCCTCGGTGAGCAGCCGGACCAGTCCCTCCCGCAGCAGGGTCGAGTCCTCGGCCAGCATTACGCGCACGGCAGCTCCGCGGTGATCGTGGTGGGTCCCCCGTGGGGGCTGTGGACGTGCAGTCGGCCGTCCAGGGCACCGACCCGGCTGCGCAGGCCGGTCAGCCCGCTGCCCTCCGGCTTCGCGCCGCCGACGCCGTCGTCCTCGACCCGGACGACGAGGACCGGCCCGTACGTGCGAACGCTCACCCGGATCTCCGTGGCGGCCGAGTGCTTGGCCGCGTTGGTCACCGACTCCGAGACGACGAAGTACGCGGCGGTCTCGACGGACGCGGGCAGCGGCCCGGCGAGCGCGAAGTCGGTCCGGACGGGGATGCCGCACCGCTCCGACACCCCGGCCAGCGCCTCCTGGAGCCCCAGATTGTCCAGCGCCGTCGGATACACCCGCCAGGCCACTTCCCGCAGCTCGGTGAGGACCTCCTGCGACTCCTTGTGGGCCTGCTCCAGCAGACTGCGGGCCTGCTCGGGTGTGCGGCCGCCGCGCCGGGCCCGCCCGAGGAGCATGGCCAGCGCCACCAGACGCTGCTGCACCCCGTCGTGCAGGTCCCGCTCGATGCGCCGGCGCTCGGTGTCGACCGCCTGGAGCACCGCCGCCCGGCTGGCGGCCAGCTCGTCGATGCGCTGCTGCATCAGCTCGCGCTCGGAGGGACCGAAGCATTCGCGGGCCAGCCGCGCGTCGAGCGCCCCCAGCGAGAACAGGCCCTGCACGTCCAGGAAGAGCAGCACCCCGCCGAGCAGGACCTGGGTGGCCAGTTCCCCCCGGTCGAGGGTGCCCCGGACCAGGCTCGCGACGAGCAGGCCCGCGAGAACCGCGCCGAAGGCGAACAGGCCCAGCACGACGCCGGTGATCAGACCGGAGCAGGTACGGGCGGCGAGGTAGCGCAGGATGCGCCGGCCGGACACGGGCCCGTCGGGGAAGCGGTCCCCGAAGAAGACCGAGCGGCGCCGGCGTTCGAGCGCCGTCAGCCGTCGGGCCCCGGCGACCAGGACGGCGAACGCCCGCCGCCGGGTGCGCGGCCACAGCAGCAGCGGACCGAGCGGGGCTCCGGCGACGACGAAGTACAGCAGTCCCAGCAGCGCGGTCGGACAGCCGAGGAGGACTCCGGCGGCCCGCAGCGGCAGCGCCGGGGCCGGCGTCGCCGCGGGCTCACTTCCCGGCAGCGCGGTTCCTGGCACCGTCGGGAGGGGCTGGGTGGTCATGTCCGCCGAATCCCCCTGCACGCTCGCCGAGAGTAGTCGGACGGCACAGCTGCGGCAAGATCGTTCGGCCTCGGCGGGGACGGGACCGGTCACGAGGTGCGGCGGTGCTGGGCGGTGCCGCGGGAGCGCAGCCGGACCACGACGTAGAAGACGAGCGCGGCGGCGACCAGGACCAGGACGGCCTTGCTCAGCACACCGACGTAGCCCTCGACGGTGTCCCACTGGTCGCCCAGCCAGTAGCCGGACATGACCAGGACGGTGTTCCACACCAGGCTGCCCAGGGCGGTGAGCGTCAGGAAGGCCGGCAGCGGCATGCGCTCCAGGCCCGCCGGCACGGAGACGAGGCTGCGGAAGAGCGGCACCATACGGCCGAGGAAGACGGCCTTGGCGCCGTGCCTGGCG
Source organism: Streptomyces sp. NPDC006384 (assembly GCF_042870695.1). Lineage (NCBI taxonomy): Bacteria > Bacillati > Actinomycetota > Actinomycetes > Kitasatosporales > Streptomycetaceae > Streptomyces > Streptomyces sp. NPDC006384. The sequence continues at coordinate 23,537 of NZ_JBIAHR010000011.1, forward strand.
AACCACGCCTCCGTCCGTTCCAGGTCGGACGCCTTGACCAGCGGCAGCCTGGCCCAGATCGCGTGCATGCGCTCGCGGCCGAACAGCGCGCCGATCCGGTAGAGGGCGGCGGCGCCCGCCACGGAGCCGGCGGTGGTCCAGAACAGGGCGGCGAAGAGACTGATGACGCCCTGTCCCGCGGCGAAGCCGGTCAGCGGCAGGATGATCTCGCTGGGCAGCGGCGGGAAGAGGTTCTCCAGGGCGACGGCGAGGCCGGCGCCGGGCGCGCCCATGGCGTCCACCAGGTCGGCCGCCCATCCCGCGATGCCGTCCGCGGGCTCCTGTGGCAGCGCAAGGGTGATGTGGTCCATCTCGAGGTCTCCAGATACGAGGCGCACGCCGCGGGCCGGTGCCGCGATCCGGTGACCACGCTAGGAATCCCAGCTCGGTGCCGGTATGCGGGTAGCCGTCGAACTTGTGCGGTTTCCCCCACTCCGGACCCTGCGGTTTTCCGCAGGGTCCGGAGTGCGCCGGGCGCGGGATCGGCAGCACCGTGCCGGCGGAACGGCATTCGCTGGACGCCCCGTTTCCGGCCTGGTCGTCCTCGCCCCCTGGCGTGGGCGAGCCGGACCGCGACCGGCAGGGCATGCAGCCGGCCACCGCCCCCGGCCCTGCCGCACCGACCAACGGCCCATCCGCCGGCCGAAGCGCTCGGTCACAGCCGGGGACGAGGCGCTCGCGCACGGAGGCCGGCCTACAGCTCGATGTCGCTGTGCTCCCCATCGGTGAACTCCACGCCCGGGCCGTGGGCGCGGGAGCCGCCGGCACGGCGGTCCGGATGCCGGGGCGCCACGTCCGCCGCTCCAGCGCCGGCCACGGCCCGTAGTACGGCACCCGGCCCCGGCTGCGCTGTCCCGGCTTCCCGGTCGCGCCCTTCGCCGTCGCCCTGATCGCGGTCTCCGGCAGCGCCGTCGTCGGGCCGGGCCGCGCAGGGCGGCTCCCGTGGTACGGACGGAACGGGAACCGGGCAGGGCTCAGGCGGGGCGTCCGCGGGAGGCCGCCCTCTTCGCCGGGGCCTTCTTCGCCGGGGTCTTCTTCGCAGCAGCCTTCTTCGGCTGCGGCTGTGCCTTCGGAGGCTGTGCCTTCGGCGGCTTCCCGGCATCCTGCCCGGCCTTTACGGCCTTCGCGGCCTGCTTCCCCTCCGGCGGCTTCTTCGCCGCGGACGCCGGTTTTCCGCCGCCGGTCTCCCCGGAGGCGGCGCGGACCTCCTGGAGGCTCATCTCCAGGGCGGTCGTCAGGTCCAGGATGCGGCCGCCGCGCTCCGGCTCGGGCGCTTCGGGCAGGGCCTCGCCGGAGATCTTGGCGGCGACGACCTCCTCCACCGCCTCGCGGTACTCGTCGCGCAGGCCCTCCAGGCCGGCCCCGCCGAGGGCGTCCACCAGGGCGTCCGCGAGATGCAGCTCCCGGTCGGGGACGGCGACGTCCGCGCCGGGGGCGAGTCCTTCGGGAGCGCGGACCTCGTCCGGCCAGAGCAGGCCGTGCAGGACGATCGTGTCGCCGATCACGCGGAGCATGCCCAGACGTTCACGGCCCCGCATCGCGAACTTCGCGACGGCCACCCTGTCGCTGCGCCTCAGGGCCTCCCGCAGCAGCGCGTAGGGTCTGGCGGACGGTGCCCTGCCCGCCGCCAGGTAGTACGCGGCACCCATCTGGAGCGGGTCGATGCTGTCCTCGGGGACGAAGGTGACGATCCCGATGGTCCTGGCGGTGGGGATCGGCAGGTGGGACAGGTCCTCGTCGGTGATGGGGATGATCGTGCCGTCCGCTTCCTCGTACCCCCTGCTGATCTCCTGGGCGGAGACCTCGCGGTCCTCGAGTTCGCAGAACTTGCGGTGGCGGATCCGGCCGCCGTCCTCCGTGTGGATCTCGCGGAAGGGGACCGCGTGGCTCTCGGTGGCGTTCACGAGCTTGACCGGGACCCTGACCAGGCCGAACGAGATCACGCCGTTCCAGATGGATCTCACGTGCAGCACCTTTCCGGTCGCCCACCGGCCGACGCTGCCATTTTGTCCCATTTCACCTCTTTCCTCTTGCCGGGATGCCGGCCGCCGTCCGAATCGAACGGCCCGGGCGCCGGACGGCCCGTTCGGCACTCCTCCGTCTCCGCGGTCCGGCCGAGGGGGCGTCCACGGGGCTTCCCACGGCTCCGGCCGCCCCCTACTCTAGGTAGACCTACCTACCTAGTTTGGATCGTGATGAGCGAGAGCGACGTGAGCACCGGGCGCCGGCGGCCGGCCCGGGAGCGGCTTCTGGAGGCGGCGGCCCGGCGCTTCTACGCCGACGGCGTGGCGGCGACGGGCATCGACACGATCACGGCCGAGGCCGGCGTGGCGAAGATGAGCCTGTACAACAACTTCTCCTCCAAGGCCGACCTGGTCCGGGCCTATCTGGACGCCCGGCACGAGGAGTGGCTCGGTCTCTACCGGGCCCGGCTGGAGCAGGCCGACGGCCCCCGTGAAGGTGTGCTGGCCGTCTTCGACGCCTACGCGGACCACGCGGCTTTCGCCTACGAGCACGGTTTCCGTGGGTGCGGGCTGCTGAACGCCGCCGCCGAACTCCCGGCCGGGGACGAGGGCCGGGCCGTGGTGCGCGCCCACAAGGAGCAGGTCGAGCGCCTGCTCGCGGACCACATGGAGCGGTTGCTGCCCGGCCGTCCCGACGAGGCCCGCGCGACGGCCGAACACCTGTCCTTCCTGCTGGAGGGCGCGATGGCCCGCGCCGGCCTGGAGGGGCACGGAGAGCGGGTCCGGCACGCCCGCGCGATGGCCGCCGGTCTGCTGGACCGGCTGTGACCGGCCCCGGCCGGTCCGCGGGGGCCGGGGCCCTGTGCGTGCTGGCCGCCTCCGTGCTGTGGGGCACGACCGGCACGGCCGCCACCTTCGCCCCCGACGTGGGCCCCCTGGCCATCGGCGCCGCCGCCATGGGCCTGGGCGGACTCCTCCAGGCCCTCGTCGCCGCCCGGCAGATCGCCCGCAGCGCCGCCGGTCTGCGCGAGCGGCGCGGCACGGTCCTGCTCGGCGCCGCGTCGGTCGCCGTCTACCCCCTGGCGTTCTACAGCTCCATGCGCCTGGCCGGAGTCGCCGTCGGCACCGTCGTCTCCCTCGGCACCGCCCCGCTCGCCTCCGCCCTGATCGAACGCGTCGTGGACGGCCGCCGGCTCACCCGGCGCTGGATGTCCGCGGCCGCCCTGGGCCTCTTCGGCACCGTCCTGCTCTGCGTGGCCGAAGCCGCGCACGCCACCGGCACCACCGGCCGCGCCTCCCCGTCCGGGACCCTGCTCGGCATCGGCCTCGGACTCGTCGCCGCCGCCACCTACGCCCTCTACTCCTGGGCCGCGCACCGGCTCATCACCCACCGCATCCCTTCCCGCGCGGCGATGGGCGCCGTCTTCGGGATCGGCGGACTCCTCCTCCTGCCCGTCCTGGCCGTCACGGGCGCGCCGCTGGTCGCCTCCTGGTCCAACGCCGGCGTCGGCGCGTACATGGCCCTCGTCCCGATGTTCGCCGGCTACGTCCTCTTCGGACGGGGCCTCGCCCACGTGCCCGCCAGCACCGCCACCACCCTGTCGCTGCTCGAACCGGCCGTCGCCGCCGTCCTCGCCGTCCTGGTCGTCGGCGAACGCCTTCCCGTGACCGGCTGGGCGGGCATCGTCCTCGTCATCGCCTGCCTCGCCGTCCTCACCACTCCCGCACCCACCCGCCGCTCACGCCACCGGCCACGGGACCCCGCCCGCCACGACAGCGACCGGCCCGCGAGGACCGCGGACGCCGTCCACCGGCGGTGACGATCGAACACGCCGTGGGTGAAACGCCTCCCGGCGTCGTGAACAGACGCTGCCCGGGCGCCGGGCCCCGGAGTGTCAGCGTCCTCCGGTACGTGTGCGGCGGGGAGCAGCAGACGCGGCAGCGCCCCGGCCCGGCCAAGTACGGGGCCGTGGCCGAACGCGAGGAGGCCGTCGCCTCCTGATCACGCGTCACGCGGTCAGTGGCAGTGACCGGGCTCGGTCGCCGGGCCGGTGCCGGTGGTGCCCAGGTCGTCGGAGCGGCCGGCGTCGACGCGCGGCCACTGTGCGGTGGGACGTCCACCCGGCCACTCCCGCAGCGGCGGCCAGTCGGGAGCCCCGCCCAGGGTCCGCGTGGCATGCCCGAGGCGCGGCCAGCCTGCCGGTGAGTCCTCCCAGTCCTCCTGACGCCCGAACACCGTGAGATCCATGAGCGCGTAGCTGTAGTCCACCGCCTCGGCCCCTCGACGCTTGGTCCAGAACGTCTCGAAGACACGGTCGCCGTCGCGCAGGTAGCACACCAGGTGGAACAGGCCGGGCTCCCGGCCGACGAGGAGCGACTCGAGCGAGGGCTGGGCGGAGTACCACGGCATCGCCCAGCCCATGAAGGCGCGGTAGCGCAGGCTCTCCTCGTACGACGTCCGCGCGTCCCCGAAGCCGTAGGCCGTGTTCCGCCCCTGGCAGAACACGGCGAAGGTGATGTCGCGCGAGTGCAGATAAGCCAGCTCGCCCACGTGGCTCATCACCCAGGTACAGCCTTCGCACTGCTCGGCGGCCGGCCGGCCGGGCCACCACATGAAGTAGTAGGCGATCATCTGACGTCGCCCTTCGAACGCGTCCAGGAGCGTCATGGGGCCGTCCGGCCCCAGCAACGGGCTGTCCGCGGCCACCTCGACCATCGGGAGTCTGCGGCGCGCGGCGGCGATCGCGTCGCCTTCGCGGGTGTGGGCCTTCTCCCTCGCCCGCAGCACCTCCAACTGCTGCTCGAAGGTCGCGCGGTCGACGACCGGCGGTCGCGCCTTGCTCGGGTTCCCGGACATCAGCGGCTCCTGGGATCGCTTCGTCGCGACTACGGGTCACTCCTCGGCAACGTAGTCGCCGGCCGGGATCGCCGTCATGCGCGATCCGGCCTGGCTCCATCGTCTCCGAACGTGCCGGCGACCGCCGGGCGGGCCGGCGTACCGACGCCCCTTGGTCCCGCGGTTCGGGCCGGCGCTCTTCTGCACACCCCGTCCCTGCTGGACGGGGCGCCCCGCGCGAAGGGCCGGCGGCCGCCCGCCGCGAGCCGGACGCCTCCCGCGTCCGTGGTGCCGGACGGACGGCCGGACGAGGCGGTCCACCGCGACGGCCGCGGGCGCGGAGCCGGTCCGCGGCCGTCGCCCGTGCCGCTCACCCGGCGGGGGCCACCCGCACCTCCACCTGGCCGCGGGTGCCCCAGGTGCCGACCCGCCAGCAGGTCGCCATGGCGTACAGGTACAGCGGGCGGAGCACCAGCAGCCGCCACAGTCCGGCCAGCGGCGAGAGCGAGTACATCAGGATCTGGTGCCCCAGTGTCTCGTCGGTCCTGCGGACGGCGAACAGCCGCAGGCCGATGAGGTAGTTCATGGCACAGCCCAGGACCAGGGTGTACAGGGCCAGGTCCCCGGACTGGGCGCGCAGCGACGGGTCCATGAGGACGGCGGCCGGGATCAGCAGGGTGAGGACGAGGTGCGCGTACTCGACCACGGGCATCCAGAAGGCGAGCGACCGCAGCGGCATGTGGCGCATCCACCACAGGTGCCGGACGGTGGTGCCGCGCATCCAGCGCAGTTGCTGCCGGAAGTAGTGCCGCGGACGGTCCGGCACCAGGGTGAAGCAGACCGCGGACGGCTGGTGCACCGTCCGGCCGGCCAGGAGCGCGTACATGGTCAGCATCGAGTCGTCGTTCATCTGCATCGGCACGCCGCGGAAGGTCTCCCGCTCGTAGACCCCCGCGTGCCGGCGCACCACGTCCGCCCGGTAGAAGGCGAGGGTGCCGGAGTTGATGAGCACGGAGCCGAGCACCGACTGCGCGCTGCGCAGCCCGCGGGTGAAGGGGATGTACAGCAGGGTCGTGAGCCGGGTCAGGAGGTTCGTCGTCATGTTGAGCGGGACGACGAGTCCGGCCACGGACCGCACGCGGTGGTCGGCGAACGGTTTCAGGCCCTCGGCCACCGCGTGCTCGTCCAGCACCGAGTCGCTGTCGAGGGTGACGAAGATGTCGGCGTCGTCCTCGGCGAGCACGTGCATCTGCGCCCACCGCTTGCCTCGGTTGGGGGTCCGGTCCCAGGTCGCCTCGATGCCGAGCCGGTCCGCGTGCCGCATCAGGTAGGCGCGTTCGGCGTCGTAGTCCAGCGGCGCGCCCGTCGCCGCGTCCACCGAGCCGTCGTCCACGACGCGGATCCGCTGCACCGGGCGCGACTGGGCGAACACCGACTCCAGGCAGGCGCGGAGCGCCTCGGGGTCCTCGTTGTAGACCGGGATCTGGACGGTCACCCGCAAGCCGTCGACGCCCGGCCGCTGGTCCTCCGTGACCGTGGCCGGCCGCTCCATCCAGCACACCGGAAGCCACCACAGCAGAAGGAACGACGCCAGCCAGACGATGCTCATCCCCGGGTCGGTGCCGTCCCGCCACACCGTGAGTTCCAGCAGGTGCCAGACCCCCCAGCCGACGACGAGCGCGAAGGGCAGCCCGCCCAGCACGCCCTTGCCGCCCGGGCGGACGAACCGCGCGCCGGGCAGGTGCCCGCCCACCGGGGCGGAGCGGCCGGTCCCCGCCTTACGCCTCATCCGCGCCCCTGCCCCGCCGGAAGGTGGCCCGGACCAGGAGCGCGCCACCGAGGGTGAGCGCGAACGCGGTCGCCACCAGCCAGCTGTGACCCACCGCGACACCGAACAGGGACAGACCCGTTCCGGTGACGGCCAGCTCGTCGTACGGCATAGCGAATCCTTTCCAGGAAGATCAACCTAAAGAGGACAAATAGCAGAAATATTGACTTTCCGGACACAGTGGAGCCTCTGTGTCGCGCGCCGGATGCAGGGGCGCGTACCGGAGGCCGGCGCGGTCTCCGGCGGCCCGGAGGTCTTCTCCGCCGGCCGGCCGCGCGCGGACGCACCGCCCGGGCATCGGCGTTTCGGCCAACCCGCCCCGGCCGCGTGCTCTTGCGCGGCAAGGGTCGGTGCACTGTGCAGCTTCGGAGAACCGCTCAGTCCCGGGGTGCACAAGCCGTCCGAAAGCACAGGTGTGCGAAATCGTGGCGGCGTCGTTGAACACGCCGACACCGCCTTCACGTCCACCAGGGGGGAACACGTTGACGTCAGTCGTGCCAGGCAGCGGTGAGGCGGGGAGCCCGCCGGAGGTTGTGGCCGCGAACGGTGCCGCGACCGCCGGCCGGGGGCCGCTGTCGGAGCACCACCACCCCTCGTACGCCCGTCCGGAGGACACCGTGCATCCCGTGCCCGCCCCCGTGCCCGCTCCTGTCGATCCTCCCGCCGTGTGCGAACGGCGTCTGCGTCCGGCCGTCCCGCGTGCGGCGCGGTTCCGGCGCCGGGCCGACGCCCTCCGCGGCGCGGCACGTCCGGACACGAGGTGGGGGGCATGAGCGCCGGCAGCGACGCGGACGGCGTCCGCCGGGGCGCGGTGCCCGCCCCGCGCGGGGCGGAGCTTCCGCTGCCGCCCGCCACCGTGCCGGCCGGGCCGCACGACCGTGACAACGACGGTGACATCACCGACGGCCTGGCGGAGACCTACTGGTCCGTGTACGACGGCGCCGCGTCCAAGGCCACGGTGGGACAGATCCTCGCGCGCCTGCCGCGGATCGTGCGCCGGGTCGGCCGGCTGGCCTGGCACGCGGACCGGACCGCGACCGTCGCGGTGGTGGTCCTGCAGCCGGCGTCGGCCGCGATGACGGCGTTCGGGCTCATGGCCTCGGTGGCGGTGCTGCGGGAGCTGTTCGCCGAGGGCCCCACCCCGGACAGGGTGCGGGCGGCCGTCCCCCAGCTCCTGGTCGTGATCGGCTTCCTCGCCGCCCGGGCACTCCTCGAAGCGGGCGTCGCCGTCGCCCAGGCCCGGGTGACACCGAGGATCCGCACCGCGCTGGAGTGCGAGTTCCTCGCCCTGACCGCCCATGTGCGGCTGGAGGTCGTCGACGACGCCGACTGGCACGACGAGGCCTACCGGGCCAACGACCGCGGGCTGTTCTACGCCCGGCAGATCGTCGGCCAGGTCGTCTCCCTGGCCGCGGCGCTGCTCGGGCTCGTGGGCACCGCCGGCGTGCTGGGCGTTCTGCACCCCGCCCTGCTGCCGTTGCTCCTGCTGTCCGTGCTGCCGGTCGGCGCGGCCGCCGTACGCACCGCCCGGGCCCGCTTCCACTCCTTCAAGCGGTGGAACGCCCTGCAGCGCAGGGTGCGGGTCTTCTCCTGGCTGCTGCTGGAGAGGGACGCCGCCGCCGAACTCCGCTCGGACACCGCCCAGGGCGCGCTGCTGGAGGAGCACCGCCGGCTGACGACACGGATCGCCGAGGAGGACACCCGCCTGGGCATGAGCTCGGCCGGCCTCACCCTGGCGGGCCGGGCCGTCGGCGGGATCGGCACCGGTGTCACCTACACGGCCCTCGGCGCCATGCTGATCGCGGGCTGGCTGCCCCTGGCCGCCGGCGCGGGCGCGGTCCTCGCCATCCAGGCCGCCCAGTCCTCGCTGACCCGGCTCGTCGACGTCGCCCACCTGGTCTACGAGCACGCCATGTGGGTGGACGACCTCCTGGCCTTCCAGGAACGCTGCCGGGAGCTCCAGCCGCGCCGCAGCGGACTGCCCGCCCCCGCGGCGGTGGGGACCATCACCCTGGACGACGTGTCCTTCACCTACCCGGGCAAGGACACTCCCGCGCTCGACGGCATCTCCATGACCCTGCGGGCAGGCCAGACGGTGGCGTTCGTCGGTGTCAACGGCTCCGGCAAGTCCACCTGCGCACGGCTGCTCGCCGGACTGTACGAACCCCAGGACGGGGGCGCGGTCCGCTGGGACGGCGTGGACGTGCGGGACATGGACGCCGAGTCGCTGCAGGCCCGGGTGGGCTGCGTGCTGCAGGACCCGGTCCGTTTCCCGTTCAGCGCCCTGGCCAACCTGACGGTCTCCCGGGGCACCCTCACCGAGGCGGACCCGCAGCGGGCCCTGGACGCCGCGCGGGCCTCCGGCGCCGAGCAGGTCATCGCCGGGCTGCCCGGCCGGTGGGAGGCGCTGCTGTCCAAGCGGTTCCGCGGCGGTCAGGAACTCTCCGCCGGCCAGTGGGCGAAGATCGCCGTCGCCCGCGGCCTGTACAAGAACGTCCCCGTCCTGCTGCTGGACGAACCGACCGCCAGCATGGACCCGCGCGCCGAGCACGCCGTGTACGAGGCGGTACTGCGGGACTCGCCACGTTCCGACCGGATCACGGTGCTGATCTCCCACCGCCTGGCGAGCGTCGTCGGCTGCGACCGCATCTTCGTCTTCGACGGCGGCCGCGTCGTCGAGACCGGCACCCACCAGGAGCTGATGGACCTCGACGGCGAGTACGCCGCCATGTTCACCCTCCAGGCCGCCGGTTACCACGCCGAGACCGGTGACCCGGCGTGACGCCCGGCCCCACGCGGTCCCGTCCCGCACGCCCACGCCCCACGACTTCCGAGGTGATCGACATGCCGCCCTCCCGCTCCCGCATCCGCACGACCGTCGAGGCCTACCTCGGCCGGCACCCCGGGGAACGGAAGGCACTGGAGGGGCTGGTGGCCGTCCTCGACGGGCCCGAGGAGCCGACCGGCCGCACCACGCTGCCCGGTCACGTCACCTGCAGCGCGGTGGTCATCGACCGGGACCGTCGCGTGCTGCACATCGGCCACCGGGCGACAGGGCTGCTGCTCGTTCCGGGCGGCCACGTGGAGGCGGGCGACCGTACGCTCCTCGCCGCGGCCGTGCGGGAGGTGTGCGAAGAGACCGGGATCCGTCCCTCGGACCTCTGCCCGACCCCGCAGTTCCTGGACTCGCCGATCGACGTGGACGTCCACGGCATCGACGCGGATCCGGCCAGGGGCGAACCCGCGCACCAGCACTACGACTTCCGCTTCGCGTTCTGTCTCGCAGCCGGGCGGACGCCGCAGCTCACCCTGCAGGACGAGGAGGTCACGGACGCCCGGTGGCTCCCGTTCGCCGATGTGCGCTCCCCCGCGCTGCGGGCCAAGCTCCTGGACGCCGGGGCGGCGGGCCTCGACGGGCGGCCGGAGCCCGTCGGCGCCGGCGCCCTGATCCATGACGGGCACGGCCGGTACCTGCTCCATCTGCGGGACGACCGGGAGGACATCCAGGAGCCCTGGGTGTTCGCCCTGCTCGGTGGCGGCCGCACGGGGGACGACTCCTGCCTCGAGGCGACGCTGCGGCGCGAACTCGCCGAGGAGGTACCGGGTCTCGAGCCCGCCGGTCTGGTGCCGTTCGCCGTGGAGGAGGCGACGAGCGCCGACGGCCTCACGGTGCCCGTCCAGGTCTACAGCGGCGTGTGGAGCGGTGCCCCCGAGGCGGTGGAGCTGCGCGAAGGCGTCCTGCTGAAGTGGTGCACCGTCGACATGCTGGACCGGCTCCGCCTGAGCCCCGGGCTCGGCGAGCTGATCCGCCGTCACGCGGCCGGGCACCCCGCGGCGGAGGAACCGCCGGCCGGCGCCCGCCGGCTGTCCGGCGAGGCCCCGGCGGGGACCGAACTCCACATCGTCGGTGTCCACCTCCACCTCCGGGACGAGCACGGCCGCATCCTCCTCGGCCTGCGTCACCCCGCCTCCGCCTTCGCGCCGGACACCTGGCACTTCCTGGCCGGCCACTGCGAGCGGGAAGCCGCGATCGACTGCCTGGTACGGGAAGCGAAGGAGGAAGCAGGACTCACCATCGCGCCCGGGGACGTCGAGCTCGTCCACACGGTGCACCACGTCGACTCCCCCGACGCCCGGCCCAGGATCGCGCTCGTCTTCCAGGCCCGGTCCTGGAGCGGCACCCCGAAGGTCCTGGAGCCCGACCGGTGCGTGGAGTGGCGGTGGTGGGAGCCGCAGGACCTGCCGGCCGAGGTCGTGCCGTACACCCGGCGGGCGATCGACGGAATCCTCCGGGGACGCCCGTACTCCGAACTGGGCTGGGACGGTCGATGAGCACACCGGACCCCCGCCCCACCGCCGACGTCCCGGCACACCACCAGCACGCCGCTCGCCCGGTCGGCGGTACCACTCCGGCGAGCGCGGCAGCGGATCCGGCAGCCGCCCGGGCGGCGATGGTCGCCCGGCTCGAGGAGGAAGGGAAGCTGGGGCCGGGCCCGGTCCGCGACGCCCTCCTCGCGCTGCCCCGCGAAGTGCTGATGCCGCAGGCCTACGTCCGGCGCGGCGCCCCGGACGAGGAGCCGCCGCGGTGGGACCTGCTGGACTGGTCGGCCCCGCAGGACCGCCCGGAACTGCTCGGACTGCTGTACAGCGGGGCCAGTGTGCTCGTCCAGCACGCCGGGGAACCGCTGCTGGGCAGGGCGCGCGGAACGCGGTCGGGGGCGTCGATCACGTCGATGTCGACGGTGACGAGCTTGACTGCCGAGCTGCTGGAGGGACTCGGCCTGCGTCCTGGCCAGCGGGTGCTGGACGTCGGGACGGGCGCGGGGGTGACCGCCGCGGTGGCCTGCCAGGTCTGCGGGGACCAGGGGGTGGTCACCCTCGACCGTGACCGCCACCTCACCGAAGCGGCGGCGGCCCGGCTGGCCGATCTGGGCTTCCGGCCGGAGGTGGTGTGCGGATCCGGCGAACAGGGCCTGCCGGGGCGGACGTTCGACCGCATCTTCGTGTCGTACACGGTGCAGCGCGTGCCGGACGCGCTGGTCGAGCAGCTCGCCCCCGGCGGCAGGCTGCTGGTGCACGTGACCAGCGCGTCACCGTCGTGGCCCGGCCTCGCCGTCGTCGAGTGCGCCGCCGACGGGCGGATCACAGGGGAGCTGCGGGCGGTGGAGTTCGCCCACCGGGCCGGGCACGGCGTGGACCGGATCTGGCTCGGCAAGGACTTCCGGCAGCGCATCGCCACCGGGCCGGGCACCCGGACCCGGCGGAGCGTGCCGGCGCCGCCCGCGGACACCGACCGGGGCCTGTGGCTCGCTGCCGACCACCTGCTGGGCGGGCTGGTGCGGGACTTTGCTGCCGAGCACCTCGTGATCGGCGCGCCCGGCTGCGGATCGTGGCTGCGGGGGAAGCCGGTGGGGCGCTCTCGCTGGGACGTCACCGTCCACGGGCCGCGCGACATCTGGAAGGAGCTCCAGGACCTGGCCGCTCGGTGGCGGGCAGTCGGCAGCCCCGGCCGCTACCGCCTTCTCTTCGAGCCGGACGGCCGACAGCGGGCAGCATCGCCGTGCGGTCGTCTGTCCTGGTTCCTTCCCGCCCACTGCCCGCACGACGACGGAGCATCCACATGACCCGTTCCGACGATCCTCTCCTCCAGCAGCCCTGCACGCCGGGCGGAGCTGTTCGCGGCGGCCGCCGTCGCGTACGACCGCTATCGGCCGGATGTTCCGGACGAGGTGGTAGGGCTGCCGGCCGATACTCGGCCGGGACCGGGCCGCGCTCACACCCGTCCTCGCCGACCCGGCTGCAGACAGAGCACCGTGCACCCCTCTCATCGGCAGGAGACTCCCCGTGAACGCCCGCACGACACCCGCCGACTCAGCCGGACCGCGGAACGCCGCCGCGCGGACGTCGGTCCGCGCGGCGACCACCGCTGACGCCGAGGCCATCGTCCGGATGCGCTCCGAGTACGTCCTGTCCACGCCCTTGAGCGAGCAGTGGATCCGGCGGTGCGCACAGGAGCTGGCACCCCGGCTGACCGATCAGGGGGACGCTCGGGCCTTCGTCATCGACGCCCCCGACGGCACGATGGCCGCCTGCGCCCTCGGCCTGCTCCATCCCGTGCTCCCGGCCCCGGCCTGCCCCCGGGGCCTGGCCGCCCGCGTGCACGTGGTCGCCACGCACCCCGGCCACCGCCGTCGCGGCTACGCCCGGGCTGTCGTCTCCACTCTGCTCGGCCATCTCGCCGACGTCGAGCAGGTCACCCTGTTCGAGGTCCACGCCGGCGTGGAAGCACAGCAGCTCTACCGTGAGCTGGGATTCACAGGCAGTCCGGCACTGATGCGGATGACACGGCCCGAACAGCCGGCTGCGACGAACACCCCGCGGCGCGACCCCGGCCGGCTGCCGCCCGAGCAGTACGCCGAGACGGTCCTCAAGGCCACCGCGTTCGCGTGTTTCTACTTCACCGACGAGAACGACCGGCCGCTGCAACTGCACTCCGTGTACTCCCCCGCCCACCCGTGGCAGCTGGTCGGCGGCACCATGGACCACGGTGAGCGGCCCTGGGAGACGGCCGTGCGCGAGTGCCGGGAAGAGACCGGGCTGACCGTTTCCGGTCCGCCCCGGCTGCTGGCCACCGTGTACGGGCTGCCCGGCGCCGAGTGGCCCTACAGCACGATCGGGATGGTCTTCGACGGCGGCCGGCTCACCGCGGCGCAGATCCGCGGCATCACCCTCGACCCGCAGGAACACGACGAGGTCCGTGTGCTGCCCCTGGCCGAGTGGGAAGCGCTGATGCCGGCCCGGGACTTCGCACGCCTGAGCGCGGTGGAGAAGGCCCGCCGCACCGGCGAGGCCGCGTACTTCGGCGCCTGGGACTGGGGGGACGCATGAGAGGCAACGTCGTGTTTCCGAGCCGGTGGCGCAGCACGGCACGGCCGTGGCCCTCGTCTTCCGTCTCGCGTCGGCGGGAGCGGAAGGGCTCGTTGTCGGAGCCGTGCGGCACGTTTGTTCCATGCGCACACTCTTCAGCGGCGAAGTGCAGGTGGCCTACGGGCAGTTCTATGTCCACAGCGACGACGGCGGTCCCGATCTCGGGGATTCTTTCGCCGGGCAGCGGGCCGGGCTGTGCGGCGGGGCCGTGCCGGGCCGTCTCTTTCTGGTGACCGCGACGCACACCGGCCGCGTCCCCCTGGCCGTCGAACTGTACGAGACGGAACCGCCCCTGGACGCCGACGCCTGGGAGGACATCGTCGAGGTGTCGTTCCGGCCCGTGTCGGACAGGACCTGTCTCGTGGAGTGGGACCGCCTCCGGTGCCCGCTCGCCCTCTCCGAGGTCTCGTACCGGGTGCGTTACCACTGCCGGGGTATGGACGAGGCGCGCGACGCGGTACGCGGCGGGGGTGGACCGGTGCCGGAGGGGTATCTGCTGCGCTTCTGGCCGGCTCCGCCGGCTCCGGACCGGGTGGTCAGGGAGACCAGCCGGACCGCCTCCTACTGGCACGGGTTCGCGCGCGAGCAGCCTCCGGGCCCCACTCCCGAGGAGCGGGCCGAGGAGGAGCGCCGGGCCCGCGAGAAGGAGCAACACGCCGAGCTTCGCAAGGAGAGGGAGGCGTGGGGCGGGCGCCTGCCCAGCGACCGGCTGCGGAATGTCCGGGACGGGCTCCGGAGGTTCGAGGGCTTTCCCGAAGGCCTCATCGGCCTCGATGCCGCACTCGTGCACGCGATCGACGCCGCGGGCCCCGAGGAGCAGCGCGCGCTCGCCCGCTGGGCGGCGCACCGCGCCTGTGCGGCAGCGGGGCTCGGCGGGATCGACTGGGTGGCGCGCGGCCTGGCGGAGCTCGACCGGGGCGAGCCCTACTCGCCGCCCCTGGACGACTCACGGCGGCTGCGGGACGCCGTGTTCTCCGACGCACGCGTCCCGCGGTCCCCCGACGGGACCCCCGGCTTGCCTCAGGCCGCGGCCCTCGCCGCCCTCTGGGACGCCGCCGCCCCCGACCCCCTCAAGGCGGCGCTGGACGCCCTCCTCGCGGCGGTGGTCACCCACGGCACCGGCCACCTGCGCCTCTTCGCGGAGGTCCGCCGCGCCTTCCCGGTGACGGCCGCCGCGTCCTGGGCGGAGGGGGACGACCGTCGGTAGCGCCGCCGCGTCCTGCCCGCCCGTAGGGCGCCCGGGCGCGGCCTGGGCGGGCCTGCACCTGGCGGGGCCGGCTCACGCCCGTGCGAATGACGCGCGGCCCCGTCCGTCTCCGGACGGGGCCGCGCGCGGGTGGGCCGGCCGGCGGTCGGGGCGGGTCAGCCGGCGGTGAGGATCCGCCAGTCGCGGGTGCCGATGTCGGCCGGGGTGCCGTCGAGGATCGCGGCGGTGCGGGTCGCCGGTTCGAGGGTGATCGTCGCGAGGCTGGCCCAGCGCTGGCCGAGGGGCTTGTCCGGGTCGGGCAGGCAGGTCACCGGCGGCTCGCCCGGGCCGGTCACGAGGAGTTCCGGGAGGTCGTCGACGGACGTCGGACGCCTGCGGGAGAGGCGGTCGAGGACGAAGGCGCGGCGTTCGCCCGAGTCGGGCTGGTAGAGCCAGCTCTTCTCGTCGGCGGCGGGGACCGGGGTGAGGAAGTGGTTGGTGCGCACGAACGTGTCGTCCTCGGGCCGCACCTCGAAGATCCCGACGGGGCTCAGGTCCAGCAGGACGGCGTCCGTCTCGTCGAACAGCGCGAACGACCCGGAGGAGGCGAGCGGAGCGCTGCGGACGATCTCCACGGCCTCGGCGACGCTGCCCGCCTCCTGCAGAACGACGGCCGCCAGCACGTGCACGGGGATGCCGCCGATGCCGTCGTCGCGGTGGCCGAGGATGTTGAAGTGCAGGGCGAGCCCGGCGCTGTTGACGCCCATCTTGGCCAGGATGCCGTTCTCGGTGAGGCCGACGAAGTCGTGCCGGCCGCCGCGCGACTCCAGGGTGTGCCACAGGTCGCCCAGCTCGATGTGCCAGTCCCACGTCTGGACGCCGAAGGTGCGCGCCGCGGCGTCCTCGCCGGCCAGGCGGCGCACGATCGTGGTGCACTCCCCGGGCGGTACGGCGGCGCTGCGGGCGAGGATCTCGGTGCGGGCGTTGAGGGCGGCGACGCGCCACTCCTCGACACCGGCGCCGTGGGCGATGCCCGAGATCTCGGCGCGGGCGTCGGGCCGGAACCGTCCGATGTCCTCCAGGGCGCGTGCGGCGTCCTCGGCCACCCGGGCGGGGGTGATGCCGCCGAGGGTGAACAGCCGGTCGTAGACCTCCGCCGCGGCGGGGATGCCCTCGCGCAGCTGCTCGCCGCGGGCGACGCCGCGGTCGTACGGGTCGGCCGCGGAGACCTCGACGTGGAGGCGGTGGGCGGGGCGGGGAAGGGCGGTGGGGGTCACGAGGTTCCTTCTGCGCTGTTCGGGTGGAGCTGGACGACGCCCGCGACGACCGTCGCGAGGACGGGGTTGCCGGGCTGCGCGTCCGGGGGCAGGTCGAGCGGGTTGGCCGCGAACACGGTGAGGTCGGCGAGGTAGCCGGGCGCCACCTTGCCGAGTTCGTGCGCCGCCCCTGCGGCGCGGGCGGCGGCGGCCGTCATGCCGGCGTACGCCTCACGGGCGGTCAGTGCCTGCCCGGGCTGCACGGGGGGCGTGTCCGGTTCCTCCACCGGGCGGCGCAGCTGGCAGTCGGCGAGGCCGATCCGCGGGTCGCCGGGGCCGATCGGCCAGTCGGAGCCGAGCGCCACGACGGCGCCGTGGTCGAGCAGGTCGCGGGTGCGCCAGCCGCGGGCGACCCGGTCGGGGCCGATGCGCCGGGACCAGTTGTCCGTCCCGTCGGCGCGGGTGTGCCGGGTGCCGTGCACGGGCTGCAGGCCGGCCACGACGCCGAGCTCCGCGAAGCGGTCCAGGAGGTCGTCGGGCAGGGACTCGATGTGCTCGATGCGGTGCGGTCCGCGGTCGACCGGGCCGATCTCCTCGATGACGTCGAGGGCGAAGCGGACGGCCTGGTCGCCGATGGCGTGGGTGGCGGTGGGGATGCCGCGTCCGGCGAAGAACCGCATGGCGGCCCGGTAGGCGTCGAGGTCGCGCCAGAGCGGTTCCCGGTTCTCCCCGTGGGTGTCCGGCCGGTCGAACCAGGCCGTTCCGTTGTCGGCCGTGCCGTCGAGCATGAACTTCACGCCCTCGACGTGCCAGCGCCGGCCGCGGCGCCCCTGGAGCCCGGCGATGTCGCGCCAGACGCCGGGGGCGGAGTCGGCGGGGACCAGGGGGGAGCAGCGGATGCGCAGCGGCAGCTCGCCGTGTTCCTCGATGTGCCGGTACACGGCTTCCGAGGGGTCGGTGAAGTCGAGCGCGTGCAGTCCGGTCAGGCCGCTGCCGGCGAGGACGCGGAGCTGTCGCAGGACGTACTCGGCGGCGGTGGCCACCGGCACCTCGGGATAGTGGTCGAACACCAGGTCCATCGCCTGGAGCTCGACGACGTACCCGGTCGGGCGGCCGTCGGGGCCGACCTCGACGGAGGAGGCGTCGGTGAACGTCTCGCGGCCGGTCAGGCCGGCGAGTTCCACCGCCCGCGGGCTGATGACGAGCGCGTGCGCGTCCCGCGTCATCAGCGAGACGGGCCGCCCGGGGAAGCGCTCCCCGAACACGGCACCGGCCGGGTCGCCGTCGAAGACGTTGACGTCGAGGTCGAAGCCGGTGATCCACTCGTCGGCCGGCAGGCCGTCCGCGGCCTCGGCCAGACGCTCGCAGACCTGGTCGAGCGTGGCGGCGCCGGAGAGGTCCACGCCGCGGCCGATCTCGATCGAGCCCCACACGGGGTGGGCGTGCGCGTCGGTGAGGCCGGGGAGGATCGTGGCGCCGGGGAAGCTGTGGACGGCGGTGTCCGGGCCGCGCAGCGCGTCGAGGGCGGTGCTGTCGCCGACGGCGATCACGCGGCCGTCGGCGATCGCCACCGCGTTCGCCGGCGGGCCGGAGGGTTCCTCGGCCGGGTTCTCCACATGGCCGGCCAGCAGGAGGGCGTCGGCGTGCACAGTCTGTTCCTCTTCTTGTCTTCTTGTTCGGCGTGTGCGGCAGGGCCGCTCGTACGGCTGGGGCCGCTCGTGCGGCACGCACCGCGTGTGCGGCACGCACCGCGTGTGCGGCACGCACCGCATGTGCAGTACGTGCCGCGTGTGCGGCTTGTGCCGCGTGGTGCGGGCGGGGCGGTCAGGACGGTTCGGGGCGCGGGACCGTCCCGAGGACACGCGCGGTCGCCCAGTAGACCGCCGCGGCGACGGCCATGCCGGCGGGGATGGCCAGATCGACGCCGCCCATGACCTCGGCGAGGGGGCCCGTCCAGAAGCTGGTCGTCACGCACATCAGGGAGGCGAGCGCGCCCACGGCCAGGGCGAGGACGCCGGCCCGGTGGACGCCCCGCCGGTACCAGAACGGTCCGCCGTGCTCCTGCCGGAGGAGGGCGGCGCCGTCGTAGCGGTTGCGCCGCAGGAGG
This sequence comes from Streptomyces sp. NPDC006384, assembly GCF_042870695.1. Classification (NCBI taxonomy): domain Bacteria; kingdom Bacillati; phylum Actinomycetota; class Actinomycetes; order Kitasatosporales; family Streptomycetaceae; genus Streptomyces; species Streptomyces sp. NPDC006384. The sequence goes on from NZ_JBIAHR010000011.1 coordinate 41,680, forward strand.
AGGTCGGTCACGGCCACCGCCATCGCCGGGCCGGTCACCACGACCACGAGCTGGAGCATGGTGTTGACGCTGGTCAGGAAGTCCCAGACGAGGATCGCGTACAGCGTCATGACCGTGCCGAGGACGCCGATGACCAGGACCGCGGGGATGCGCGCGATACGGACGCCGACCGACTGGATGGACAGGCTGGCGCTGTAGGCGGTCATGCCGTTGTTGGTCAGGGTGTTGAGCACGACCGAGACGACGAAGACGGGGATGAACCAGCCCGGCAGGATGCTCTCCAGGGCGGCCTGGGGGTCGCTCATGTCGAGGCTGGTGGCCGCCAGCGCGCCGACGGAGGTGAAGACGACGCTCGGCAGGTACGCGCCCAGGGCCGTCCATCCGGCGATCGCGGCGGAGCTGCTGCCGCGCGGCAGGTAGCGGGCCAGGTCGGGGCTGTTGCTGTACGACAGCGGTGTGGAGGCGACGATGGTGAAGGCGACGCCGAGCGTGGCGACGAGCGCGCCGCCGTGCAGCGGTTCCGCCGGGGCGTAGGCCCAGTCGGCCTCGGCGAGCACGTACCCCGTCACCACGACGAACACCACGGTGAGCAGGATGCTGAGCGTGGAGTAGAGGCGGACGATCGTCGCGTAGCCGTAGATGGCGATCAGCAGGGTGGCGCCGGCGATGAGACAGATCACGGCCGCGTGCACGACGGAGCTGTCCGGCAGTCCCGACCGCACCGCCAGCCCGATGCCGGCGACCGAGGCGGCCGACCAGTTCAGGGCGAGGTAGGCCGCCGCGATGAGCCAGCCGGTGACGACGAGCACGGCCTTGTTGCCCATGACCCCGTAGAAGGCGCGGGAGATGACCGAGCCGCTGGTCCCGGCGACCGGGCCGCTCGCCGCGATGATCCCGGTGCAGGCCCACAGCAGGTTTCCGGCCAGGATGACGCCGACCGCCTGCGGAAGCGTCAGCCCCATCAGGATGAGCGTGCCCCCCACCGCGAAGCTCAGATAGCTGACGTTCGGCGCCGCCCACACCGCGAAGAGCTGGCGGGGCCGGCCGGTCCGTTCCGCGTCCGGCACCAGGTCGATGCCGCGGGTCTCCGGATGTCCCGCACGTTCGGGACCGGGCCCCTCGTGAGCTTCCGCGGACGGAGGTGCGGTGGTGGGGTGTGTCGTCATAGGGGCCTCTCGGATGTAACGGCGACGTTGCCGCTTATTGAGCAAGTGGCCAACTGCCTGTTGGTCGCCGATCCAATAACCTTTGCGCCATGACGTCAAGACCCCGGCCGACCCGCACCCGCAAACTTCCGCAGGAACGCCGCGCCGAGATCGTGCGCAGCGCCGCGCGCATCGCGCTGGAGGAGGGACTCGAGCTGGTCACGCTCCGGCGGGTCGCCGAGGACCTGGGAGTACGCCCCGGCCTCATCAGCCACTACTTCCCGGCCGCGGACGAACTGGTCGCCGAGGCGTTCACCCACGCCACGACGCAGGAGCGCGAGGCACTGCTGCCGCCGGGCGAACCGGACCGGCCGCCCGTCGACCGGCTCGCGCGGTTCCTCGTCGGGCTCACGGACGGCGACTACCTGGACCTCAGCCGCCTGTGGCTCAACGCCCGGCACCTCAGCAGGTTCAGGACGCCGCTGCGGCTGGCGGTCCGCGCCCAGGAGACGACGACCCGCTCCGCGCTGGTCGACCTCGTCGCCGAAGGCGTCCGGGCCGGGGACTTCACGACCGACGACCCCCTGAGGACGGCGCTGCACATCCTCATCACCGTCGACGGACTGGGCTCCTACGCCAACGACGAGGCACCCCCGGAGGAGCTGGACATGCGGGACGTGGCCATCGAGACGGCCGAGACCCGCCTCGGCCTGTCCCCCGGCACCCTCCGGGCCCGCGCCGCCGGTGCCGGCCGGGCGGGTGACGCCGCCGCCGGCGGCGGCGCGGGCACCCGGACCCCGGTGGCCCTCGAGCCTCGGTGAACGCGACCGGGAGCCCGTAGCGGCGCCCGTCACCGCAAGGCCCGGCCGGACTTGCCGTAACGGCAAAAGATCTCGCCTTCCCGGCAGGAGCTTCCGCAGGATCGGTGTCGAGCCGGCGCAACGGGCGGGGACGGGGAACCCTCCTCGCCTCCTCGCCTCCTCGCGCACAGCAGACCAACGGTCCTGGAGGTCACGCATGTCGCAGCACGCCACGGAGATCACCCACCGGTCGGTGTACTCGCCGGGAGGCCGGATCCACCTGGCGGAGCAGGGAACCGGGCCGCTGGTGCTGCTCGTGCACGGCTTCCCGGAATCCTGGTACTCCTGGCGTCACCAGCTGCCGGCCCTCGCGGCGGCGGGACACCGCGCGGTCGCCATCGACGTCCGCGGCTACGGCCGCTCCTCTGGGCCGGCCGCGACGGAGGCGTACCGGATGCGCGACCTGGTGGAGGACAACGTCTCGGTGGTGCACGCCCTGGGCGAGGAGACGGCGGTGGTCGTCGGCCACGACTGGGGCGCCACCATCGCCGCCGACTCCGCCCTGCTCAGGCCGGACGTCTTCCGGGCGGTGGGACTGCTGAGCGTCCCCTACACCCCGCGCGGCGGCCCCCGCCCCAGCGACGTCTTCGCCCGGATGGGCGGGGACGAGGAGTTCTACGTCTCGTACTTCCAGGAGCCGGGCCGCGCCGAGGCCGAGATCGAACCCGATGTGCGCGGCTGGCTCGCGGGCTTCTACGCCGCCCTGTCCGCCGACACCATGCCCGCACCCGGCGCTCCCGACCCGCACTTCGTCGGCAGGAACGGGACGCTGCGCGACCGGTTCCCCACGGGCCGGCTGCCCGCCTGGCTCACCGAGGCCGACCTCGACGTCTACGCCGGGGAGTTCGAACGGACCGGCATGACCGGAGCGCTCAACCGCTACCGGAACATGGACCGCGACTGGGAGGACCTCGCCGCCTTCGACGGCGCCCCCGTCACCCAGCCGTCCCTGTTCATCGGCGGCGGCCTGGACGCCTCCACGACCTGGCTGGCCGACGCGATCGAGGCGTACCCGGTCACACTGCCGGGCCTGGTCTCCTCCCACCTCCTCGACGGCTGCGGCCACTGGATCCAGCAGGAACGCCCCGCCGAGGTCAACCGCCTCCTGACCGACTGGCTCACCGCCCTGCCCGCCTGACACCCCCGCCCGCACCGCCCGCTGCCGCCGGAGTGGACCGCTCCGGGGTCGGCGGAGACTCGATACGTTCGAGAGGACCGAGTCGTGGCACGTCCTTCCCCCACCCCGTTGAGCTGAGTGAACGAGCGGTCCGCACGGTCGCCCAGGTACGTCCGGAGTACGACACAGAATGGGCCGCGATGAAAGCGGTCGCGGCGAAGCCGGGCATCGCCACCGCGCCGCACACCACCGGTCTTCCGGCGCCCGCGCTCCTCGCGGGCGCCCTCGCCGGGATGCACCGGGCAGCCGTGCGCGAGATCCGACGGCGCATGCTGTCCGGCGAATCCCCTGCACGCGTGCGCGACGCGGTCGCCGGAACGTGATGCACGCCGTCCACTCCCGTCCGGAACAAGAACGTCACAATCTTCACTCCGGCATGCCGTGGTCCCCTACAGTTCCCGCATGGGCGTTCGAAGTGAACGTCCGGGAGGGGACACAGAGATGGCATTCCGCAAATTCCTCAGCGCGCTCGGCGTCAACGCCCCGAGCGTGGAAACCGTTCTGGGCAGCACCTCGGTGCGTCCGGGGGACAAGCTGACGGCCGAGGTGGTCGTGCAGGGCGGTGGGGCGGACGTACGGATCGACCGTTTCGCGCTCGAGGTCGTCACGCGGTTCGAGGACGACGAGAGCTCCGAGACCGGCTGGAAGAATCCCGGCGTGCTGCTCACCTGGCAGCCCGGGAACGGGACGTTCACCCTGCACGCGGGGGAGACACTCTCCTGGGAGGCGACGTTCGACCTGCCCTGGGAGATGCCGCTGACCCACGCGCTGGGCCGGCCCGTCAAGGGCGGCAGGGCCGCGGTGCGTACCGAGCTCGCCGTCGACAACGCGGTGGACAAGGGCGACTTCGACGAGTTCCAGGTGCACGCGCTGCCGGCGCAGGACAGCATCCTGCAGGCGTATCTCGACCTCGGTTACCGGCTGGACGAGGCGGAGGTCAAGCACGGGGTGGTGAAGGGCGGGGACAACTCGAAGGCGAACCACTGGCAGGAGTTCGAGTTCTGGTACCCGGTGGAGTCCGGCCGCAGCGGACAGCTGGAGACCGCCTTCATCGCCCGTGAGGACTCCCTCGACCTCGTCATCGGCAGTACCGGTCCCCACGCCTTCTCCTACGAGCAGGCGAACGACCAGGCCAAGGTCACCGCCTGGCTGAAGGGACTGCTCGACGCCCACGGCCTGTAGGACGCAAAGGGTCCGTAGGACGGAACAGGCGGGGACGCGAACGCCGCGTCCCCGCCGCCCGTTTCGCCCGTGCCACCGCCCGCCCGGAGGGGGACGTCGGACGTCCGGGGCCGGCGCGGGGTTCGGGCTTCCGGGACCGCGGTTGTCAGTACCGCGGGCCATACTCGTGCCACGGCGCCACTCGGGCGCCGCAGCGCGAGGGGAGCGACATGGCCGAGGTACTGGTTTTCCACCATGGACACGGACTGACCGCCGGCGTCCGCGAGTTCGCCGGGCACCTGCGGCGGGCCGGACACACCGTCCACGTCCCCGACCTGTACGAGGGGCGGCTGTTCGACAGCCTCGAGGAAGGCATCGGCTACGTCGAGAGCACCGGGTTCGACACGTTCATCAAGCGTGGAAGCGCCGCCGCCGAAGGGCTGCCCGCGGAGCTCGTCTACGTCGGGTTCTCGCTCGGTGTCCTGCCGGCGCAGAAGCTGGCCCAGACCCGCCCCGGTGCGAAGGGCGCGCTGCTGCTCGAGGCGTGCGTCCCGGTCTCGGAGTTCGGCGGCGCCTGGCCCCGGGACGTCCCGGTCCAGATCCACGGCATGGACGCGGATCCGTTCTTCGCCGGGGAGGGTGACGTGGACGCCGCCCGCGCGCTCGTCGGGTCGGCCGCCGACGCCGAGCTGTTCCTCTACCCCGGCGACAGGCACCTGTTCACCGACAGCAGCCTCCCGTCCTACGACGAGCAGGCCGCAGGACAGGTCACCCATCGGGTGCTCGGCTTCCTCGACCGCATGACCGGTAGGTAACCGGCGTCACCGGCCAGGGTGGTTCGAACGGGAGGGCCGGTCCGGCCCTGGTGAGGACGTTCGTCGCGCCGACGTGGTCCGTGTTCGCCGCGAACCCGCACGCCGTGCACCGGAACCTTTCCCGGGTGACGCGGTTCTCCTTCGCCACGTGCCCGCACCGGGGGCACGTGCGGGAGGTGTTGCGCGCGTCCACCGGGATCGTGAGGCGACCGGCACTCTCCGCCTTGTGCGCCAGGACGGTGAGGAACTGCGCCCAGCCCGCGTCGAGGATGCTGCGGTGGAGGCCGGCCTTCGCGGCAGCACCGTTGGGCAGGAAGCCGCCGAGCGTGTCGGGGTCGGCCCTGGGTGCGGGGGCTCTGGTCATGCCCGCCGTGTTCAGTCGCTCGTGCGCGATCACGCCGTGGTCGCGCACGGAGCGAGCGCGGTCTTGTGGTGGAAGCCGGCGCGCTGCCGCCGGATCCTGGCGTGCGGCTTGGCGGCCTTCCGGGCCGGGAGTGGCGGCGACGAGCAACCGGGTTCACGGTCTCGGCCCGAGTTCGTCTGGGGTCCACGACAGGTACCCGCCCCACCACGAGTTCGCCTCTGCCTCGGACCTCGCCAGTCACGCCTCCCCGGACGTGGAGGCGTGACTGGCGAAGAACCCGCACGTCCACTTCCCTTCCGCCCCCGCCGGATCCTCGTGGTTGAACCAGATCGAGACCTGGTCCGGGATCACCACCCAGCAGTCCGTCCGCCGCGGCACGTTCGAGAGCGTCAACGTCCTGGTCGAACAGATCCGCGACTGCATCGACTCCTGGAACGACGACGCGAAACCCTTCACCCGGACCACCCCGCCGACGAGATCCTCGTCGATCACGGGACACTAGTTCGCGCACTCGACCCAGATCGGGAGTTCGACGAGACCGTTCATGACCGCAGTGTCGTGGAAACGCAGCTCCGACGGCTCCACGGTCAGGCCGAAGCTCGTCGTTCCCGAGAGGAATACGCGCAGGGCCTGCGCCGCGACGAGGCGCGTGACCGGAATGCCCAGGCACGAGTGCTTCCCGCGGCCGAACGTCAGGTACTCGAAATCCCGGCCGCGCGTGGGGTCGAACCTGTGGGCGTCGGGAAGCGCGGACGTGTCCCTGTTGCAGACGTCCACCCCGATGACGAGCAGGGTGCCGGCGGGAACCGCGTACCCGCCGATCACGGACGTCTCCTTCGACATGCGGTAGATCCCGCGCGCGATCGGGCTCGCGTACCGCTGCACCTCATGGACGAGGCCGGGCAGCAGCGTCTCGTCGTCGCGTACGAGGCTCTGGGTCTTCGGGTCCTGCGCCAGGCAGAGGATGCCGTTCGTGATCAGCGCCGCCAGCACCTCGACGCCCGACAGCGCGAGCAGCCGGGTGTTCGCCGCGACCTGCCGGTCGTCGAGGGAGGGGAGCTGCGCCATCAGGTCCGACACGAGGTCGTCGGCGGGGCGGGCCCGCCTGTCGCGCACCCAGTCGACGAGGGTGGCGTCGAGCTCGCGCACCGGGTATCCCCCGTACACCGCGGCCCGCAGGGCCGAGACGAGCTTCTCGTCGAGTCCGAGCAGGCGCGACATCACGCTGTCGGCGACGGGCACGCCGATCGACGCGACCGCGTCGAGCCTCCCCAGCGCGAGGGCGCTCCCGACCGCCTGCCGCACGTCCTGGATCAGCTGGTCCGAGACGTCGCGCACGCGGGTGTCGATGACCCTCCGGAGCGCGCGCCGCACGCGGCGGTGCTCCTCCCCGTCGGTCTGGTTGACCGCGAAGACCTCCTCGGACGCCGCGTGAGGATGCGAGCCGTCCGGATGCGCCTCGTCCGGATGCGCCTCGTCCGGATGCGCCTCGTCCGGCTCGTCGAAGACGCTCGCCATGAGTTCGCCCGCGCTGCCGTAGGTCTCGACGTCGGACAGGATGCGGGTGGCTTCGCGGTGATCGTTGACGAGCAGGCCCAGCCCGGCCGTCCCCATGCGCAGGGGGACGACGGCGGCGGGCGGCTCCCCCGGCCCTCGCGACACGGTGCGCTCGTCGAGCGTCCTGCGGAAGAGGATGCGGCCTTCAGACACACCAGACTCCTTGTCTCACGGCGATGCCCACGGCGTGGTCGCCGGCACAGAAGACGAGGTCGTGCAGTTCGAGGGCGTCCAGGCCGGCCGCCTCGGCGGGGGTGAGCGTACGTCCCCAGCGGCTTTCGTCGAGGACGGCCGCCGCCGGTTCCGAGCGGTCGACGTCGATGCGGCGGCGCTCCCCGTAGCGGGTGTCCTCGACGGCCAGGAACGTCGGACCGCGCCGGACGACGAGGGCCCTTCCCTGCTGCGCCGGCCACGCGAAGGAGCCGTCCGGCCGCCGCGGCGGGTCGAGGTGGCGGAGGCTCCCGACCTCCAGGGTGCCGCAGTCGCCGCTCCACGAGACCCGCAGGCCGACCCCGCGGGCGTCACGGAGCAGCGCGATCAGGCAGACGAGTTCGTCGTCGCCCATCTCCTGCAGGGTGAAGTGACCGGTCAGTCTGATCCCGGCGTATCCCGACCGGGTCAGGGCGACGAGGTCCTCCCTGCTCCGCACCGAGTGGAGGTCCACCGGCGCGAAGAGCTTCCGGCGGTTCGACCGCCGCTCTGCTGTCTGCTTCGTCACCAACGCAATCCCGTCGCGAGCGCCAGACAGGTCGAGTCCTCATGGAAGACGATGCCGAGTTCCGTCCAGTTCTCGACGAGCTCTTCGAGCTGACCTTCCCGCAGGTCGATCTCGAGCGAGCGCATCGCGGAGGCGAGCGCGGGAAGCGTCTTGCCCTTCGCCAGCGCCCGGTACGCCTCGGCTTCGAGCCCCGGCCGGAACACCAGCTCGCGGGAGGGCCAGGCGGGCCGGTCGTCGATGACGACGAGCGAGTCGTCCGGCGACGGCAGGGCGACCAGCCGGGAGACCGAGGCGGTGTCCTTCCAGCTCGCGACCGCTTCGCGCAGCAGCTCGTTCGTCTCGGGGGAGAGGCCGGCGGGCGCGGACTCGAACACGTAGACGAGGTCGTCGAGGTCCTCCGCCACCCCCTCGTAGGCGCTCACCAGGTTGAGCGAGGGGCCGAGCGCCTGCAGACCGAGGGCGGGATCGTCGAAGTAGGGGCTGAAGCGTTCCAGCTTGATCGGGAACGCCCCGGCGGGCGGCGTCAGGTGGTGGAGGGACGGGAGCGAGGCGATCAGCGCCTCGTAGTCGCTGTCCTGCTCCCCGGGGAAGCCCACGAGGATGTTCCACGAGGGGTAGATCCTGCAGGTGGCGCAGTCCCGCAGGAACCGCACGTTCTGCCACCCGGTCACCCCCTTGCGCATGATCCGCAGGATGGGCGTGCAAAGGCTCTCGACACCCGGCTGCAGCTGTGTGAAGCCGGCGCGCGCGAGGGACTCCAGCTGTCTGAAGCTGAGGTTCGACTTCACCTCGGCGAACAGCCGGACGTCCCACTCGGCGGGCAGCGCCAGATCCGAGGTCAGCTGCACGACGTGCTCGGGCGCCAGGATGTTGTCGGAGAACACCAGGTCGAGCACGTTGTGCCGGCGGATGGCCCGGCCGGCCTCCGCCTGCACGCGCTCGGCGGGCTTCGCCCGATGGGTCATGGCCGACCCGTTCAGGCCGCAGAAGGTGCAGTGGTGCTTCGCTCCCCACCAGCAGCCGCGGCTGGCCTCCAGCGGGATCTTGACGTCGATGAACGGCGCGGCCGGGGACTTCCCCAGATCGCGGAAGTAGTGGTCGTAGGTGGGTTCCGGCACCACGTTCATCGAGACGGGCGTCCGCCCGATGGGGTTGCTGACCGTGGTTCCGTCGGCGTCGGACCGCCAGCACAGGCCGGGCACGGCACGGAGCGGTTCCTCGTCCTTCTTCCCGTCACCGCTGCGGCATTCCGCGATGTGGGCGATGAGCGGCGCGATCGAGTGCTCCGCCTCCCCCCGGATCACGTAGTCGAACTCCGGGCGGGCGCGGTGGACCGCCGTGCCCTGGACGCCGTCGCAGTTCGCCCCGCCGAGGATCGTCACGACGTCCGGCCGCAGCTGCTTGACGCGGTGCGCAAGCGCGAACGAGGCGATGTTCTGGTCGAAGGTCGTCGTCAGCCCCAGGACGTCGGCGTCCGAGGCCACGAGGTCCCGGGCCAGCTCGTCGATGAAGGCGGGCGCCGCGCGGAACATCGCGCAGTAGGCGTCGACGTGCTCGCTGTCGCGTATGAGGTCGTAGAAGCTCGTGCTGCGTGGGTCGGCGCCGGGGCGGAAACAGCTGGAGAAGACCCATTCGCCGACCCCGAACACTTCGGCGTCGACGATCAGCTCGTAGTGCCCGCGTTCGAGGCCCGCCTCCCGGACCAGGTGGTCGAGCCACCGGATGTTGCCGTAGACGACGTCGAGCTTCCCGACCTCTCCGCGCCGCTCGAACAGCGGGGCGATCGTGCTCAGCGCCAAGGAGGGCATGTCGACCACGGCCCAGGGCATGCAGACCAGCGCGACCGAGAGGGAGTCCTCATGCACGACCGGGGGGGAGAGATTCGGCACCGGTTGTCTGTGCCCGATCTGCATCAGTTCCACTTCGGCTCCTCATCGGTCAGGGGCGTTGTCCGAGACGGGCTGTTTCAGGATTCCTTCGGGGCGGCGGCCTGCTCGCTCCCGGTGCTCACCCGCGTCCCCCGGATGAGCACCGGGAGCCACAGGAGACACGCCAGCAGCGGGACCGCGGCGTAGACGGCCATGCCCACGCCGGAGCCCAGTCCGCCCATGAGCGCGCCGAGGACGAGATAGCCGATGCCGATGAGCACCGACTCCACGAACGCGATCATCGACAGCAGGCCCGCCCGGTGGCGCGACGGCACCGCCTCGTTGAACACGTTGTCCACGAGTACGGCGGTGATCTCGGGGATTCCGACCAGGAGCAGGAACGCGGCGATGGTGACCCAGACGAGGCCGAGGCCGGTCAGGCCGAGGGCCGCGGCGAGCGCCAGGAGCGACAACGGGGCGATGATCCGGTACCCGATGCGCCGGTCGGCGCGGTCCGACAGCAGGGGAGTGAGGCCGCCGATGAAGAATCCCGCCGAGATGACCACACTGACCAGCGCGGTGCTCGCACCCTGATCGGAGAGCGTCTTCTGGGTGAAGATGATGTAGGGCGTCAGCGTCGCGTGCATCAGTCCGGACACCACGGCGAGCGTCACGAGCGCCGGCGTGGCGACCCGGAGCATGGCCCGCCAGGCCGTGGTGTCGCCGTGCTCCTTCCCGGCACCGTCCTGCTCGTCCACCGCGTCCACGCCGCGGATCTCGGGCACCCGGGCCAGCAGCACCAGCACGGCCACGACGAGGCACGACGCCGAGGCGGTGTAGACGATTCCCCAGGAGAACCGCTGAAGCTGGCCGCCGAGGATGATGGCGGCCCCCGAGGTGACCGTCCCGAGCATGGTGAACCGGGACCTGATCCTGACGTAGCCGCTCGTCGCGCCGCGGCGCACGAGCAGGTCGTACAGCAGGGCGGTGTCCGAACCGGACACGCAGGCCATGCCCACGCCCTGGCCGATGAACAGCGCCAGGAAGAGCCAGTAGTCGGAGGTCGCCACCTGACCGAGCAGACATCCGGCCACCAGCACCTGGCCGATCACGATGCCGGCACGCCTGCCGATCCGGTCGGCGATGATGCCCGTGGGCAGCTCCGCGAGTCCGCTGGCCAGGAAGAGCAGGGTCTGGAGGAGGGCCACCTGCGCGGCGGAGAAGCCTTGCTGGTAGAGGAAGATGACGAACACGCCGCGCTGGAAGACCGAGTTGGAGAGCACGGCGTAGATGTAGAACGGGCGCGTGACGTCGCGTGCCACGTCGACCGCCGCCGATCCGTCAAGGGCCTGTGTGGTGCCGGTCATGCTGCGGGTCCCCCCTGGTGACTCCGGTGGTCAAGGACGTTCTCCACCATCACGGGCGGATTCGGCTCCTGCTCGGTCGCGTTCACTCACCAGCTCACCGGCATGCCCTTGAGGCCGTACCCGAGACCGTCGTCCATGAACGGGAGGCCGTCGAGGTCGACGGCCAGGGCCAGGGTGGGGATGCGCCGGAACAGGGCGGTGAACACGACCTGGAGCTCCAGGCGGGCCAGCGGCTGGCCGGTGCACTTGTGCACACCGAACCCGAAGGCGAGCTGCTGGCCGGCGTCGCGGCGCAGGTCCAGCTTCTGCGGGTCGGGGAACACGCTCGCGTCGCGGTTGCCGATCTCCTCCGGGAGGATCAGGCCCTCGCCGGCGCGGACCAGCTGTCCGGCGATCTCGATGTCCTCCACGGCCACGCGGCGGCGGCCGGGCTGGACGGTGGTCAGGTACCGCAGCAGCTCGTCGACGGCCCCGTCGACCCCGGCCTCGTCGGCGTCCCGCAGCACGGCGATCTGGTCGGGATGGAGCAGGAGGGCCAGCGTGCCCAGCGCGATCATGCTGGCCGTGGTCTCGTGCCCCGAGATCAGCAGGAACAGGATCAGCATCACCAGTTCGTGCCGGTTCAGCTGGCCGGTGGCCAGCCGTTCGGTGGCGAGCTGGGACAGCAGGCCGTCATCGGGGTGGGCGAGCTTGTGGCCGATCAGCTTGGCCAAGTAGTGGTACAGCTCGCGCTCGGACTTGCTCGCGACGTCGGCCGGGACGTCGCTCTCGGTCACCGCCCTGATGGCGCGGTGGAAGAAGTCGTGGTGCTGGTAGGGGACGCCCAGCACGTGGCAGATGACCCTGGACGGGATCGGCAGGGCGAACTCCGACACGAAGTCCGCCGGCCCCGGGCCGGCCAGCAGGGCGTCGATGCGCTCGTCGACGACCTGCTGGATCGTCGGCCGCAGCTTCTCGACCATGCGGGGGGTGAACGGCCGGGCGATCATCCGGCGCAGCCGGAGGTGCTCGGGGCCCTCCATGGCGGTCAGGAACTGGCCCTCGCCGTGGTGGTCGCGCAGGAACTGGGTGTGGAACGGGTAGCCCGGCTGCATCCAGTCCGCGCTGACCCGGCGGTCCGACAGCAGCGCGCACTGTTCCGCGTGCCGGGTCACCAGCCACGGGGTGCTGCCGTCCCACAGCCGGACCCGGACCAGCGGCGCCCGTTCTTGCAGCTCGGCGAGCTCGGGTGCCGGATCCAGCGGGCAGCCGGACGCCCGGGGCATCGGAAAGTACGGGATTGCCGTGGATTCCAGATCGGGAACGCCGGCCTGCGAAGACGTCACAATCCTAGCTCCGTTCCGAATGTCCCATGACGGAAGACACATCAACATTGGGGACCGATGCCCGCTGAAGGGTGTGATCGCCGAATCGGCTTCCGCAGCCCACGGATTCCGGTGCTCGATCTTTTTGCGCCACAGAGTGGAAAACCGGCCATGTCCGGCCCTTGTCCACTGAAGGCGGGCACCGTCGAACGATGACCTCTCCGTTTGGCACTATTCCGGACCCGAAGCACCCTACCCAGATTCGATCAAGCCCCACAAGAGGCGGGAAGACACCGCATCCGCCGGCCGGCGGAGAGCCGGAGCGCGTGCCCGGAGCGGGATTTCAACCATGTGAAATCACCCGAATCGTTCGGACCGTTGGTGGTTGCCACGCCTCGGGGAGCCCTCCATCCGGAGTGGGTGGATGCCCCCTCTCGCTCCGGCGCGACAAGGGTTCTGGCCAGGGAATTCATGGCCCAATGCGTCGGCGGGCGAGGGAGAATCGGAATCGACCGGACGGCGGCGGTCCCTCCGTTCGCCGCCGGGAAGGGGCTTCGGACGCCGTGCCGGGCCATATGCGCACTCACCATTGACAGGGCCTCAAGAACTGTATGGGATGCAGACGTCGATGCCAGTCCGGGTGAAGAAAGGACAACGATGACGCAGGAACTGCAGGAGCGTCCGGTGACCGAGATGACCGAGGCGGAGCCGGACATGGTGCTTTTCACCGATGGCGAGGGGTTTGACCTCGTCGACGACGTGGAGCTCATCTCCCTGTCGTCGGCCACCCTCGGTGCCATCGTCGCGCGGCGCTGCTGAACACATCCGATGGCGACTCCGAAACGACTGGCCCTCTCGTTCGCCGGGGAGGGCCAGGTGTCGGTCCGGACATCCACGCGGAATGTTCGCGTGACGCTGGGCCGGCCCCTGATCAATTCCGACATCAATTCCCCTTTCTTCGTCCCTCTCGGACTTCTCTGCATCGCCTCTCCCCTGAGGGCGCACGGCCACCCCGCCGTCGTCGTCGACCTGGAGTACGAGCACCGGATCGGCGCCTTCGAACCGGGTGACGCCGACTGGCTCGACCAGACCTGTGAGCGTCTGCTCGCCGCCGACCCCGACGTGCTCGGCCTCACCTGCCTCGCGGACACCCTCCCGTCGTGCCTCCTCGTCGGGCGCCGGGTCAAGCAGCTCCGGCCCGGTGTCACGGTGGTGCTCGGCGGACCCGGGACGTTCGGCGTCTTCCCCGACGCCCTCCCGCGCTTCGCCGACTGCGTCGACTTCGTGTGCCGCGGCGAGGGAGAGCTCGCGATCACCGCTCTCGCGGACGCCCTCGCCGACGGGACCGACCCCGCCGAGGTGCGCGGCTTCTGGTCGTGCAAGGACGGCCAGGTGGTGTCCAGCGGGCCGCAGCCGACCACGAACCTGAACCTCGTGCCGATGCCGGCGTACGACGCTGTCCCGATGGGCGACTACATCCGGCTCTCGACCCCGCACATCTTCGATGTGCACATCGGCTCCGGGTGCACCTATTCGTGCAAGTTCTGCATGACGTCGACGTTCTGGGACCGCGACTTCCGGATCAAGGACCCCGCGGTCATCCTCGAAGAGCTGCGGTTCCTGCACCGCACCTACGGGGTCACCCAGTTCAACTTCCTGCACGACAATTTCGCCAACAAGCGCACGTACCTCGACGAGTTCGTCTCCTATTTCGCGGAGCACAACGACATCTTCGAGTGGGGCTGCGCGGTCCGGCCGGACAACGTCAATCCGTCCCTTCTGCGGCGTATGGCCGATGCGGGGTGCTTCAACATCTTCTGCGGCACGGACGCGGGATCGGAGAAGATCCTCAAGTCCATGCTGAAGATGCCCTCGACGAAGCGGACCTACGAGTTCTTCCGGTCCGCCCAGGAAGTCGGCATCCAGTTCGAGACGAACACGATCGTCGGTTACCCGGAAGAAGCCGCCGAGGACCTGGAGAAGTCCCTGGAGGTCGTGTTCGACGCGATCGCCTACGGGGCTGTCAACAGCGACCTCAGCGTGCTCCAGCCGCTCCCCGGCGCCGAGATCACCGGTGAGTACCGGGCCGAACTCGAACCGCTCGAGGGCGGACTCGACGTCATGGGGACCTTCCTCCCGCCGGACGTCCGCGCGCTCGTCAAGGAAGAAGCCGAGATCTTCACCGGCTTCAGCTTCATCCGCAGCGGAAACCGGGAATACGAGTACTACCAGGACGTGCTGCGCCTTTCGCGGTATTTCACGCGCCGCTACTACCACCTGCTGCGGTTCCTGAAGCAGGGCGCGGGGCTCACGTACGTGGAAGTCATCGACGCGCTCCTGGAGCGGTCCGACATGCCGGTCGAGGAAGCGCTCGGCGAGATCCTGGCGAAGCTGGACGGCGCGTACGCGCGCACCGCCAGGGCGCTGTTCACGTACGACTCGATGCTCGCGGGGTTCCGCGGCGACGAGGTCGAGGAAGAACTCGTCAACGTGTACCGGCGGCCCGCCGTCGTGGGGGAGAAGCCGCATTTCCTGACCGCGGACCTCGACGTCGACGTCGTCGCGATGGTCTCCGACCCGCGGGAGATCACCTGGGAGCCGGAGCTGGACCGTCCGACCGTCGTGGTCGTGTACCGCGCGAGCGAGGCGGAGGTGTCGACCCTCCGTCTGACGCCGGGGCAGGCCAAGATGTTCAAGGCCCTCATGCCGCGCGGGACCGAGGAGCGCGAGACACTCCTCGCCCAGGTCGCCCCCGGACGGCTGCGCGAGGTCGCCACGGCGGTGGCGGGACTGTGCGCCCGGATCGACGCCTCGCCGGACGCCCCCGGGCGGACTCCGCCGGTGGCCGACAGCCCCCTCCCGGCCACGTGAGCGCCCCGCGCCCCGTCGTCGTCGAGGTGGACGACGACCCGATCCGGTGGCACGGACCCACGGGAGGCGACTACCTGAGCCGCTGGTTCGCCTCGGCGAGCCAGCACAGCAGGCTCGACCTCCTCTGGGGCACGGACGACGGACTCAGCCAGCACTACCGCGTCCGGCGGGACGCCTCCTTCTCCGACGGGAGCCCGGTGCGTGCGAGCGATCACGCCCGGGCGATCCGGACCGCGCTCACGGTGCCGTCGCTCCAGCGGTTCCTGATCGACATCCGCGCGGTCCACACCTCGAAGGACACGCTGGTCATCGAGCTTCGCCGCCCGGCGCCGCACCTCCCCGGCCTGCTCCGGAGCGTCGACCTCGCTCCGGTCTCGCCGTGCGGACAGCTGTCCTCGGGCGCGTACGAGCGTGCCGTGCGCACCTCCGACGACGAGTACTGGCTCGAACCCGTCAGGGCCGGCACGCCCCCCGTGCGGGTGCTCGTACGCCGGGATCCGCACGGCGCCCCGGAGCGGTTCCGGCGGGGCGAGGTCGACGTGACGTGCGCGACGGCGTTTCCGCTCGACCGTGTTCCGGACTTCGCGGACAGCGGGGCGTTCCACACGGCGCCGACCGGAATCGAGATGTGCCTGGAGGCCGTCCCCGGCAGCCGGTCGGCGGTGGGCGACCCGGAGTTCCGCCGCAGGCTCCTCGGCGCGCTCCGCTACGACCGCCTGGTCGCCCGGTGCTGGAACGGCGTGGAGTCGGCGGCGCCCGACCACCACGTCGAGGCACCGCCCAGCACCGCCGGCACCGGTGAGCGCCTGCGCCTGGGGTACTGGGACTACTACCCCAACCTGGACGTGGCCGAAGAGGTCGCGGCCCAGCTGACCGAGAACCTCGGCGTCGAGGTCGAGCCGGCACCCGCCGACTTCGTCTCGGGCTCGGCCCAGTCCTTCGACCTGCTCCTCGCCCTGCGGGGCCCGCTCTTCGAGGATCCGATCGGAGCCCTGGACCTGCTCGACCCGGCACGCCGCGATCCGGTCCTCGCGCCGCTGCTGCGCCGGCTGTCCGAGGACCCGGACGACGAGGAAGCGGCCGACGAGCTGCGGCGAGCGGGGCGCGAGCAGTGCCCGGTCCTGCCGCTGCTGCGGCTCCGGGGCCACTGGCTGCAGCGAGAGGCACTGGCGGGCCGGCCCTGGCCGTCGATGGACGCCGTGCGCTTTCCCCGGTTCAGCTGGAGCGCCGATTCCCCATGACCCTCGGCAAAGGGTGATCTCGCTACGAAGGAAGGCCAGGGATGGCTGACGGAAGCGACCGCTACGTGCTCTCGCCTGCGGCGACCTGGTCCCGCGACGGCGACGAGCTGCGCGTCTTCTCCGACGAGGTACTGCTGGTCCGGCGCTGCCCCGAAGCGATGTTCGCATGGCTCGAAGCGGTCTCCGACGACCCGCTCGGCCTCCCGGTGCCGAGGGGAGGGAACACGGACGCCATCGTGCGCACGCTCCTCCGGCTCCGCCTCGTCGTCGCACCGTTCGACCGCTCGTGGCAGTCGTCCGCCTGGCGGAACCAGGTCGAGTACTTCGCGGCCCTGGGCCTGGACGCCGGCGCGGCACAGGAACGGCTGCGCGCGGCGCACGTGACCGTTCTCGGCGTCGGCGGCATCGGCGGCGCGGTGCTGGCCGAGCTCGTGGGTGCGGGCGTGGGCGGACTCACGCTCGTGGACGGCGACCGGGTCGCGCTGGAGAACCTCAACCGCCAGTACCTCTACCGGCGTTGTGACGTCGGACGGGCAAAGGTCGATGTGGCCCGCGAGTGGGTGCGTGAGCGCCTCCCCGAAGCGGAGCCGACCGCTGCCATGGAGACCGTCGTGACCAGCGAGGCGCTGGTGCCGCACCTGCGCGAAGGCGGGTTCCTCGTCGTGGCGGCCGACCGTCCCGCGTCGCTGCCGGAACTGTGCGCCCAGGCGTGTCTGGAGCGCGGAGTGTCGATGATCACGGGTGGCTGCGGCCTCCGGGTGGGGTCGAGCGGCCCGCTGATCCGGCCCGCCGACGTCCCGGCCTTCCTCGCGTCGCTGCGGGAGGCGAAGGCCGCGGCCGGGACCGCGGTCACGCCGATGGCGGCCTCGTTCGGCCCGGTCAATACGCTGGTGGGCGCGACGATGGGCCGTGATCTCATCTTCGGCATACTCGGTGTGAGCGCCCGAACGACTTCGCATCGCGTCGAGCTGCTGGGGACGGCTTTGACCCGGGAGTGCGGAAGGTGAGCTCTGGCCCCGACCTCTCGTGGGGGCCCGTCAGCTTTCGGCGGACCTTTCGGTGTGCCTGTCGGCATCACGAGGTGCCGCACAACGCTCCCCGCCCACGACCGCAGGCTTTCGGTTTCGCGGTCCGTGACGCCCGGGAGAGCTGCGGGACGAGCACCGAGGCGCTCGCCGAAGCCGCCGACCTGTCCGCCCGCATGGTCAAAGGGCCAGGCGATCGTGACCGCGGGCGGCACACCCGGCAACACCGACGAGGTCGCCGCCGCCAACCCGGTGGGCAAGGCCGCCCTGCCGACCCGCGCGTTCGCGCTGAAGGGCGGGCAGACCGCCGAGGACCCCGCGCACGCCCCCGGCACGGACGGCGCCACCCTCCTGGACGTCCTGGGCAGCCGGGACCCGCGCTGGAGCAGACCGGGCCAGGCCGTGCTCGGCGAACGCGGTCAGCCCGTCGGACGTTCCCAGGCCGTCGTGGCCCGGCCGGCCGTGGAGGTCTCGCCGGACGCCCGGTGGGTGACACGCGTCGTCCGGTCGCGCAGCCATGAGTCGATGTCGCTGAGCGCCGTCCTGGCCATGGTCGTGGGGTGGCCGGTGAAGCCGTGCGGTGCGTCCGGGTAGATCCGGAGCTCGACGTCGTTGCCGGCCGCCGACAACCGAGCGGCCAGGGCCAGGTTGTCCTCGAGCAGTACGTCCGCGCTTCCGACGACGAGCAGCGTCGGGGGAAGCCCGCTCAGGTCGCCGAAGACGGGAGAGATGTCGGGAACCGTGCGGTCCTGCACATGGCCGGCGTACGCCTGGATGAAGTACTCGTCCGCGATGCGGCGGCCGGCCGGGGTGCGTGCGCTCAGGTCGTAGGTGCCGTACCGGAGTGCGGCGCCGGTGAACCGGCCGGCGAGACCTCTGTCCCTCAGCCGGAGCAGGGTCGCCAGGGCGAGGGTGGCTCCCGCGGAGGTCCCGCCGATCGCGAGCCGGGAGGTCCCGAAACGGGCGGCGGCTTCTTCCACGAGCCAGAGCGCCGCCGCTTCGCAGTCGTCGGGTGCCGCGGGCCAAGGGTGCTCGGGCGCCAGCCGGTAGTCGACGCTGACAACGGCGAGACGGAGGGCGTCCGCGAGCGCGCGATTGCGCTCGTCTCCTCGCGCCGCGCAGTCCATGTAAAAGCCGCCGCCGTGCATGTCCAGGTAGACGCCCTGCGGCGGACCGTCGGCGGGCGTGAGGATCCTGACGGGGACGCGTGTTCCCGCGGCTTCGACCGTCTCTTCGACGGCAGGCGGGACGGCGGCGCGAGGAGCAGGTCTCTTCGCTCGTGCCTCCTCGAGCTCCTCCGGGGTGCCGGGGCCACGCCCCGCCGCCCTCGACCTGTAGAAGTCACGCGCCTCGGCGACCTGTTCCTCGGGCACGTCGGCCAACAGTGCGTCCAGCGCGAACCGCACGCGTCCTCCTCGTCGCTCGGGGGTGTCGGAGTGAGAACCACTCTTCCACGGATGGACGGAGACCCGGGGGGGGTCGGGGCGTCCCGTCAGTCCCGCAGGAAGGCGAGGACCGCCGTGACCAGGGCGTCGGCGTCCCCGACCGCGGCCACGACGTCGTGGCCGACCCGTTCCAGGAGGCCGACCAGGCGCGCAGGCCGGGCGCGTCGGGGGCCCGGTGCGGGTCGGGCAGGCGGTCCAGGTCGACGATGCGCAGCCGGCGGCGTTCCACCCGGGCCACCAGGGTGGAGACCAGCACCATGCCGGCCAGGGGCGCGACACCGATCAGGACGACCAGCAGGGCCAGCCCGAGGGCCAGTCCCAGGGCGAGGACCGACACGGCCGCCGTGCCGACCACGACGCCGCTGCTCAGATAGGCCAGCGACCGCCAGGGCCAGCTGGAGGTCAGAAAGCGCAGAGGGCGCTGAGCCACGGCCTGCCAGGCTGTTGTGGGCTGCATGGTGATCAACGTAATCGCGGGGAGGGGTCAGCAGGCAGGCCTTCCCGCCCGGAAGAGGCCCCGGGCGGACGGAAGCAGAGCTGCCTCCACCTCCAGGAACAGAGGGTGGATCAGTGCCCCGCCCCCCCACGTGAGCTGGAATCCGGGCATGACGATGACAAGAGCGACGACAGAGGCGACGGCAGGGACGACGACGGGTACGACGGCAGGGCGGACCGGGGTGCGGGACGCGGTCGAGCTCCACGATGTGCGCAAGGTCCACAGAACCGGCAACGGCACCGGTGGACATCAGGTGACCGCGCTGGACGGTGTCTCCCTCGGCTTCCCCTGCGGCACCTTCACCGCGATCATGGGCCCTTCCGGCTCCGGGAAGTCGACCCTGCTGCGGTGCGCGGCCGGTCTGGAAGGCCGACCGGCGGCCGGATCGTCCTCGCCGGCGTGGACATGGCGGTTGGAGGAGATGTGCGCTGACCGTGGTCAGCATCTGGACCGGACGCCCTTCGGGAGGCCGCTCGGCCGACCCCCTCGTCGGCGGCGAGGAAGACAACGGCGAACAGCAGAAGGGCCGTGCCGGTCAGGACGATCGCGTTGAGCCGCTCACCGAAGACCAGGACGCCGATGACCGCCGCGGTGAGCGGCTCGACCAGGGCGACCACGGATGCCGTGGTCGCCCGTACGACGCCGAGGCCGGCGAAGAACAACGTGTACGCCAGCGCCGTCGGCACCGCCCCCAAATAGAGGATCAGGCCCAAGGTCCATGCCGGACGCTCCATTTCGGGCAGCAAGCCCTCCAGCAGAGCCATCGGCAGAAGGCAGACCGTGCCCACCGCGAAGCCGGTCACCGTGGACTCGAACGCGCCCCCGGTGTTCTTAGAGCGGGCAGCATCCCGGCGGCGGCCTGGCGGTCGGTGACATCGGCGGCTGTCACCCGGATCGCCAGCAGCAGCCCGATCGTGTCGCAGATCAGGTGCCGACGCCGACCGTTGATCTCCTTGCCGCCGTCGTAGCCCCGGCTGTCGGCGCCAACGACTGCGTCGCCCTTGACGGACTGTGAGTCGACCACCGCGGCGGTCGGCTCCGGCTCGCGCCCGGCCGCCTCGCGGACCTTCCCGTCGTGCTGGTCGGGCGCCTGCGCTCGGACCGGGTCATGCTCCGCGACCCCGGCCCTGCCCGGCCGGGTCCCCGGGGCGGGCGCCCCCGCCGGCATGGCGGCGTCCTCACGTTCAAGAAGCCCGACAGCTGGCACGAGCCCGACGTCACGACCGCCACGGACAACCCCCCGCTACGGCACGGCCACCGCGACGGCCTGGGACCGGATGCACCCCCGGCTCACCCATCGTGGCCCCTGGCTGAACCACGCCAAGGAAGAACTCCCCGTCCTTCACGGCACGTTGATCCGCCTGAAGGTCGAGCACTTGCCCGGTGACCGTGACCCGAAACCGGTCTGGCTGTGGTGCTCGGCCACCGCCGCCGCACCGGCGGACGTGGACCGCTGGTGGCAGTCCTTCCTCCGCCGCTTCGACCTGGAGCACACCTTCCGGCTGATGAAACAGACCCTGGGCTGGACCGCCCCGAAGGTCAGGAATCCCGACACGGCCGACCTGTGGACCTGGCTGATCATCGCCGCCCACACCCAGCTCCGCCTCGCCCGGCCCCTTGCCGAGGACCTGCGCCGCCCCTGGGAACGGCCCGCGGAACCCCGCCGTCTCACCCCAGTCCGGGTCCGTCGGGGGTTTCGCAACGTCCGCGCGACAGCAGCCCGCCCGGCAAGCGCACCGAAACCGTCCCGACCAGGCCCCGGACGCCCTCCCGGCTCGTAGAACAAGCAGAGGGCCAGGCGCTACGACGTCGGCAAGACCGTCAAACGCGCCGAATCGATCAAGGAACACCAAGCCCAGCGAGGTTAAACGCCAAGCTCAGAGCGCGGGGCCCTCGGCGGCGGCCAGGATGTTCTCGATGAGGTCAGCAGCGCGCGGGGTGCCACCCTCGGCCCGGCCTGCGGCCTGCAACTGCTTGGACCGGCCGATACGTTCCGGATCCGTGAGCAGGTCGTTCAGCGCCGCGCGGAGGGTCTCGGCAGTGGCGTCAGCGGTGTCCACACGGCGGGCGACGCCGAGTTCCACGAGACGGTCGGCGTTCATGAACTGCTCGGCTCCCTGCGGCACGGCGATCATGGGAACGCCGGCGAGGAGCCCTTCGCCGCAGCCGCCCATGCCGGCGTGGGTGACGAAGGCGTCGGCCTGTTCGAGGATCGCCCGCTGTGGGACCCAGGAGTGCACCTCGACGTTGGGCGGGATGGTGCCGAGTTCCTCGGGGTCGGTGTACTTGCCGATCTGGAGTACGACGTGCCAGCCGGGCAGGTCACCGAAGGCGGCGATGCACTGGCGGTAGAACGCGGGCTGGCGCGTGTACGCCGAGCCGAGCGAGACCAGCAGCACGTTGTCCGCGGTCGCCGGGCGGGTCCAGCCGTCCGTGTCCGCTCGGGTGTCGAAGCAGGGGCCGACGAAGGTCACCGTGTCGGTGTCGACTCGATCGGCGTGCGGCTGCATCGCTCTCGGGATCAGGGCGAGGGCTCGGGCGGGCGGGCCGGAGAAGGTGTCCACGTCCGTGGTGGTCGCACCGCAGTCGGCGAGCCACCGTGCGAACCTGTCCCGGTACGCGTCGGCGCCCGGCAGCTTCCGCAGATGCGCCGCGACTTCCTCCTGGTAGCCGTCCCAGCCGACGAATGTCGGGGACAGCTGCACGAGGGGACGGCCCTGCGCTTCGGCGAGGGCGCGCGCGGCATAGGCGCCGATGTCGTAGAGGTACAGGTCGGCCGGATCGTCGTCGTAGGCGGCGCGCAGTTGCGGGAGCGCCTGGACGGCGTCGTCGAGGAAGAGGCTGGCCGCGGCGATGGGATCGGCGGGCCAGTCGTTGTCCGCGACGGGCAGCGTGGAGGTGCAGGGCACCAGCTCCGCGCCGGTGGACTCGATCCGGTCGGCCACGAACGGGTCGTTGGCGTAGGTGACCCGGTGCCCGCGGGCCACCAGCTCGCGGATGAGCGCGAGGCTGGGCAGGACATGGCTGACGATGGGGACACCGACCATCGCGATATGGGCGCGGCGACGGGACATGGGTGATCACTCGTTTCTGGCGCGGGGCGGGTGCGGGCGGAGTGGCGAGGACGCGGTGTCAGGGCCGGTCGTTCTGCGCGGCGGCCTCCTCCAGGTCGGCGACGGTCCCCGACATGATCGTCCGTACGTGCCTGGTGATGTGCTGCACGGGCCAGTCCCACCACGCCACGGCGAGGAGCCGGGCGATGTCCGCGGCGTCGTAGCGGGTGCGGATGAGCCGGGCGGGGTTGCCGCCGACGATGCCGTAGTCGGGGACGTCGCCGGTGACCACGGCGCCGGCGGCGATGATCGCGCCGTGACCGATGCGTACACCGGGCATGACTGTGGCGCCGTGCCCGAACCACACGTCGTTGCCGACGACCGTGTCGCCCCGGCCGGGCAGGTCGGTGATCAGGTCGAAGTGCTCCGCCCAGGAGCCCCCCATGGTGGGGAACGGGAACGTGGAAGGACCGTCCATGCGGTGGTTGGCGCCGTTCATGATGAACCGGGTGCCCGTCCCCAGCGCGCAGTACTTGCCGATGACAAGCCGCTCGGGACCGTAGTGGTACAGGACGTTGCGCGTCTCGAACGCGGTCGGGTCGTCCGGATCGTCGTAGTAGGAGAAGTCACCGACCTCGATCAACGGCGACTTCACGAGCGGCTTGAGCAGAACCACGCGCGGGTGCTCGGGCATCGGGTGGAGCACGGTGGGATCAGCGGGAACGGGCGGCATCGCGGAGGCGGTTCCTCTCCAGTGAGTCTATGGCGACAACTGTCGCATTAAGATGCTGGCACAGCCCTGCCGCCTCGATCAACCGGATACTGATTGCCGATGACAGACTCACTGGACACGACGTCGGACCGCCGTCCGGGCGGTCGCACCGCCCGCATCCGCGCCCAGGTTCTCGATGCGGTGCGCGCCGAACTCGCTGAACGCGGTCACGAAGGACTCACGATGGAGGGCGTCGCGACGCGGGCCGGAGTGCACCGCGCCACGGTCTACCGGCGTTGGCGCGATGTCGGCGGCCTGCTCGTCGACGTCATCGCCGCTGCCGGCGAGATCGACTGGCAGCCGCCGGACACCGGCTCGCTGCGCGGCGATCTGACGGCCCTCAACCAGGAGATCCAGGAATCCCTGGTCGTACAGCCGTCGCTCGCCGTCGCCCTGATGGCCGCCTCGTTCCACTCCGAACAGGCCGCGCGGGCCCAGACTCAGCTGTGGACGGACCGGTACGCCCAGTGCGAGATCCTCGTCGAGCGCGCCATCGAGCGCGGTGAACTCCCCGCGCAGCACACGGACGCGCGGAGCCTGTTGATCGCCGCCACGGCGCCGCTCTACCACCAGATGGTGCTCCTACGCGCCGATCCGGACCCGCAGCTCCCGGAACGGGCCGCCGAGGCAGCAGTCCTGGCGGCTGTCGCGGGTGCCTTCTGCGTCCGTCGGGAAGAGAGCGTGTGATCGACTGCGCTACATGTCCGTTCGCCGTAGCTATACGAGAACAGGGCCAAGATGCCCGGATTTGCTGCAATTCCGTTCCGGCTGTATTCCGGTTGGCCGCCAATCTCGCCTGAACGGTTCAGAGACCATTCGCAGGAAGGCGAAGCGCGCTCTCATACGGGCCGGGCGGGATGTGAAGGGTGGCGGTGTCGTAGTCGCCGAAGCGGAGCACGTTGTCCCTGCGGTGCGGGCTGAGCGCGGCGACGTCGTCAGGGGTCACCTCCCGGCCTTGGGCGGCCATCTGGCGCAGGGTGTCGGTCATGTCGACGGTGGTGGAGAAGATGATGCTGCTGGCCATCAGGTCGAGGAACTTGACGGCCTTCTCCTGGAGTTCGGGATCGCGGGAGCGCAGGTAGCCGTCTCCGCCGAAGTGCAGCCATTTCGTGTACCCGTTGTATGCCTCGGCCTTGTTCGTCGCCCTGGTGATCTGCTCCCGCAGCTGTGGGTCCGACAGGTAGCGGAGCAGAACGGTCGTTCGGACGGCGCGGCCGACCTCGCGGAAGACCCGGTAGATCTGGTTCTTGCGGGAGTGGTTGTTCAGGCGCCGCAGGAGGGTGACGGAGGACACGGTGCCCTCCCGCACCGACAGGCCGACCTGCATGAGGTCCTTGAAGCCGTTCTCGATGAGCTGCCAGTCGATGCAGGTGCGTGGGTCGGCGGAGAACAGCGCGTCGATATGCCGGTAGCGCACCTGGGGGTCGGGGCGGTGGAAGGTGAGGTCCTGGAAGTTCCTGATCCGTGGCAGCAGGTCGATGCCGAGCAGGTGGGCGAGGCCGAAGACCGGGAAGGACTGGCCCTGGGTGTCGGCGTGTACGGTGTCCGGCTTGACCTCCGACTCGTTCGCGAGGAGCGCGTCGATGAGGTAGACGGCCTCCCACACCCCGCACGGGACGAACCGGGAGAAGGGCGCGACGTAGGTGTCGGAGACGAGGTGGTGGGCGATCCCGCCGTAGCCGCCGTAGCGGATCGGGGTCTCGGCGAGGAGGTTGTCGATGACGGTGTCCATCATGGTGCCGTCCACCGCCGCCACCGACCCATTCCCCACGCCGCGGTCAGGTCCAGGCCGGCGTGGGCGTTGACGACGTCGGCTCCGCACCGGTTGAGGACACCGATGGTGAAGTGGCGTTTCGCGATCGCGCCGAGCTCGTGCGCGGCCACGCTGCCCCGCATGTGGCGCACCGCCTGGGCGGGGCCGAGTCCGGAACCGTAGACGAACGCGGTGGTCACGTAGCGCGGCAGTGGCTCCTTCAGCTTCGGCTCGCTGCCTGAGCGCGGGCCGGGCCGTTTCCACCAGTGGGTCCAGTGCGCCGCCCGCGCCAGATGCTCCAGCACGCTGCGGGTGGGAAGCCGGCCTGCTCGCAGAAGTGCGCGAGCTTGGGCTCGCACTGCTCCCAGGCAGGAGCACGCGGGTCCAGTCACCGTAGTCCTCGGCGCCGATCACGGCGACGTCACCGCAGCGCAGCTCCTCCACGAGACAGGCGAACACCATTGCCTCGAAATGGCGGCGGACCAGCATCCCCGGCTGTTCACGGGAGTAGACGGTCTTCAGCCACATCTTCGGCGCGAACGACAGGTCCAGCCGTACCGACTCCCCGTTTTCGTCGGTGCGGGTGGGATGGGTGTCCGCCACGAGGGGCCGGGTGAGGTGCTGGTGGGCGAGGACGTGGTCCAGCGCGTCCAGCACGCTGCGGTCGGTCGAGGTCGCGGTGAACGACAGACGGCGGGCGATCTTGAACATGGTCGGCCGGTCCGGCTTGAAGAAGCGCTCCACCAGCGCCGTGTAGTTGCTGCCCCGGTAGGCGTCCAAGGCCTCCAGCTCCGCCAGCTGGGCCCCTACCGGGAACCGGCGGACGGCTTCCAGGCACAGGTCGAGCGCATGCGGGAACACGGCGCCGGCATCGTCACCAGCGCCGCCACCGCCGCCGACCTGGCCCTCTTCCACCAGCAGGCCCGCCGGGCCGGGCTGCGTCCCCGCCTGATCACCTGCTCGCGGTGGCTGACCTACCCCCACACCCACACCACCGCAGCACCCGACATCCACGCCGAACTCGCCGACGCGCGCGTCGCCACCCTCGTGTACTGGAGCCCCAACCACCCCTACCGCTCCAGCCTCGACGGCACCACCTGCGCCGACCTCGCCCACGCCTACCAGCGCGACACCGGCGAGTCCTGGCTGCAGCCGCTCGGTCTGGCCCACGCCCTCGTGGAGACCGCCCACCACGCGCTCGGCACGGCCGACGACCCCACCGACCGCGGTGCCATCGCCCGGGCCATCGCCGGCACCGCCCTCCCGACGATCGTGGGCACCCTCGACTGGAAAAAGGGCCCCACCCCCAACATCGCCCTGCTCCGCCTGGCCGGCGGCCAGTGGCACACCGGCCCCAAGGGCCCCCGCCTCGCCGTCGTCACCAACACGCAGGCCCCCGACGTCCCCGTCACAGGCGAACTCCGGACGGCCTGACGGAGCCGCCGGTCGCGCCGGGCACTCTGTGCCTGGCGCGACCGGCGGGACGGCGCTCACCGCGGCGGGGGCAACTGCTCGCGCAGCGCGGTGAACTTCGCGGCACGCCGCGCGGCCGTGTCGAGGAGCGCGGCGATGTCCTCCTGCGCCCGCGCGCCCCGGGGGCCGAGCCCGGTGGCCTCCAGGGCTCCGAGGTGGCGGGTCAGCGGCAGCAGGACGGACTCGTAGTGCGTGACCGGGCTGTAGATCCCGGACCAGGCCATGGAGGCGGCCATCCGCTCGTAGCCGGGCGCCCGGTGGCCGGGGGCCCGGGCGGACGAGAGCACACCGGCGGCCGCCCGGAGCGTGTCGTCGGGGTACATGCGCACGGCCGCGCTCAGGATCGTCCGGTAGAACAGCATGTGCCGGTTCTCGTCCTGCCCGATGCGCCGGAGCAGCCTGACGCACGCCGGATCGTCCGACAGACGCTGGATGTTGGTGTAGGACACCCGGGTGCCGAGCTCCTGGAGGGTGACGTACACCAGGGACGACAGGACGTCCCTCTGGTCGAGTTCGTAGCCGTTCTGCACGTGTTCCGAGCGCGCCCGCTCCAGGGCGGCCGGGTCGGTGGCGCGGGTGACGAGGAGGTAGTCGCGGATCGCCATGCCGTGCCGGCCCTCCTCGACGGTCCAGCGGTTCACCCAGGTGCCCCACGCGCCGTCGAGCGTGAACATGCGGGCGATGACGCGGTGATAGCTCGGGAGGTTGTCCTCGCTGAGCAGGTTGTGCACCAGGCCGTCCCGGACCTCGGGAGCGAGGCGTGCCTGTTCGGGACGCCAGGGCTCGCCGTCGAGCACTCCGTCGAAGGTGCGTCCCTCGCTCCAGGGGATGTACTCGTGCGGGAGCCAGTCCCCGCAGTGGCGCAGGTGGTCGTCGAGCGCGTCGGCCGCGACCGGCTCCAGGTCGTGGAGGACGCGGGCGTCGTCCGGGGATCCGTCGGTGTGCATGGGTGTGCCCTTCCGGGAGGTGGCCCCGTTCACGGGGTGCTGAGGACGAGGACCGCGTTCTGCCCTCCGAAACCGAAGGAGTTGCAGACCGCGGTGTGCACGGCCGCGGGCCGGGGCCGCCCGGTCACGATGTCCAGCTGCGGCCCGGCCTCCTGGAGGCCGAGGTTGGCGGTGGGCGGGATGAGCTGGTGCTCCAGGGTGAGGACGGTCAGCGCCGCCTCGATCGCCCCGCCGGCGCCGAGGGCGTGACCGAGGACGCCCTTGGCGGCGGTGACCGGCGGCACGGCGCCGGCGAAGACGCGCTGCAGCGCCCGGCCCTCGGCGGCGTCGCCGGCCCGGGTGGCGGTGCCGTGGGCGTTGACGTGCTGGACGTCCCGCGGGGCGAGGCGCGCGGCGGCGAGGGCGGCCCGCAGGACGCGTTCCGCCCCCGCGCCGTCGGGGTGGGGGGCGACGGGATGGTGGGCGTCGCATCCGACGGCGTGGCCCCGCAGCAGGGCGCGTACGGCCGCTCCCCGGCGGCGCGCGTGCCCGGGCCGCTCCAGCACGAGGACCGCCGCACCCTCGGACAGGACCAGGCCGTCGCGGTCGGCGTCGAAGGGCCGCGAGGCGCGCTCGGGTTCGGCGGTGCGCCGGGACAGGGCCCGCAGCCGGGCGAAGCAGGTGGCGGTCATGCGGGACCGGCCGGACTCCGCACCGCCCGCCAGAACGACGTCGCAGGCACCCGAGTCGAGCAGGGCGGCGGCGACCGCGACGGCGGTGGCCCCGGAGGCGCAGGCGCTGGAGACGGTGAAGTTGGGGCCGGTGGCCTCCAGGTCGAGGGCGATCTCGGCGGCGGCCATGTTGGGCACGCTGCGGGGAAGGGCGAGCGGTGACACGAGCTCCGCCTGTCCCTGCTGGAGCCTGCCGAACTCCCGGAGGTAGGTGGCCAGGCTGTTGCTGCCGACCCCGAGGACGACGCCGACGCGCGGGGCGGTCCACCGGCCGGGCGCGAGACCCGCGTCCCGGGCCGCCTCGCGCGCGGCGACGAGGGCGAGGTGCGTGAAGCGGTCGAGGCGGCGGGCGAGCGGCCGGCCCAGCTCCCGGTCGGCGTCGAAGCCGTCGACGCGGCAGGAGATGTCGACGTCCAGTCCGGTGAGTTCGGGGTCGGGTCGGGCCAGTCCCCTCCCCTCGCAGACCGTGCGCCAGGTGTCGGGCGCGGTACGTCCGGCCGGTGTGATCATGCCGAGGCCGGTCACGGCGACGTCAGCCATGTTCCGGACCCCGGCCCGCCGGGCGCGCGCGGGAACGGTCCCGGCCGGCGTCGGCGGCCCAGGTCCGGATTCGGTTTCGGGTCCGGCTTGCCATCTCCCACCTCCGTGTCGGTGCGGGCGCGCATCACCCCGCGGGCCCGGGACGCGGCACGCCGCCTCCCGTACGACCGGCGCCCCCGCCGCCCGCTTCGCGTACGGTCACCTCCCGTGCGGCCCGGTCAGGAATCCGCCGCGGTCCGCGCCCCGCTTGCGCAACGACGGCCCGGCGCCGGGGTCACGGGGCCCCTTCCCGTCCGGGCGGGGACGGCGGGAGCGCCCACCATTTCGCGCGACGGCCGCCGCCGGCCCGTGACCCCGGATGCCCCCGGTCGTTGCCCCGCTGACGGCGGTGACGTCTGCGGGCGGGGACGAGCGGGTCCGCGCACCTGCCGTGAGAACCAGGAGCTGCTTCCATGTACGACCGTCTGGCCACCCTGCTCATCGAGGAGTTCGGCGTCGACGCCGACGTCGTACGGCCGGAGGCCGGGGTCCGGGACCTCGACGTCGACTCGTTGATGCTCGCGGAGATCGCCGTGATCGTCTCCGAGGAGACGGGCGTCAGGCTCGACGACCTCGACGCCGGTCTGAGCCTGGACAGCACCCTGGGGGAACTCGCGGAGGCGTTCCAGGCGGCCGTCACGCGCGGCACCCCCGCGGCGACCGCCTGACGCCCGCCGCTCCCCGCACCGCGTCCGGGACCGCTCCCGCCGGTTCCCGCGTCCTCGTCCGGAAGGTCCCACGATGCCCCTCGATCCGACGTCCGGCACCGAGGCCGCGGCACCGGAGCCGCCCCGCGTCCGGCGGCGCCCCGCGCCCCGCGGTGCGGCGGTCACCGGCATGGGGCTGCTGACCCCGGCGGGGCGCGGGCCGGACGAATGCTGGCGGGTGCTGGGCCGGGGCGCCGGACTGGCAGTCAGGGACCCGGCCCTCGCGGGACTGCCGGTGGACATCTTCTGTCCCGTCACCGGCTTCGACCCGGTCGCCGCGCTCGGGCGGCGGACGGCCCGGCGGCTCGACCGCTTCGCGCATCTGGCGCTGGTCGCCGCCCGTGACGCGGTCGCCGACGCCGGGCTGGCCCCGGGCGCCTGGGACGCGCCGCGGGTCGGGGTGGTCCTCGGCATCGGGGGCAACAGCCTGGACACCTACGCCCGGGAGTTCCGCCACCTCGACGCGGACATGCCCCACCTCGTCTCCCCCACGGCCCTGACCCGCAGTGTGCCCAACATGGTCGCCGCCGAGGTGGCCATCGACCTGGGGGCCCGAGGGCCCGGCTTCACCGTCGCCGGCGCCTGCGCCTCCGGGGCCATGGCGCTGGGCGTCGCCGCCGGTCTCATCGGCTCCGGGGTCTGCGACGTCGTCCTGGCCGGAAGCGCCGAGTCGGCACGCGGCCGGATGAGCGCGACCTGCTTCCACCAGATGGGCGCCCTCTCCCGCCGCACGGACCGGCCGGCCGAGGCGTGCCGGCCCTTCGACACCGACCGCGACGGTCTCGTGCTCTCCGAAGGGGCGGCGATCCTGGTGCTGGAGGACCCCGGACACGCCCGGCGGCGGGGCGCCACGGCCCGCGCGGTGCTGCGCGGGCACGCCTTCAGCAGCGACGCGCACCACCCCGTCCTGCCCCGTCCCGACGGCACCGGTGCCGCGCAGGCCATGCGGCAGGCCATCGCGGCCGCGGGCCGCACGCCCCGCCGGATCGACCACGTCAACGCCCACGGCACCGCCACCGTGGCCGGCGACACCGCCGAGGCGCTGGCCCTGCGGGCGGTCTTCGGCGCGGATGCGCCGCCGGTCACGGCCCCCAAGAGCGTCCTCGGCCACAGTCTCGGGGCCTCGGGGGCCATCGAGGCCGCCCTGACCGTACTGGCCCTGGAACGCCAGGAGATCCCTCCGACCGCCAACCTCCGGCGCCAGGACGCGGGGCGCGAGCTGGACATCGTCACCGGCGCTCCCCGCCCGGCGCGTCTGGACGCCGCCATGACGAACTCCTTCGGTTTCGGCGGTCAGAACGCGGTCCTGGTCTTCGACCGGGCCTGAGCGAGTGCGAGGAGCACGAGTGACCACGGTGATCACCGGCGCGACCGGTTTCCTGGGTTCCCATCTCCTGCTGCGCCTGATGCGCGGCGGTCACCGGGTGACGGCCCTGGTCCGCCAGGACCCGGCGGCCGCACGGAAGCGGCTCGCCCGGGCCCTCGCGGCCGCGGGCGCCGGCGAGGACGATCTCGCGGCGCTGCCCGGGGTGCGCCTGGTCCGGAGCGACGTGACCCGCCCCCTTCTGGGGCTGGACGCCGTGGCCCACCGCGCCCTCGCCGAACGGGCCGAGGAGATCTGGCACTGCGCGGCGGGCATCGACCTGCGGGCGTCCCTCGACGCCCTCACCCCCGTGAACGTGGACGGCACCCGCCACGTCCTCGAACTCGCCGCGCGGCGGCCCGGCGGCCCGGCCCGCCTGGTCCACATCAGCACCGCCTTCGTCGCCGGAGCACGGCCGGCGGGCACCGTCGCGGAGGACCGCCTCGACGACTCCCACGGCTTCGCCCTGCCCTACGAGGCCACGAAGCACCTGGCCGAGCATCTGGTCCGCGAGTGGGCGGACCGGACCGGCGCCGCCGTCACCGTCCTGCGGCCCAGCGTGCTGATCAGCCACCGGCGCGTGCCGCCCGGCTGCCCCCATCACCCGCTCAGCGCCATCGGCGTGCAGCTCGCCCTGGCCGCACGGCAGGGCCCGCGGCGGCTGGCCGGACTGACCGGCGCCCCCCTCGCGCCGGGGGAGGAGACCCTCACGCTGCGTCTGCACCTCCCGCACGGCTCCGCGATGAACTTCGTCCCCGTGGACTACGCCGCCGACGCGATGGTCCGGCTCGCCGCCGCGCCCCCGCCGGGTGTGCGCACCTGCCACGTCGTGCACCCCGTCGACACCCCCAACGACGTGTGGCTGCCCGCCGTGGTCTCGACGCTGCCGTGGGTGCGTCTGGTCCGGGAGCCGGAGCCGGTGCCGCTCGGCCCTCTGGAGAGCTTCCTGTCCCGCCTCACCCCGACCGGCGACCACTACGGCCGGCTCACACGCCGCTACGACCGTCCCGCCCTCGACGCGGCCGACGCGGCCGCCGGCGTCGCGCCGCCGCCGCCTCTCGACGCGCGCTACTTCCGCGCCGCCCTGGGGCACCGTCCCGGGGGCGGAGGGAGCGGGGAGGGCGGCAGGCCCGCGGCCGGGTGAGCGCGCGGGTTCTCGGGTCCCGCCGGCCCGGAAGGGCCGGGCCGGCACGGGTCACACCCGGGGGTGGTCGGCCGCGGGTTCGGCGCCGGCCTGTGCCGGAAGGCGCACCTCGCCGTCGCGGGCCGGCAGCAGACGTCCGAGCCGGGCGGGCAGCCACCAGTTGGCACGGCCCATGAGCCGCATCAGGGCGGGCGCCAGCACCATCCGGACGACGGTGGCGTCGAGCACGACGGCGGTCATCACCACGAAACCGAGCTGGCGCAGGTCCTGCCGGTGGGTGGCGAGCAGCCCGGTGAGGCTCACGACGAGCACGCCCGCGGCCAGGCTGATGGGCAGTGCGGTGCGGCGCAGACCGTACAGCACGGCCGCACTGTTGTCGCCGTGGGCCCGGTAGTGCTCGGCGATGCGGTGGACGAGGAAGATCTCGTAGTCCATCGACAGGCCGAACACCAGGCTGAGGGCGATCAGGGGCAGCAGGGGGTTGACGGCGTCGTGGCCGAGCGCCGGAGTGGCCAGGGTGAGCAGTCCGAAGGCGGCTGCCACACAGAGCAGGTTCATCGCGATCGCCTTGAGCGGGACGAGCACCGAGCGGAAGACCAGGAAGGTCAGGACGAAGGTGCCGCAGCTGATCACCGCCAGCACCCACCACACCCGGTCACCGGCCTCGGCGCCCAGGTCGTGCACGGCCGCCGACGGCCCGGCGATCCGCACGGGCTGGCCGGCGGGCAGCAGACGCGGGACGAGGTCCTCGCGCAGACGCTGCTGGAGGGCGGTCGCGGCGGGGGTGTCCGGTGCCTGCGCCTCGCCGATCAGCAGCAGGGTCAGGTCGCGGCCGTTGTCGATCGGGGCCACCGCGGCGACCCGGTGGTCCTCGCCCAGCGCGCCGGACAGCGCCCGGGTGTCGACGGGCCCGGCACCCGCCGGGTGGGGCAGGGCCACCAGGGTGAGGCTGACGATCCGGTCGGCCTCCATCCTGGCCAGTCCGGCGCCGGTGTCGGTGCCGGCGATCAGGGAACGGTCGAAGTGCAGCGCCGTGCGCAGTCCGAGCACGGGGGACGCGGCCAGCAGGAGGAGCAGCGTCGCGGCCGTGGCGTGGCGGACGGGGTGCCGCATCAGGTGCGCGGTCCACCGCTCCCAGGCGGAGGGCCCGGATTTCGTGCGGCGCCGTCCCGGCCGTTTCCAGGGCATCGGGGCCCATCCCAGGGCCCGGTCGCAGGAGGCGAGCAGGGCCGGCATCAGGGTGAGCGCGGCGAGGGTCGCGGTCGACGCGGCCAGGACGGCCGCGAGCGCCAGGGCCCGCATGTAGGCGATGTCCGTCAGCAGCAGACCGGTGGCGGTCGCGACGACGGCCGTGCCCGCCAGGAGGACCGTGGCGCCGGCGGTGGCGGTGGCCTGTTCGGCGGCCCGGTGGGGCGGCAGGCCGGTGGCCCGGCGTCTGCGGTGACGCAGCGTCAGCAGCAGCGCGTAGTCCAGGCCGACGCCGAGTCCGACGGTGGCGACCACGGCCACCGCGGTCGCGTCCACGCCCCGGGACAGCCCGGTCAGCGTCAGGACGGCCAGGCTGAGGACGATCGCGGTTCCGGCGAGCAGCAGCACCAGGGCGGCGGCCCCCAGGGAGCCGAGCCCCACCGCCAGCAGCAGGGCGGCCACGGGCACCGTGAACACCTCCGCGGCCTCCACCTCCCGGGTGGTGGCGCGGGCCAGTTCCGCCAGGACGGGGTCCAGGCCGACGAGGGCTGCCGACACCCTGCCGTCCGAGTGTTCGCGGACGGTCTCCCGGGCCCGGTCGGCCAGTTCCGGCAGCACCCGCCGGGCGGTGTCCGTGTCACCGCGGACGCCGAGCATCACGTAGGAGTGGCGGGGGTCCTGCCGTTCGGTGCGGGGCACCGGCAGGACGACTCCCACCTCCGGCTGCTTCCTCATCGCGGCGGTGACGGCCTGTTTGGCGCGCCCGTACGCCGGATCGTCGGCCGGGAGCGTGCGGGAGGTGAACGCCAGCATCACCTGCCGCGTGCCGATGTCGGGGAACCGGTCGGCGACGAGGTCCGCGGCGGCGGCCGAGGCCGACCGGTCGACCGTGACGTCCGGCGGCTGCAGTGTCCGGGGGACGGCGGACAGCACGGCGAGACTCGCCACGACCAGCACCAGCCACACGGACATCACCGCGAAGCGGTACCGCACCACGACCGTTCCGATGCGGCGCATCGATACCTCCCTCACCCACGCGCTGTCGAAGGCCCTTTGGCTATCACGGACGGGCCGGGGCATCGCGGTCGCCGCGACCGCCTGCCGGCCGCCGGGCACCCCGCCGGCCGGGCGGTACGCGGTGTGCCGCGTTCCGGGGCGCGCGGCCGCCATGACTCGAACGAGTGATGCGGGCGCGGGGCGGGGGACGTTGACGGCGGCTCCCGCCGGACGACCGCCCCGGGAAGACGCCGGGTCCGCGGCCCGGCGCCGCGGCCCTCACCCCCGCGGGTGAACGCCCCCGGCGAGTACTACCCCGTGCGATCGGTCGGCTACTGTCCGACGCGTGATCCGTGAGACCCCCTCCCCTCCGCCTCCCCGTGCCCCGTACGGGAGCCGCGGACCCGTTCCGGCCGCCTCGCCGGCCCCGCGACCGCGGCCGGGGCGTACACGCTGACCGCGGTCGCCGGCGGCACCGGTGCCA
This sequence comes from Streptomyces sp. NPDC006384, assembly GCF_042870695.1. Classification (NCBI taxonomy): domain Bacteria; kingdom Bacillati; phylum Actinomycetota; class Actinomycetes; order Kitasatosporales; family Streptomycetaceae; genus Streptomyces; species Streptomyces sp. NPDC006384. The sequence goes on from NZ_JBIAHR010000011.1 coordinate 76,263, forward strand.
CCGGCCGCGCGTCCACCCCGCCGTCATCCGCCGCGACCCGCTCATGACCGTGGTGCTCAGCGCCCTCGCCGACACCACCGGCCTTCCCCCCGGCCGCCCCGGTGCTCCCCCCTCCCCCTCCCCCGCCCGCCGGGGCCACGGGACACACGGGGCGCGCTGCCCGCGCAGGTCCGCGGCCGCCGTCCTCCCGCTCCCCCGCACGGGACCACCGTCCCGCCCTCCCGTCACCGGCCGGTCCCCCTCCGCAACGGCCGCACCCGCCCTCCCCTCCACGACCGCCACGACCGCAAGGAGACCGTCTTGCGCACACCGCCCCCTCCACGGCACGACATGCCCATCGCCCTTGTCGGAGCCGCCTGCCGGCTGCCCGGCGGCATCACCTCGCTGGACGAGCTGTGGGCAGCCCTGAGCAAAGGCCGGGACCTGGTGACCGAGGTGCCCCCGGACCGCTTCGACGCCTCCCGGTACTTCGACCGGGACCCCCGCCGCCCGGGCAAGACCTACACCGTCGCCGGCGGGTTCCTCCGGGAGTACGACCGGTTCGACGCCGACTACTTCGGCATCTCCCCGCGCGAGGCCGCCGGCATGGACCCGCAGCAGCGGCTGCTGCTGGAGATGGCGGTCGACGCGCTGGACGACGCCGGGATGGACGCCGACCGGATCGCGGGGTCGGACACCGCCGTCTTCGTCGGCTGCTCGGGCTCGGCCGCCCTCGCGATGCAGGGCACCCTGCCGGAGAAGATGGACGCCTACACCATGACCGGCGGGGCGGACGCCATCCTCTCCAACCGGCTGTCGTACATCTTCGACCTGCGGGGTCCGAGCATGACCGTGGACACCGCCTGCTCGTCGTCCCTGATCGCGGTGCACCAGGCCTGCGAGGCGCTGCGCACCGGGCACAGCAGCATGGCGTTCGCGGGCGGCATCGGCCTGCTGCTCGACCCCCGCCCCTACATCGGGTTCTCCAAGGCGTCGCTGCTGTCCCCGACCGGCCGGTGCCGGACCTTCTCCGCCGCCGCCGACGGCTTCGTACGGGCGGAGGGCGGCGGGCTGGTCGTCCTCAAACCGCTCGCCGACGCCCTCGCCGACGGCGACCGGGTGCACGCGGTGATCCGGTCCAGCGGCGTCAACAGCGACGGGCACACCCGGGGGATGGCCCTGCCCAGCAGCGAGGCGCAGGAAGAACTGCTGCGCAGGCTCTACCGGGACGCCGGGGTCTCCCCCGACGAACTGGTCTACTTCGAGGCGCACGGCACGGGCACGCAGGCCGGGGACCGCGCCGAGTGCCGGGCCGTCGGACGGGCGCTCGCCACCGCCCGCACCCGGGGGCCGCTGCCCATCGGGTCGGTCAAGACCAACCTGGGGCACCTGGAGGCGGCCTCGGGCATGCCCAGCCTGCTGAAGGCGTGCCTGGTGCTGCGGCACCGGCGCATCCCCGCCACCCTGCACGCCGAACCGCTCGCCGACGACATCGACTTCGCCGGACTCGGGCTGGAACCGGCCGTCACCGCCAGGCCGGTGCCGCCCTGCGAGGGGGACGGCCTGGTCGGGGTCAGCTCCATGGGATTCGGCGGCGCCAACGCCCACGTCCTGCTCGGCGCCCCGCCCGCTCCCGCCCCGGTGGAGGGGCCGGCCGCCCGGCCGCAGGGCACGGCGCTGCCCCTGCTGGTCTCGGCCCACACCGAGGACGCCCTGACGAGTGCCCTGCACCGGATGGCCGACCATCTGGAGGGCGTCGCACCGGACGCCTTCTACGACACCGCCTGGAGCGCCTGCCGCCGCCGCAGCCACCACCCGCACCGCGCGGTGGTGCTCGCCCGCACCCCGGAGCAGGCCGCCGACCGGCTGCGGGAACGGGCCGCCTCCCCGGCCGTTCAGCCGCCCTCCGGCACCGGACGGGCCGTGAACGGCAAGGTGGTGTTCGCCTTCTCCGGCAACGGGTCCCAGTGGCACGGCATGGGGGCCGACCTCATGGCGGCGGTGCCCGCCTTCCGCGCCGCCGTGCGGGAGGCCGACGCCGCCCTGGGACCGCTGCTGGGATGGTCGGTGGCCCAGGAACTGGCCGCACCGGGCGTCCCCTCCCGCATGGACCGCACCGAGATCGCACAGCCCGCCCTGTTCGCGCTGCAACTGGGCCTCGTCGCGGCACTGGACGGACAGGGGGTGCGCCCGGACGCGGTCCTCGGGCACAGCGTCGGGGAGATCGCCGCCGCCTGCGTCGCCGGCGCACTGGACCTGCCCGACGCCGCCCGGGTGGTGGCCGAGCGCAGCCGGCTCCAGGGCACCACCGCCGGCAGCGGCCGCATGGCGGCACTGGGCCTGCCCGAGCGGGAGGCCCGCGCCCTGCTCCTGCCGTACGGCGGGAGACTGGAGATCGCCGCCGTCAACAGCGCGCACGACGTCACCGTCAGCGGGGACGAGCAGGCGCTGAAGGAACTGGCCCACCATCTGGCCGGCCGTGACGTCTTCTTCCGCCCGCTGGAGCTGGACCACGCCTTCCACAGCCGGCTCATGGACCCGCTCGCCGAGCCCATGAAGGCGGCGCTGGCCGGCCTGCGTCCGGGCCCGCTGCGCCTGCCGTTCGCCTCCACCGTCACCGGCCGGCTCCGGCAGGGGCAGGACGGCACCGGCCTGGACGCCAAGTACTGGTGGCACAACCTGCGGCGTCCCGTGCTGTTCGCCGAGGCCGCCGCGGCGGCGCTGGAGGAGGGCTGCGGCACGTTCGTCGAGATCGGCCCGCACCCGGTGCTCACGGCCTATCTGCGCCGGGCGGCCGAAACGGCCCGGGTGCCGGCCGTGGTCCTGCCCACCCTGCGCCGCCACCGGCCGGGCACCGACGCGCTGCAGGAGACCGTCGGCGGCGCCCTGGCCGCCGGGGCCGGGGACTGGACGGCGTTCTTCCCCGTGCCGGGGAAGGTCACCGACCTGCCGCCGCGCACCTGGCAGCGCGAGACCCTCCCGATGCCGCCGGCCGCGACGTGGGACCGCACCTGCGGCGACGGCACCCTGGACCACCCCCTGCTCGGCGAACGGGCCGCCGCCCCGGACCCGAGCTGGCACCAGCGCATCGACCCGGCCCGCCTGACGTGGCCGGCCGACCACAAGGTGGGCGGCGCGGTGCTGATGCCGGCCGCCGGATACATCGAGGCGGCCCTGGCCGCCGGGACCCGGGCCTTCGACGCGCCCGTGGAGGTCACCGCGCTGACCTTCCAGCCGCTCACTCTGCCCTGGGACGACCCGGAGATGAACGTCTGGCTGCAGACCTCCCTGTCCGACGAGGACGGAGTGGTGCGCGTGGCGAGCCGGGCCGGCGGCCCCGGACAGCCCTGGCGCTCCCACGCCCGCGGCCGGGTGCGCCGCCTGCTCGGCCGGGCCCCCGAACCACTCGGCGACGACGTGCTGCGCCGGGAGTTCCCGCACGGCGCCGACGCGGACGAGGTGTACCACCGCGCCCGCCGCAGCGGCCTGGACTACGGACCCTGCTTCCGCGTGCTCGACCAGGTCCGCACCGACGGCCGCGAGGCGGTGGCCCGCTACCGCGCCGACCACGTGGAGACCGCCGGCTACCTGGCGCACCCCGCGATCCTCGACGGCGCCCTCCAGGCCGGTGCCGTGCTGCTGGACGTCGCGGACGGCGCGACGTTCCTGCCCGCGGCCGTCGACACGGTCCGCGCCTGGCGACCGGTCGGCGTCACCGGCCACGTCCGGGTGCGCGGGCGGTCGGCCACCGCGGCCGAGGCCGTCTGGGACGTCACCCTCGTCGACGAGGACGGCACGGTCTGCGTGGAACTCCTCGGCTGCCGGCTGCGCCGCTTCGACGCCGGGACCGGAACCGCGGTCGGCGCGTACGTCAGCGAGCTGTGCGTCGCCCCGCGTCCGGGCCACGCCGGCGCGGCGCTCCCGGCGCCCCGCGCGTCCGCCGCCGAGATGGCGTCCGCGTTGCCGGAGACCGTGGTCATGTCCGAGTCGGAGGCACGCCAGGGGCTGGAGCTGGTGGACGCCCTGAAGCGGGTGACGGCGCACTTCGCGGTACACGCCGTCGCGGAGCTCCTGCCGGGCGCGGCGCGGTTCACCTGGGCCGAGCTGAGCGAGGCCGGGGTCCTGCCCGAGTACGAACCGCTGCTCGGCGTCCTGCTGGAAGTGGCCGAGGAGTACCGCCTCGTGGCGGACGCGGACGCCTTCCGGTCCGGTGGCGCCTGCCGGGTCCTCGCTCCGGGCCGTCCCGGGGAGACGGTGCGCTCCCTGGCGGCCGGGCCCCTGCGGCGCGGTCCGGAACTGACCGCGTACGGCATGTGCGGCCGGCGGCTGCCGGACATCCTGACGGGGCGCTGCGACCCGCTGGAACTGCTGTTCTCCGAGTCCGGCCGGTACGTGACCGAGGAACTGTACGCCTCCTCGATCCAGTCCGAGGTCGCGGGCCGCGCCATGCGGTCCTGCGTGCGCGCCCTGGCCGGGGCCTGGCCCGCCGACCGCCCGCTGCGCGTCCTCGAGGTCGGCGCCGGCACCGGTGCGACCAGCCGGGTGGTCCTGCCCCATCTGCCGCGGGGGCGCACCCAGTACGTCTTCACCGACGTCTCGGAGTCCTTCTTCCCCCGGGCCCGGGCCCGGCTCGACGCCCACGACTTCGTCGAGTACCGGGTGCTGGACCTCGACCGCGATCCACGGGAACAGGGCTGGGCGGAGGGGGCGTTCGACCTCGTCCTCGCCTCCAACGTCCTGCACGCCACCGGGGACGTCCGCGCCACACTGGCCCGCCTGTCCTTCCTGCTCGCCGACGGCGGTCACCTGCTGGTGCAGGAGATGCACGACACCGCGGCCGGCGCCCTGGTGTTCGGTGTGCTGAAGAGCTTCTGGAACCGTACCGACCTGGCGGAACGCCCCCGCACCCCGCTGCTGCCGCAGTCGCGCTGGCGTGAACTGCTGGAGGAGACCGGCTTCGGCGACATCGCACACGCCGACGCCGGCGGCGACCTGGCCCGGGTGGCCTCCGTGCTCCGCGCGCGGCGCACCCCCCGCCCCGGTGCCGTCGCGGCGCCCCCGACGCCGCAGGCGCCCACGGGCTCCGTGTGGGTCGTCGCCGGAGAGCCGGACTGCGCCCTGACGGCCGAGCTGGCCGCGGCGCTGACCGCGGCCGGCGGCACGGTGCGGCACACCGGGACGGACGCCGCCGGGAACCGGTCCGCTCTGCCGCCCGGCGGCCCGGCCGCCTCGCCGGTCACCGTCGTCCTGGTCACCGACACCGATCCCGGCGCGTCGGCGCTCACCGCGCGGGAGGCCACCACCCGCTCCGTGCGGTACACGGCGGCCCTGCGGGACGCGTCGGCCATGCTGTCCCGCCTGCCCGCGGACGCCCCCTGCTCACTGTGGCTGGTGGCCCCGACCGACGGCGCCACGCCCGCCCCCGAGCCCGCGACCGTGCCCGCCGCCGCGGCCTGGGGCGTGGCGCGCTCCCTCGCCAACGAGCACGCCCGGATCACGGTGCGCCGGCTCGCCGCCGACTACGGCGGTACGACGGCGGACGCCGCGCGGCGGATCGCGGCCGAACTGCTGGACCCGGGCGAGGAGGACGAGATCGTCACCACCCGCCACGGCCGCTTCGTGTCCCGCGTGACGGATCGCGTGCCCGCGGCGGCCGCACCGCCGCGACCGGGCGCCTACGCCCTGCGGGTCCGGCGCCCCGGACCCGCCTACGACCTGGTGTGGCGCCCCGTGGCGCCGCCCGCGCCGCCCGGTCCCGGCGAGGTGACCGTCGAGGTCCGCGCCGCCGGCCTGAACTACCGGGACGTCCTCCAGGCACAGGCCGTGCTGCCGCCGCAGCCCGATACCGACGGCACCCGGGAGCACCCCGTCGGCTACGAGTGCGCGGGGATCGTCACCGCCGTCGGCGCACAGGTGTCCGGCATCGTCCCCGGTGACCGGGTCTGGGCCATCGCCCGCGGCTCGCTGTGCTCGCATCTGACCGTCGACGCGCGGGTCGTGTGCCGCGTCCCGGACGGCATGGACCTCACCGCGGCGGCCACCGTCCCGCTCGCCCACCTCACCGCCGAGTACGGCCTCCGCCACGTCGCCCGGCTGAGCCGGGGACAGACCGTCCTCGTCCACGCGGCCGCCGGAGGCGTCGGCCTCGCCGCCGTCCAGTACGCCCAGCGGGTCGGCGCCCGCGTCATCGCCACCGCCGGGACGGCGCACAAGAGGAACCTGCTGCGCCTGCTCGGCGTCGAGCACGTCCACGACTCGCGCACGCTCGGCTTCGCCGAACGGGTTCTCGACGTCACCGACGGGCGGGGCGTCGACGTGGTCCTGAACTCGCTCAGCGGAGAGGCCGTCACCCGCGGCCTGGAACTCCTGAGGCCCGGGGGCCACTTCGTGGAACTCGGCAAACGGGACTTCCACGCCAACGAACGCCTGCTGCTGGGTCCGTTCCAACGGGCCCTGACCTTCTCCGCCGTCGACCTCAACGAGATGGTCCTGGAGGACCCGGACCGGGCACGGTGCCACGTCGAGCGGCTCGCCGAAGGCATCGCCGCAGGCGACGTCCGGCCGGGGCCGCACTGGGTGCGGCCCGCCGCCGAGGCCGCGGAGGCCTTCCGGCTGCTGCAGCACTCGCACCACATCGGCAAGCTCGTCCTCACCTTCGACCAGCCGCCGCCCCTCACCCCGTATCCGGAGCGGCGGCCGCTCGACCCGGAGGGCACCTATCTGGTGACCGGTGGACTCAGTGGCTTCGGAGCGGCCACCGCCCACTGGCTCGCCGAGCGCGGCGCCCGTCACCTCGCCCTGGTGGGACGCCGGGGCACACGGACGCCCGGTGCGCCCCGGTTGCTGGAAGAACTGCGCGCCCGGGGCGTGCACGCGACGGCCTACGCGGCCGACGCCGCCGACATCGACGCGATGCGCGCCGTCTTCCAGGACGCCGACGACCGCGGACACCCGGTGCGCGGTGTCGTGCACGCCGCGATGCACCTGGACGACGCTCCCCTCGCCGGCCTGGACGACGCGCGCGTCGCGGCGGTCCTCACGCCGAAGATCGCCGGAGCGCTCGTTCTCGACGAGCTGACCCGCGGCAGGGACATGGACCTGTTCGTCCTGTACTCCTCGGCCGCCGCGCTCATCGGCAACCCCCACCAGGCCCCGTACGTCGGTGCCAACCTCGCCCTGGAGTCCCTCGCCCGGGCCCGCCGCCGGCGGGGGGGAGACCGCGCTGGCCGTGCAGTGGGGCGGCATCGACGAGGCCGGTTATGTGGCGCGGCTGGGTCTGACCGACATGCTGCGGAGCAAGGGCATGGGTCTTCTCGCCCCCCGCGAGGCGCACGCCCACCTGGACCGGCTCCTCGCCCACCCGGTCGAGGTCGTCGCCGTGGCCCGCATGACGTGGGAGGCGCTGCGCTCGTTCTGCCCCGCGGCGGACGCCCCCCGGCTGAGCCTGGTCCTCGCACCCGCGAAGGAGGTGGCCGGGCACAACGGTGACGACCTGCGCCGGCAACTGGCCACCCTGCCACCGCAGGAGGCCCGTCAGCTGGTGTTGCAGGCACTGGCGGAGCTGGCCGCCACCGTCCTGCAGACCACGCCGGAACGGGTGCCGATGGAGCGGCCGCTGGGCGAACTCGGCATGGACTCGCTGATGGCCGCCGAGCTCGCGGTCCTGGTCCAGCGCCACTTCGACTGCGAGATCCCCACCATGGAAGCGGTCGCCAACCCCACCCTGACCGCGCTGGCCGACCTCGTCCTCAGGCAGCAGGCGTCCCGGACCGTCGCCGCGGCCCTGCCGGCCCAGCAGACCGGAGCCCGGCAGGACACCGCACCGGCCGCACGGCCGTGAGCGCTTCCCGGTGCCCGGATCCGCCCTGCGGGCCCGGGCACCGGGAACCGGACCGCCTCCCCCGCGGCGGTCCTCATCCCCGTTGCCGACCGGAAGGACTTTCGAGGTGATCACGTACGACGGCGCGGAAGCCGCGGCCCCCTGCCCGTGGACCTCGGGCGCCGTACGACGCCCGGGCGCCGCGGCACGCCTGTACTGCCTGCCGTTCCTGGGCGGGCCCGCCGACTTCTTCCTGCCTCTGGTGCGCGAACTGCCCGACTGGGTGGAGCCGTGCCCCGTCGAACTGCCCGGTTACGGACGCCGTCTGCGGGAGCCCGCCATGCGGAACGTCCCGGAGCTGGCCCGGTCGCTGGCCGAGGCGGTCCACCGGGACGCGGCCGGCCGCCCGTTCGCCTTCTTCGGCCACTGCGGCGGCGGGCTCCTCGCCTTCGAGGCGGCGCGACAGCTGCGGCGCGGGGCACGTCCGCAGCCGGCGCTGCTCGCCGTCTCCGCCACCCACCCGCCCCACCGGTGGCACCTGATGACCGCCGAACTGCGGGCGCAGCCCCTGCACCGCCTGATGCCCCTGTTCCGGGAACTCGCCGCGCAGCACGCGCTGCACCGGTCCAGTGCCAATGCGGTCCTCAAGCGCGAGGTGAGCGTCTACCTGCGCTACCGGCACGAGGAGGAGGCCCCGCTGGACTGCCCGATCAGTGTGTTCGGCGGGCGCGAGGACTCCATCGCCCGGGAGGGCGCCCTCGGCGCGTGGGCGGACCTGAGCCGCGGCCGCGTCCGCACACGCGTCTATCCCGGCCGCCACTTCTACATCGACGACCGGTGGCCCGACATCGCCCACAGCCTCGCCCGGGACCTGCGGGAGGCGCTGGGCCCGTCCCGCGAGCCGTAGGAGCCGCTGCCGGGCGGGCCGGTGGAGGAGTGCAGGACCGGGGCGGGGAACGTCACACCGTGGCGGCACCGTCCAGGTCCATCCTCGCGAACAGCGCGCGGAACCGGGCCGCGTTCCTCTCCAGCTGTTCGAGGTGCAGTCCGATGCGCTCGCGCGCCCGGTCGCCGGCGGCGGTGAAGTCGGTGCGGTCCTGCACGTTCAGGGTCCGCAGCAGCGGCAGCAGCACGTGCTCGCGGTGGACGTCGAGGTTGTAGATGCCGGCCGCGGCGATGCGCAGGGACCGCTGCTGGAAGCCGGGCAGGGTGGCCCCCGGCATCTGGAAGTCGCAGATCACATCGGCCAGGGCGGTGACGGCGGCGTCCGGGGCGAGGTCGAGGGCGGCCCGGTAGAGGTCGCGGTAGAACAGCATGTGCAGGTTCTCGTCCGCGGCGATGCGGGCGGTCAGCTTCTCGCCGAGCGGGTCGCCGCACGCCCTGCCCGTGTTGCGGTGGGCCTCCCGGGTGGCCATCTCCTGCACGGTGACGTAGGCCAGGCCGTGCAGCACGCCGGGGTGGTGGCCGGCGTAGCCGCGCGAGACGTGCTCCATGCGCTGCTCCTCCAGGAGCACCGGGTCGAGGGCGCGGCGGGCGTGCAGGTAGCTGCGCAGCGCGTAGGCGTGCCGGTCCTCCTCCGCCGTCCACCGGTGCACCCATGTGCCCCAGGCGCCGTCCCGGCCGAAGAGCGTCGCGATCTCGAAGTGGTAGCTGGGAAGGTTGTCCTCCGTCAGCAGGCTGACGGTGAAGGAGTCCCGCACGGCGGCGGACATCACGGACTGGCCCTCCCGCCAGGGTTCGCCGTCCAGCGGGCCGTCGTAGTCGGTGGCCCCGCTCCAGGGGGTGTAGGTGTGCGGGAACCAGGGCCTGGCGGCGTCGAGGTGGCGGTCGAGCAGCCGTGCCACGACCGGCTCCAGGTCCGCGAGGACGCCGGCCGGCGCGAGAGCGGGATCACCGGACACGGGGGACCTCGCACAGAAGGTGCCGCCGGGCGGTGACGCACCGGCCGGGCCACGCGGTCCCGGTGACGGTGGCGACAGCGCGCCGGCGGATACGACGGACGGTCATGACGGCGGGTGTCTCCCCAACAGGAACGCGGATGTTCGGACGGGCCGGAACAGTGCCCTGCCCAGGACAACGGCCGAAGTCCGCACAGGTCACGCGCCGTTGCCCGGCACAGGGGCCCGGTCCGCCGTCCGCGGCCGGTCCGGTGCGGCGGCGTGCGGACGTACGGGCGCGGCCGGACGATCCGAAGCGGGCACGCGCGTCCGTCCGCGGGAGTCCGGGGGCGCACCCCACCGGATTCCGTACGTTCACCGAGCGCGGAAGCGCCGCCGCCGAAGGGCTGCCCGCGGAGCTCGTCTACGCCGGGTTCTCGCTCGGTGTCCTGCCGGCGCAGAAGCTGGCCCAGACCCGCCCCGGTGCGAAGGGCGCGCTGCTGCTCGAGGCGTGCGTCCCGGTCTCGGAGTGTCAGCGCTCTCCGGCCGCGGCGGCACGGACGGCAGGGGCCCGGGACCACCGTCCGATGCGGGGCACCTGCTCAGACGTTCAGGATTTTCCCGTCTTCACGCACGCGAGGACCGTGCGGTCCGGGCGGCGCTTCCGGCACGGAGGCGAGGACGCCGGCCCCCGGCGCGCCGGCCGGCCGGACAGCGTGCGGGCTCCCGGCGTCGACCGGGGCCCGCGCGCGAGACGGTCGGCGGCTCGTCCGCGGCTCCACCGGCGGGCACGGCCTGGAACCGGTCCTCCGCCTGACCGAGAACGTCTGGCTTCCGCGTCACCTTTCCCCGCCGCGATCCGTCAGGGCAGTGACAGTGACAGTGACAGCGACATGAAGCATGAAGGAGACGGTCATGGAAACACGTTCGATCACGGCAGAGGTCCCGATGGCCCCGCGGATGTCCGAGGACCCCGCCGGGCTCGTCCCCGAGCTGGCACAGGTCTCGGCGGCGCTGTTCAGGGTCACCGGCAACGGTTCGGTGCCACGCTCCACGATCAGCCTGGTCCATCTGCGTGCCGGTCAGATCGTCGGCAGCACCTACCTGACCGTTCTGCACACGGGCTTCCTGCGCAAGGCCGGGGTGTCGGAGGAGCGGATCACCTCGGTGGCGTCCTGGCAGGACTCGCCGTACTTCACCGGTGCCGAGCGTGCCGCGCTGGCACTGGTGGACGCCGTGCTCCAGCCGTCCGCGGGCGGCGAGAGGGTCTCCGACGAGCTGTACGCGCAGGCCGCCGAGCACTACGAGCCCAAGGCGCTCGCCACGCTGATGTTCGCGATCGGCCAGGTCAACTTCTTCGTCCCCGTCTCGCTCATCGCCAAGCCGGTACCCGGCCGGTCCTTCACCGACCCGTGGAAGTAGGACTTCCGGGGCCGGGCTCCGTGTCCGGGTCCCGGGGCGGGGCCCGGACACGGAGGCGGAGCCCGGCGTGGCGGCTGCTCGGTGTCCTGCCGCAGCGGCCGGCCGGGCCCCGCCGCTTCTCGGTCTTGTCGACGCGGCGTCCGACCGTGTCGCGGTCCTCGTGTCGCGGTCGTCGATGCTGATCGTGATCACCGTCGGCCACAGTGCGATCGCCGTCGCCGGTCTCGAACCCGACCCCGGGACCGCCCGTGCCGCGGCGGAACGCTTCGCCGACGACCCCGCGGTCACCATCGTCGGGACCGACTTCGCCGGGCGTGACCGGCAGCGGCGCTGGGACGCCGTCACCCTCGTCGCCGTTCTGCACCACCTCCCGCTGAGGACCGCCCTGCGCGAGCTGCGCGGCTGTCTCGCGCCGGGCGGGCGCCTGGTGGTCGTCGGCTGCTACCGGGAGGCCGGTCTCGCCGACCGGCTCGCCGCCCTGCCGGCCACGCTCGCGAACCCGCTCGTGGGGCTGGCCAAGCACCCGGCCCGCGCCACCGCCCCGCCGCCTGTTCTGGCGCTACACCCTGGTCTACGACGCCCCCGCCGAAACGTTCACGGCCGGCTGCGACCCGGTGCTCCTCGGAACCCCTGGAGATCGTTCCCCGTACGGGCGGTGACGGGCGGGAACCTGCCGCCGGAAGCGCCGGTGGAGCGGGCCAGGAGCGGGTGCGGCTCAGTCATGGGCGGTCACCTGCGTGGTGAGGAAGTCCAGCAGGACGGCGTTGAAGCGCTCGGGCTGCTCGGCGCCGGGCAAGTGCCCGGCCCCGTCGACGACGGCCATGACCGCGTGGGGGACGAGGCCGTGGATCGCCTCGGCGTCCGCGACGGGCGTGTAGACGTCGTCCGCGCCGACGACGATCAGCACCGGCTTCCGCACGGCCGCCAACGTGTCCCGGTAGTCGGGGCGTTCGGCCCGCCCGCGCAGTGCCGCCGCGGCGCCCCGGGGGTCCGTGGCGCGCATCATCGCCAGGACCCGCCCGGCGACCTCCGGCATCGCGGTGACGTTGTAGGCGGCCAGCATCTTGTCGATCACCTCGTCCGCGTAGCCGTCCATGCCCTCGGCGAGGAGCCGGTCGGCCAGGCGGTTGCGGAACTCCTTGCCCTCGTCGGTCTCGGCGGGGGCGGAGGTGTCGGACAGCACCAGGGCGCGCACCCGCCGCGGGTGGCGGCGCTGGAGCTCCATGGTGATCTGACCGCCCATGGACACGCCGCCGGCCACCGCCTGCCCGATGCCCAGGTGGTCGAGGAGCGCGGCGAGGTCGTCGGCGAAGTCGCTGAGGAGAACCTTCCCGGGTGTGACGCCGCTGCGGCCGTAACCACGCAGATCCGGGGTGACGACCCGGTATCCGGCTTCGCTCAGCGCCTCGGCCTGGGGGGCCCACAGGGTGCGGTCGAACGGGTGCCCGTGGACCAGCAGGACCGGCGGCCCGTCCGAGGGCCCGGAGTCGTCGTAGTGGATCGTGGTACCGCGCAGGTCTATGGCGTTCATGCCGGGCACCCTAACCTCGTGCCCGGACGGAGCGCATGGACAGACGAAGTCCGCTCCCGCGTCCGGTGGTTGCCGATTCTATGATCAGGTTCGGCGGTTGTCCGAGGTTCATGCGGGAGGCGTGATGCCGGAGATTTTCCAGTGGCTCGAGGACTGGCACGCCGCGCATGAACACGGTCTTCGCTCCCGTGGGATCAGCTCCGTGGTGAAGCGGCCCGTCCCGGGAATCCCGTCACGAGGGCGGCCGAAGGCCACGGCGGTGAGCCTCACGCTGGAATCGGAGGAGCGCACGGGGAAGGTGTTCCTGTGGGAGTCGGGTGCCGCCTCGCTGCTTTTCTTCGACTCCGCGACGGAACACACCTGGCAGGACCGGACGGTGCTCACCTCCGGGGGCGACCTGCACCGGTTCCTGACGCCCCTCGTGAAGCTGGTCGAAGCGGCTGGGGCCGGCGGGTGTGACGGTCCGCCGTCTTCACCGGCAGACCGTCACGCAAGGGGCTGAGCCTCTCCGTCCCGTACGGGCTTCTCGAGGAGCGTGAACGACTTGGGCGTGCCGCCCGGCTGCGGCTTGCCCTCCTTGCGTCCGACGACCCGGTAGCCGGCGGCGAGGTAGTACGCGTTCAGGCGTGCGTTGCCGGCCAGGCAGTCGAGGCGTACCAACGGCCGGCCTGCCTCGGCCACGCGGCGCTCCGCGGCTCGCAGGAGCCGCCGTCCCGTCCCGGGCGGGACACTGGTGCGGTCCACCATCAGCCGGTGCACATAGCCGGCCGTCGGCGGCTGCGGCCCCCAGGCGTCCTCGTCCTCCCACCACAGCTCCCAGGCGCCGGCCACGCGCCCGGCGGCCTCCGCGAGCCACACCTCGCCGGTCTCCCTGACCCGGCGGAAGTGGTCCTCGCCCAGCTCGCCGGGCCGCCACTGACCGCTGACGCCCCGGGCGAGCATCCAGTGGGCGGCGGCGTCGCGCAGACGCACGACGGCGGAGAGGTCGGCATCGTCGGCGAGCCGGAAACGGAGGTCCTTCACGGCGTGATCTTCACACGGAGCGGCGAGTCCGGTTTCCGTCGTCACTTGTCGCCTCGCGCGAAGTCGGTGCTGTCGGTGCTGTCGGTGCTCATGAGGTGGCTCCGGAAGGGACTCCGGCGCGCCTGTTCAGGAATACGGAGGCGCCGGTCGAGACGAGGGCGGCGCCTGCCGACAGGCACACGAACACGTTGGCCCACATCGAGACGTGCTCCACGGACGATCCGTCGGAGTACAGGCAGGCGCTCCGGAGGGGCCAGTACTGCTGCACCATGGCTGTCAGCTCGGCGCCGGTGCCGTTCTCGTCCTGGCACAATTCCGGGAAGGGCCCTCCCAGGCTGACGGAGAACCACCCGTAGCAGTACAAGGCCACTGTCGAGGAAACCAGGACCAGAGCGACAAACGCATAGATTCTGGACAGAGACAGAGACAGAGGCGGGTGGCTCAGCAGTACGAGGACGGTGAAGATGCCCGCTGCCGCAGTGACCGTACCCGCGATCAGCAACGCGCCCATCAGAAGCATGGGACATCCCGACGCAGGTGGAACATGATTTCACGGTCGATGGCGTCGAGAGGAGGTTCACAGCCCATGTCGTGACCGTACGGCGACAGGCGGCAACCATGGGAGGTGGCGTTCTTCCCAGGATTTCTCCATGGACATAACCCCCGTCGCCGCCGAGGGCCGGCCTCGTCCCGCCCCCGCGCCCGCTCCCCCGGCATGGTCCGAGATCCGCGCGGCGTTGAAGGACTCCGCCGGCGTGGGGCTGGGATTCCTGCCGCTCGGGCTCGCCTACGGGGCGCTGGTGACGCAGTCGGGCCCGGACTGATGGCGGGTGGGACTGTCCGCGGCGGTGGTCTTCGGCGGATCGTTCGAGTTCCTGCTCATCGGCATGGTCACCGCCTCCGCCCCGCTCGCGACGATCGCGCTCTCCGCGCTGCTGGTGAACGTCCGGCACGTCTTCTACACACTGTCCTTCCCCCTGCACCGCGTGCGCGGCCGCTTCGGCAAGGCGTACAGCACCTACGCGATGTGCGACGAGGCGTACGCGCTGGCCACCGGCGAGCAGGCCCGCACCTGGTCCGGCCGCCGCATCCTGTGGCTGCAGTTCCTCCTGCACCTGTACTGGGCGGGCAGCTCGACGGCCGGAGCGCTGCTCGGCTCCCTCATCCCCGACAGCGTCACCGGCCTGGACTTCGCGCCGACCGCTCTGTTCACCGTCCTCGCCCTCGACGCCGTCCGGGACCTGCGGGGCGATGCGCCCACCCTTGTCCTGGCCGTGCTCAGCGCCCTGGCCGTCACCGTCGGCCTGCACCTGTGGCACCGCGACGCCCTGCCGAGCATCCTCGGCGGCACCGCCACCCACGTGAACCTCGCCAGCACGCTCTTCGCCCGCTGAAACCGCCTCCCGGCCCCGCCCCGCCCGCACGACACATCGCCGTGGCCTGCCCACCGGGTCCGCCGGGTCCGCCGTCCGGTGCACCGCTGTTCCCGCTTCTGCACCCGCTCGGGCAGTGCGTGGGCGCACCGGGCCGGAGTCCACTCCCCCGTTCCTGGCGCTGTGCCATTGTCGGCACCGACTCTCGCTCAGCGCTGCGCTGTCCGCGCGGTCCGCAGCGCCCCCTCGACCGAACTGAGGCCCCATGCCGGCTCCACGAGACCTGTCCGACCTTCCCTACGCCGGTCACCTTGTGCCGCTGCTCCGCGATCTCGAACGCGCCGACGACCTCGACACGGTGCACATCGACGGCCGCTCCTACGAGGGCGCGGACCTCGGTGGCATCCGGTTCCTGGAGTCCGCTCTGACCTCCGTGCAGTTCGCCGCCGGACGGATGCGTCGCGCCCGTTTCAACGACGTGTGGATGCACACCGTCCGGTGGGTGGCAACCGATCTGTCCGAGACGGACTGGAGGGACGTGGAAGTCACCGCCGGGCACTTCGCGGGCCTCGAACTCTTCAGCGCCCGGTTGCGGCGTGTGGTCTTCCGCGACTGCAAGTTCGACTCGGTCAACATGCGGGCCACCACCCTGCACGATGTCGCTTTCGTGGACTGCCTCCTGCGGGACGTGGACTTCGCGGGCGCCGGACTGCAGGACGTGTCCTTCCCCGGCGCCGATCTGGACGACGTCCGGTTCACCAAGGCACGGATGAGGAACGTCGATCTCCGGCAGGTGACCAGCCTGGGCATCACCGACGGCTTCGACGCCCTGAAAGGGGCGACCGTCACCAGCGCGCAGATGGTGGAACTCGCGCCGGCGCTGGCCAGACTCGTCGGCCTCGACGTCAGGGACCGGTAGCCGGCGACATGCATCAGGATCGTCGCCGTACTCTTCCGTGCCACCGGACTGTCCGCGCCGCCGCGGCTTGCCGCCCGCCGGGCACCTGATCGGCAGCAACCGCATCTCCTTGCCTCACCCGGAACAGGCCGCACGTGGACACCAGGTCACCGATCCCCGGCAGAGTCGGGCCAAGAGCTGTTCCGCAATCGCCTGTCGGCCGTCTGACATGATCGACGGGTGACCGATGCACCTCTGCGGCCAGGCCGCAAGAAGTACGTGCTTTTCGACGTCGACGGCACGTTGATAGACGCGGTGAGCAACCAGCGTCGAGTCTGGGAAACCTGGGCGAAGCGGTATGGGCTGGACGCGGACGAGGTCTACCGGGTGGCTCTGCGAACGCGGCCGCTGGAGACGTTCGCCCAGGTCGCTGCGGACCGAGATCCGCACGAGTGCCTGGCCACGCTGCACGAGCTGGAGGACGAAGACGTCCGATCGGGCGCCTATACGGCCTTCGACGGGGCGTCAAAGCTGTTGCACGGCCTGTCACCGGGATCGTGGGCGCTGGTGACCTCGAACTACGAGCACCGGGTCCGCGGCCGTTTCCTGCGAACGGGCCTGCCGGTGCCAAGCCTGATCGTGGACGCGGCCGTTGTCGAGGAGGGCAAGCCCTCCCCGGTCCCGTATCTGCTGGCCGCCGAGCGGCTCGGGGCCGAGCCGGAGGACTGTCTGGTCATCGAGGACGCCCCGTCCGGAGTGCGGTCCGGGCTACGCGCCGGGATGACGGTGTGGGGGGTGAACGCCGCCGTCGCTGTGGAGGGCGTGCACCGTCACTTCGCCAGTCTGCGCGAGGCAGTGCCTCACGTCCTGGCGTTCGCGTCCGGCCCTCACGGCGAAGCCGCGGCCTGAGCCCGTCCGCAGCGGCGGGCCGCCGGTCGAGGTCTGGCAGAAATGCCCGGCCGTCGTGGCCTCCGGCGAGGTGATCACGCCGCTCCAGGCCGGGGCCCGGGAGCCCTGGCCGGAAGCGGCCCCGGAAGCCGGGAGCGAAGGCGGCGAGGAGGCGGGAGTTCCCGTGCCGACGTGCGGTTCGGGCTCGTCGGCATCGCCGGTCGCCGCCTTTCCCTGTGCGACAGGCCCCGTCGGCTCCCGCGCTACCTGGTGCCGAGGTAGTAGCTCACCTGCGGCGGCTGGTTGTAGCCGGTGTTCTGCCAGGCCACGCCGAGCCGGTACACCGGGTCGCTCATCAGCGTGGGCAGGCGGAAGTCGGTCGGATACGGGGTGGAGTACAGGCGCAGGGCCGTGGAGTCGGCGTTGCGCCAGAGCATCTCCTCGCGCCAGTCGCCGAGCAGGTCGGCGGTGAGGGCCGGGTTGCCCTTGGTCCAGTTGTTCGACTTGGCGTCCTGGTCGTACCAGAGGCGGGTCAGTTCGGTGGCGCCGGTGTACTTCAGGATCTGGGCGTAGCCGGTGCCCGCGCTGCCGGACCAGCGGTGGTCGAGGAGTTCGCGGTGGGCGTCGCCGTCCCACCAGAGGGCGGAGTTGTAGGAGGCGGCGCCGCCGAAGGCGGGCACGCCGTCGCTGATCTTCGTGCCCTTCGCGGTGTAGAGGCCTCCGCCGCTGGACCAGCACTCGGCGCCCGCGTGGTCGCGGGTGAGGTCGGCGCAGATGCCGCGTCCGACGTCGGTGCCGGTGCGCTGTCCCCACAGGATCTGCCCGGTGCGGGCGTCGTGCATCTCGAAGCCGTGGGCGGCGTCGGTGTGTTCGTGGACGTTGAACGACTCGAGGCCGGGGCGGGCCGGGTCGAGGTCGCCGACGTGCAGGGCGTCGCCGTGGCCCAGCTTCGTCGTCCACAGGCCGCGGCCGTTGTCGTCGACGGCCATCGCGCCGTACAGGATCTCGTCCCTGCCGTCGGCGTCGACGTCGGCCACCGCGAGGTTGTGGTTGCCCTGCCGGTCGTAGCCCTTGCCGTAGTTGGTGGAGGAGTTGGTGTCGAACTTCCAGACGCGGGTGAGGTCGGTGCCGTTCCAGGTGTAGGCGGCCAGCGCGATGCGCTCGTAGATGCCGCGGCTGAACACCATGCCGGGCCGGGTGCCGTCGAGGTAGGCGGTGGCGGACAGCAGGCGGCCCTCGCGGTTGCCCCAGGTGTCGCCCCAGTCGGAGACGGCGCCGCGGGCCGGTTCGAAGGGGACGGAGTCCATGACGCGGCCGGTGCGGCCGTTGAACACGGACAGGTACTCGGGGCCGCTGAGGACGGCGCAGTTGGCGGCGAGGTGGGAGGCGTCCGGGTCGCCGATGACCGTTCCGGCGGCGTCGCGGGTGCCGTCGGAGGTGCGGACGGCGATCTCGGCGCCGCCGTCGCCGTCGTAGTCGTAGACCTGGAACGAGTCGTAGTGGGAGCCGCTGCGGACGTTGGTGCCGAGATCGATCCGCCACAGCCGGGTGCCGTCGAGTTCGTAGGCGTCGAAGACGGTCGGCCCGGTGCAGGTGCCGGAGTCGGCGACGTCGGTGGCGTTGGACGGGACCCACTTGAGGACCAGTTCGTAGCCGCCGTCGCCGTCGAGGTCGCCGACGCTCGCGTCGTTCGCGGAGTAGGTGTAGGCGACGCCGTCGCGGGTGGTGCCGCCGGCGGGTTTCGACAGGGGGATGTCGAGGCGGCCGTCCGCCCAGACGCGGGCGGTGTCGCCGGGGGACTCGGTGCCGTTCACGACGGCGCGGATCTCGTAGCGGGACGTCGAAGTGCCCTGGGGGTCCAGGTGGTTGGTCTTCGCGGTCTCGTGGACGCGCGTGCCGTCGCGGTAGACGCGGAAGGTGACGTTCTCGGGGTCGTCGCCGAGCATGCGCCAGCTGACGAGGACGCCGCCGGTGGCGGGGACGGCGACGGGGCCGCGGTCCAGCCTCTCGGCGACGCGGGCGGCGGCGAGCGCCTCGGTCGCCTGGCCGGCGGGCGTCGGGATGCCGGGTGCGGCGGCGCCGGCGGTGTGCTCCAGTGCCGGCGTGCCGCCGCCGGCGAGGAGCACGGCGAGCGTTGCGGCGAGGAGCCCGCCGGGGTGACGAAGCGGGCGGCGGTGAGGAGTGCGACGGTGGGGTGTGCGGCTCGGTCCGGTCATCAGTGCCTCGTCCCGTCGGGAGCGGTTTGGTCCGGTGTTGCCGCCGGGCGGAAGAAGGTTGCCGGGTCCGCTCCCCCGCCGCCCCCTCCACCGCGGTCCCCGGCCGGCAGGTTCTGCTCCGCCCGCAGGACCGCCGTGGGGTGGGCGGGCGTCTGCCCGGTCGCACGGTGCTGCCGCCCGCCGGCGTCAGGACGCGTGAGGCTGCCGGAGTCCCTGGAGCAGGAGCGCGATCAGGCGTCGGGGGTCGTAGCGGGAGTCGTCGTCGCGCCCGATGCAGAGGTTGCCGATGCCGCGCATCAGCTCGTACGGCTGCGTACCGGGCCGGATGTCGCCGGCCTCGACCGCGGCGTCGAGCAGTTCGGCGCAGACGGGCAGCAGGCGGTCGAGGAAGTGGTCGTGCAGCGCGGCGAAGCGGTCGTCGTCGGACTGCAGGGCGTCGGCGAGTCCGTGCTTGGTGACGAGGAAGTCGACGAAGAGGTCGATCCACTCGCGCAGCGCGTCGAACGGGGAGTCCGTACCGGCCAGCAGGTCCGGGCCGGCCTCGGCGCACGCTTCGATCTGGTGGCGGTAGACGGCGGTGACGAGATCCGCCCGGGTCGGGAAGTGGCGGTAGATCGTGGCCATGCCGACGCCCGCCCGGGCGGCGATCCGGCGGATCGGCGCGTCGACGCCGGCGGTGACGAACACCTCGGCGGCGGCGGCCAGCACCGTCTCCCGGTTGCGCCGGGCGTCGGCCCGCTCGCCGCGCGACGGCGGCTTCCCCGCGGGGCTGTCGGAGGTCGCGGGGCTGTCGGAGGTCACCGCGTGCTCCCTTCATACCGATTGACAAAACGGAGCAGTGCTCCGAATATTAAATGGAGCAGTGTTCCGCTTCAGCTTAGCCGAAGCGGCCACCCCTGTTCGCCCCTGCCCGCACCTGCCTGCCGCCGGTCGCAGCAGACCGGCGGCAGGCAGGTGCCACCGAAAGGGAAACCCCCTCGTGAGCACATACACCGACGCCGACGCCGACGTCTTCGACGCGCCCGTCCCGGTCCTGTCCTACAGCCCCGTGGTCCTCCCGGTGCCCGGGCGCCCCGTAGACCTCCAGGTACGCGTGTCCGCACCCGCCACCGGGACCGGCCTGCCCGTCATCCTCCTCTCCCACGGTCACGGGCCCTCGAACAACCTCTCCTCGCTCAACGGCTACGCGCCCCTCGCCAACCTCTGGGCCGCCCACGGGTTCGCCGTCGTCCAGCCCACCCACCTCACCTCCAGGACACTGAGCCACCTGGTCGCCGACGCACCCGGCGCACCCGACTTCTGGCGCTCCCGAGCCGAGGACATGACCCACATCCTCGACCGGCTCGACACGATCGAACGCACCGTGCCGCAGCTCGCCGGGCGGATCGACCCCGCCAAGGTCGCCGTCGCCGGACACTCGCTCGGCGGCTTCACCGCCGCTCTCCTACTGGGCGCCGGACTCACCGATCCCGGCACCGGGAACCTGGTGCACCTCGCCGATCCCCGGATCAGGGCCGGCGTCCTGCTCGCCGCGCCCGGCAGGGGCGGCGACTCCTTCAACGGGCCCATGGCCAAGCAGTGGCCGGTCATCGGCGCCGTCGACTTCTCCACCATGGCCGCACCCACGCTGGTCGTCGCCGGCGACAAGGACGACCCCCGGCACTTCACGGACATCGGGCCGGGATGGCACACCGACCCCTACACACTCGCCCCCGGCCCCAAAACCCTGCTCACCCTGTTCGACGCGGAGCACGGACTCGGCGGTATCGCCGGATACGACGCCGCCGAGACCACCGACGAGAATCCCGAACGGGTCGCCGCCCTCGCCCGGCTCACCGCCGCCTACCTCCACACCCGGCTCCACCCCGGCGCCCGCACGTGGCAGGACGCGTGCGAGGAACTGACGGCCGACCCCCGCTCCGTGGGACGAGTCGAAGCGAAGTGAGCCCCGCGCTCCCACGCCGGCGGCCTGCACCGCCGAGCTCGTGAGCCCCTGCGGCAGACCGGCACTCGACGACGGCACCCGGTCGGGTCACACGGCGGGCCGGCCCGTGCGGAACGCGGTCACCAGGAGCGTGCCGGCGGCGCGCGGTCCGGTTCCGCCGGGCAGTGTCCCGGTGCTGATCCGGGTGAAGCCGGCCTCGTCGAGGAGCTTGCTCCACACCTGCTCCCGGAGCACCCAGCGGCGCATGCCGGCCGCCTCGCCGTCGGGGGTCCTCGCACCGATCCCGGTGTGCCGCACGTCGGCGTGGGCGGGTGCGCCGCCGAGGTGGTGGGCGAGGGTGGAGAACACCAGCCGGCCACCGGGGCGCAGCGCGGCG
The DNA here is from genome assembly GCF_042870695.1 of Streptomyces sp. NPDC006384. Lineage (NCBI taxonomy): Bacteria > Bacillati > Actinomycetota > Actinomycetes > Kitasatosporales > Streptomycetaceae > Streptomyces > Streptomyces sp. NPDC006384. The sequence continues at coordinate 97,610 of NZ_JBIAHR010000011.1, forward strand.
GCCGCCGCCGGCAGCAGCCGGCGCGGTTCGGTGAAGTCGACGGCGCCGAAGACGCTGTAGAGCACGTCGTAGGTGCCGGCCGCCGCCTGCAGGTGCCTGACCGCGTCGGAGCGGACCAGCCGCAGCCGCGGCGTGAGATGGCCGTAGAGGTCGCCGGCCATGGCGTGCTGTGCGGGTGAGGCGTCGACGGCGACGACGCGGGCGGGCCGGTGGTGGACGGCCAGGTGCGCGGCGTGCCGGGCGGCCCCGGCGCCGAGGTCGCCGACGCGGCGCCCGGTGAGGTCGCCGAGGGCTTCGGCACCGGGTCCGCTGTCCTGGCCCCAGCTCCAGGAGAAGCGGCCGGGCACGGCCCGGTCGGTGGCGTGACGGGTGCGGCCGTAGTGGTGCCAGAGGTCTGCGGTGGGGGTGGTCACCCCGCCCATCCTGGCGGGCGCCGGCGGCCGGCGGGCCGGTTCGGCGGAATGTCATCCGCGGATGTGCCGGCAGGCTCCGGCCGGCACACCGATTCCCCGTTCGGGCTCCACGGCTCACCCGGTTCTCAACTTTTGGATAATTTGTCCCCGTTGCCACGTATAGCGACATTTCTGGTGACCGGCGGGCCACGCCACTCGAACACACGCACACGGAAGGCAGGCAGCATGCTCAGCTCACTGGAAGAAGCTCTCCGTGAAGTCCGGTCCGGGGTGGTGCCGACGGGCGACCCTGCATGGGTACGCCAGGTCGAGGACGTGGCGGAGGAGATCCGGCGTTTCCAGTACGCCTACGGTCCGCTGCTCAGGGAGGCGGTGGCCGTCCAGCGGCAGCTGCGTCAGCACCCGGACCTCCGGGATCTCGAACCGCTGCGGATCGGCCCGGACGGGCGGCTCGGACCCGAAGCACTGGAACGGGCCGAGCGCCTGACTCAGCTGCCGGCAGTGGCGGCGCTCGGCGCATCGGCCGCACGCCAGGGCTGCAAGGGGATGGGGCTGGTGACCGCGAACGCCGAGGCGGCCGTCGTCATCGGCGCCCAGGCGGGGGCGGAACTGGTGTGGCTGTGGCCCTACAAGGTCGGCACGTTCCGGACGCCCAACCGGGTCGTGGGTCGTGCCTGGTACACGGAGACCATCGGGGTCGACATCGGCTACAGCGCGACACCGGCGCCGTTCCCGTTCGACCTGAGCTTCTGGTTCCTGCCGCCGGAGAGCACCTCTCACTTGGTCGGGGCCTATGTGGGGTACGAGGGGCCGCCGCTCGGTCCACTGCTGATCCCGCTGGTCTTCGGCGGTGCACGGATCGAGCTGTTCGGATGGGTGCCGGATGTCCCGCCGTCCGGAGCCGGGGCTTCCGCCGAGCCTAGTTCCCTCATCAGCGACGTGTGGAAGTACCTCACCGGGTTCCGGATCGTTGCCGAGGCCGGTCTGCACCTGGCGATCGGCCTCGTCCGCAAGGGACGCCAGATCACCACCGCCGGCGGCATCGACCTCGCCACGTACAACGTCTCCCCGACCAACCTGCAGACCCGCGTGCAGTACGACGGGTCCGACGCCGCTCATCCCCTGGTCCACGGCAGCATCTCCTGCCCGCAGCGGGACGACGTGCCGTCGAAGCAGTTCCAGACCGGCGAAAAGACGACCACCCTCAAACTGACCTTCCCGAAGTGGATGTGCACCGGGATGTCCGCCGCCCCGACGCTCACCTTCGACGACGACGGCAGCGGCGGCACCACCAACTGGCAGCTGACGAACCAGCCGACCACCACCGACCCGACCTACGAGTACCAGTGGGTCGGCGCAGCCGACCAGACCTGGCAGCAGAACATCAGCTTCCACCTCGCGGCCTGCTCCAGCGACGCACCGCCCCTCACCGGCCAGACGATGTACGAGCTGAGGGGACTCGCCGACACCCTCGCGTCCGTCAACGTGCCGTTCTCGACAGGCGACTGCACGATGACACTGTCGGCAGAGGTCTTCTCGGCCACCGGGAGCTACACGCTGACCGTCGACCCCGACGTCAATCCCATCGAGGACTACAGCGGGAGCACCGTCACGGCCGACCTGGCGGCCGACAACGCGAACGCCGACCCGAAGACGAACCCGAACAACTTCTCCTACCTGCCGGACCCGAACGACAGCACGAAACAGCTGATCATCGACTACCCGATGACGGCACCGGGCCCGTCGAACGAGCCCACCAAAGGCAGAAGCTGGTACGTCGGGTACCAGTTCCAGCAGCAGGACTCGAACCCCAACGCGCAGTTCAGGGCGGTGTTCTGGGAGGTCGGACAGCCGTTCCTCGAACGGAACCTCTACTTCGGGCCCTGGCAGTCACTCATCGACCCCACCCGCCAGTACACGAGCACCGCAATCTGGTCGAACGGAGCGGTCAACAACAGCGCGACACTCACCATCACCCTCACGCCCAGCGCCTGAACAGGGCCGTTGAGTTGTCACTCCCGCCACAGGCTGCCGGCGCGCGCCTCCTGCACCGTGCGGCCGGCTGATGCCCGTGGCGGACGACTTGGCCCCGGACTCCCAGCTCTGCCCCCAGGGGCAAAGTAACCAGCGGGTAGCTTTCGGATAGTCAGGTGACCCGTTTCCTCGCTCTCGGGCGCCTCATTGGGCCGTCCGGGTGAAGCCCGGGGCAGGGCGAGGGAAGGGGCGGGTGTGCGGCAAGAGTGGTCGCCGGAAGAGCTGTTGGCGAGCTGGACGCTGGTGGACGGCGACTGGGACCTGGTGGCGAACAAGAGCGGATCGACACGGCTCGGCTTCTCGCTGTTGCTGAAGTTCTTCGAGTCGGAGGGCCGGTTCCCGGATCTGCTGGAGGAGGTTCCGCAGGCCGCGGTGGAGTACGTCGCCGGGCTGGTGAAGGTGCCGGCGGCCGAGTTCGCGAAGTACGACTTGGCCAGCCGGTCAGTGAAGAACCACCGCAAGCAGATCCGTGAGGCGCTGAAGTTCCGGCTCGCCACCCGGGCGGACGAGGAGAAGCTGCTGGCCGCGTGGCGGGCGCGGGCGATCAAGATGTACCCCTCGGACTTCCGCGACACTGCCGAGGAGGTGCGGATCACCTTGCTCGCGGCGCTGTGTTCGTCCCGGCAGGCGGAGATCACCGATGCCCTGGGGGATCTGCTGATTGCCCTGGTGCAGAAGATCAACGCCCGTGCCGAGCGGCGGGTGGAGAGGCAGCTGACGGCGGAGCTGAAGAAGGTGCGGGGCAAGGAGGGCATCCTCTTCAAGCTCGCTGATGCGGCGATCGACAAGCCCGACGAGGTGGTGCGTACGGCGCTGTACCCGGTGGTCGGGGAGAAGACGCTGCGCGACCTGGCCGCCGAGGCGAAGGCGAACGAGAAGGTGTTCAAGGCCAAGGTCCGCACCACGCTTCGTTCGTCGTACAGCAACTACTACCGGCAGATGTTGCCGCCGCTGCTGAGGACGCTGGGCTTCAGGTGCAACAACACCGCCTACCGGCCGGTGATGGACGCGCTCGCGCTGCTGGAGAAGTACGCCGGCGTCGACGGCAAGACGCGCTTCTACGACGCCGGCGACGTGGTGCCGATGGACGGCGTCGTACGCAAGGACTGGCGCGAGGCTGTCGTGGACGACAAGGGCAAGGTCGAGCGGATCCCGTACGAGCTGTGCGTCCTGGTCGCGCTACGAGACGCAATCCGCCGCCACGAGATCTACATCGAGGGCGGCCTGCGCTGGCGCAACCCGGAGGACGACCTGCCCGGCGACTTCGAGGCCACCCGCACCGTGCACTACGCGGCGATCCGCCAGCCCACGGACCCCGAGGCGTTCATCACCGACCTGAAGCGGCGGATGACCGAGGCCCTCGACCGGCTGTCCGGGGCGCTCGCGGACGGCTCGGCGGGCGGGGTGAAGGTCACCACCCGGCACGGGGAACCGTGGATCAAGGTGCCGAAGCTGGAGAAGCTGGACGAGCCCACCGGCCTCCAGGCGCTCAAGGACGAGGTCGTACGCCGCTGGGGCGTGCTCGATCTGCTGGACGTGCTGAAGAACGCCGACTTCCTCACCGGCTTCACCGACGAGTTCGCCTCGGTCGCCGCGTACGAGCGCATCGACCGGGCCGTCCTCCAGCGCCGCCTGCTGCTCGCCTTGTTCGCGCTGGGCACCAACATGGGCATCCGCGCGATCGTGGCGACCGGCGAGCACGGCGAGAGTGAGGCGGCGCTGCGGCACGTGCGCCGGCACTTCATCACCGTCGACAACCTGCGGGCCGCCGTGACGAAGCTGGTGAACGCCACCTTCGCCGCCCGGGACACCGCATGGTGGGGGCAAGGGACGGCGTGCGCGTCGGACTCGAAGAAGTTCGGGTCCTGGTCCAGCAACTTCATGACCGAGTACCACGCCCGTTACGGCGGCAACGGCGTGATGGTGTACTGGCACGTCGAGAAGAAGAACGTCTGCATCTGCTCCCAGCTGAAGTCCTGTTCGTCGTCCGAGGTCGCGGCGATGATCGAGGGCCTGCTGCGGCACTGCACGGACGCCGAGATCGAGTCCAACTACGTCGACACCCACGGCGCCTCCGTGGTCGGGTTCGCCTTCACCGAGCTGCTCAACTTCCGCCTGCTGCCCCGGCTGAAGAACATCGGCAGCATCCGCCTGTACCGGCCGGACGACACCCCGCCCGGCTGGCCGGCACTCGGTGGGTCGCTGACGACCCGGGCCATCAAGTGGGACCTGATCGCCCAGCAGTACGACCAGATGGTCAAGTACGCCACCGCCCTGCGACTGGGCACTGCGGAGGCCGAGCAGGTGTTGCGGCGCTTCACCCGCGGCAGCCCCAAGCACCCCACCTACGCCGCGCTCGAAGAACTCGGCCGCGCCGTGCGCCCCATCTTCGCCTGCGACTACCTGGCCAGCCCCGGCCTGCGCCGCGAGATCCACGGCGGGCTCCAGGTCGTGGAGAACTGGAACAGCGCGAACACCGTGCTCCACTACGGCAAGGACGGCGCCCTGACCGGCCCGGACAAAGAACACGCGGAGACCTCGATGCTCGCCCTGCACCTGCTCCAATCCGCGCTCGTGCACGTCAACACGCTGCTGCTCCAGCAGGTCCTGGCCGAGCCGAAGTGGGCGAAGATGCTGACGGACGAGGACCGGCGCGGACTGACCGCGCTGTTCTGGTCCAACGTCAACCCCTATGGCACCTTCCGGCTCGACATGGAAAAGCGCCTCGACCTGGGGTTTGCGGTCAATCTGCCTCGGCAGGCGCGATCCGAGGCCGTTGCGGAGACGCCCGGCTGAGCGCGTACTGGGTGAGGTTGTGGTGGCCCGGCAGGGTGTCTGCCGGGCCACATTCCGCTCAGCGAGTGTCAGTGCGCTTTTCGAGGCGGGTGCCGTGGCGAAGGGTGATCGACATCAGGTCGCTGGGGGCGTCCAGCTCCAGCCGATGCCAGCGGCCGCGGGGGACGATCACGGCGGTGCCTGCCTGCAACTGCACCATGTCCTCGTCGCCACTGGGCCCAGCGGCGCGGAAGTAGAGGCGGACGCCGCCGGTCAGACAGCACACCGCCTCCTCCGCCTCCGGGTGCATCTCCCAGTGATCGGTGTGAACGTCGGCGTCGGTCTTCACGTGGAACGTCGCGATCTGCCAGGCGCCGGAGTCACTGCTCGTCATCCGCCGTTCGGCAGCTTTGACGTCGCCGTCGGGGTGGATGTGCAGCGCCGAGGCGAACAGGTCGATGGGTGAGAGGGGTGTCGTCGTCATGACGGCGTTCCTTCCAGTCGGTTCTCTGCGGGGGTGGCAGGTCGTGGCGCAGGTGTTTCGGTCCGGCGGCGGGGCAGCACGCCGATCGCCACGGCCGCCGCGATCACGAAGAGGGCGGCGGCGATGGCCAAGCCCAGTGCGTAGCCGTCGTTGAGCGCGGCAGGGTCGGTGGCCGCGCCGGTGCGGTGTGCGGCGATGGTGGCCAGGGAGGCCAGGCCGATGCAGCCGCCGAGTTGGCGGGAGCTGTTCATGAGGCCGGAGGCCATGCCGGCCTCGCGGGGGGCGACGCCGGTGGTTGCGGCGGCGACGATCGGGGCGATGACCAGTCCGACGCCGATGCCGGTGATGATGCAGGGGCCGAGTACGTCGGTGAGGAATCCGCCGTCGGGACTGATGAAGGCGAACCAGGCCAGGCCCACGGCGGCGAGCAGGGCGCCGGGCACCAGGGATGTACGGGGGGTGCGTGCCGCGGTGACGCGGGTCGCGACGATGCTGCCCGTGACCAGGCTCGCGGAGAAGGGCAGGAATGCGGTGCCGGTTGCTGCGGCCCCCATGCCGAGCACCTGCTGCATGTACAGGGAAACGAAGTAGAACGCCGCGAACTGCCCGGCCGTGGAGAAGAAGACCAGCACGTTGGCGCCGGCGACCCAGCGGCTGCGTAGCAGGCCGAGGCGCAGCAGCGGTGCGGGAGCCCGGGATTCGGCGACGATGAAGGCGGCCAGGAGCGCGGCCGAGGCGGCGAGCACCGCCCATGTGGCAGGGGAAGCCCATCCTTGGGTGTCGGTGCGGACAACCCCGAGCACCAGCAGCCCGGCTCCACCGGTTGCCAGGACGGCGCCGAGCACGTCCAGCCTCTCGCGCCGGGCGGGGCGTGCTTCTGCGGGCACGCCTGCGAGAACCAGCGCGAGAGCCAACGGGAGCTGACGTACGACGGACTACGGGCCGCCGAGGCCAAGGGCAACAAGGGCGGACGCCGCCCCGCCCTCGCGGGCGAGACGATCGCCGACGTGCGCACCGCCTACCTGGAGGGCCAGTCCATCGCCGCCCTGGCCCGCGAGCACAGCGTCAGCCGCGGCGCCGTGCGCACCGCCATCGCCCATCTTCTGCCCGAGCACGTCGCCGACGAAGTTGCCCCGGCCCCGGAGCTGCTCGTCACCCTCGACATGCCCGGCAAGGTCGCCGACTTCCTCCGCACCGCTGAGCTGGACGACGCCGAGCGGGCCGCATTCGACGAGGGCCAGGCCGTACGACGCGGCACGGGCTACACCCTCCGCGTCACCGCCGTGCCCGCGGTCCATCGCCAACTCCTCGCCCGCTGCCAGGTCCTCGACGGCGTCGGGGCGATCCCCGCCCAGCGCAAGGCCCGCCGCGAGTACGAGAACCGCGTCAACGCCCTCGTCGACTCACGGCCTGAGCATCACCCGTAGCTACTTTGCCCCTGGGGGCAGAGCTGGGAGTCCGGGGCCGTGCCGGGCGGCCCCGGCGCCGAGGTCGTCGACGCGGCGCCCGGTGAGGTCGCCGAGGGCTTCGGCACCGGGTCCGCTGTCCTGGCCCCAGCTCCAGGAGAAGCGGCCGGGCACGGCGCGGTCGGTGGCGTGACGGGTGCGGCCGTAGTGGTGCCAGAGGTCTGCGGTGGGGGTGGTCACCCCGCCCATCCTGGCGGGCGCCGGCGGCCGGCGGGCCGGTTCGGCGGAATGTCATCCGCGGATGTGCCGGCAGGCTCCGGCCGGCGCACCCCGGTCGGCAGGCCCCGGCGCCCGGCCGGGGCCTGTGGTCACCGTGCGGGATCAGTACGAGTCGCTGCCGGGACGGCAGGGACCGCACGCGGCGGCGTCCGCCCACAACGGCAGGTCGGCCTTCCAGCCGTCGGCAGCGATCAGGTCCGCCGTCCGCAGCACCGAGCCGCCGTGCTCGAAACCGGCATCGGGGACGTGGGGGAGGAAGCGCCCGCCGTTGAAGCGCTCGCACGGCTCGAAGCAGCCGACGGTGTCGAGGATGACCGTGCGGACCCCGATACCGACGAGCGTGCTCGGGGCGACTTCGCCGTAACTTCGGGAGAACAGGGCCGCGTTGCGCGTCGAGGGGGTGCAGGACGCCTCAGGCGCCGGCCGCCTCCTCGATCCGGGTGAACTGCTCGTCCGTCAGACGCAGCTCGAGTGCCTTGACGTTCTCGGCGAGATGGGCGGGCGAGGTGGTGCCCGGGATCGGGAGGACGTGCGCGGAGCGGTGCAGGAGCCATGCCAGGGCCGTCTGCGAGGGCGTGGCCCCCAGCTCGGCGGCGACCTCGGCGAACGGCCCTTCCTGCTGCGCGTGGGTGCCGGTGGCGATCGGGAAGAACGGCACGAACGCGATGCCCCTGGCCGCGGTGTGTGCCAGGACCGGCTCGTGCGTGCGGTCCGCCAGGTTGTACATGTTCTGCACGGCCGCGATCGGCGCGGTCCGCTCGGCCTCCTCCAGTTCCGCGACGGACACCTCGGACAGACCGATGTGCCGTACCTTGCCCTCCTCCTGAAGCCGCCTGAGCGCGCCGATCTGCTCGGCCACGGGGAAGTCCGGGTCGAGGCGGTGCAGATAGAGCAGGTCGATCCGGTCGGTGCGCAGCCGGCGCAGGCTCAGCTCGGCCTGCTGCCGCAGGTAGGCCGGGTGCCCCAGCGGCACCCACTCGCCGGGCGAAGGCCGCACCACGCCCACCTTCGTGGCGACGACCAGATCGTCGCGGTAGGGGTGCAGGGCGTCGGCGATCAGTTCCTCGTTCGCGCCGAGGGCGTAGGCGTCGGCCGTGTCGATCAGGTTCACCCCGAGGTCGACGGCCTCGCGCAGCAGCTCGATCGCCTTGGTCCGCCCGGCCGGCGCGGTCCAGATCGGCGCCGCCGTGCCGCCGGGGCTGTCGGGCGCGTCCGCGAGCCGCATGGCGCCGTATCCGATACGCCGGATCTCGAGGTCGCCGCCCACCGGGAAGACCGGGCTGAACCGCGGGGCGGTGGTTACGGTGTACGTCGTGTCGTTCGTCATGGCAGCGACGCTACGAGCTGACACCGGTGTGAGGTTCAAGTCGCCGTGAGGGGGATCACATTGAGCGGGATGCCGAGTGAGGCGCCGGGTGGGGCCGCGCGGATGATGAAGATCGGTGAGCTGTCGGCCACGACCGGCGTGAGCGTACGGCTCCTGCGCTACTACGAGGAGCAGGGGCTCCTCACCTCCGCGCGCACACCGGGCGGCCATCGCGTGTACGACGCCGACGCGCCGCGGATCGTGGGGCGTATCCGCCAGTTCCTCGACGCGGGCCTGTCCACCCGCATCATCGGCGAGATCCTCAGCTGCGTCTGCGGCAGCGACGCGGAGATCGAACCCTGCCTGAGCCCGCTGCTCCTCGAGCAACTGCGCGGCGTGGACCAGGAGATGGACCGCCTGGCCCTGACCCGCGATTCGCTCGCCCGACTGGTCGCGGCCACCGGCGCCTGACTCGTTCCGAAAGCCCTGGGCAGGCCGGGCCGGTTCCGCTGGAGAGGGTCTTCGGAAAACGAGGTTCTTTGAAGATCGATGCCGGTCTGAGGTGGACCGGATCAGGCTTCCTGGTGCTCTTTCCGCGCCGCGTAGGCGGCAGGGGTGAGGCCGGTGTGGCTGCGGAAGAAGCGGCCGAAGCCGGCGGCGTCGGGGAAGCCCAGGTGGGCGGCGACGGCGCGGGCTGTCCAGCCGCTGTGACCGAGCAGTCGGCGGGCTTCGAGCAGTCGGCGTTCGTCGATCACCTGCCGTGCTCCGGCGCCGGCTGCGGCCTGTGCGGCGCGGGTGAGGGTGCGGACCGAGCAGCCGAGCAGGCGGGCGTAGTCCTCCACGTGGTGCAGCTCGCGGAAGTGCAGTTCCAGCGCGTCGAGGAATCGCCGGTGGACCGTGGCGCGCCGGTCGCCACCGCGGCCGTCGGGCTGCGGCGGGGCGCTGCCCGGGCTGTGGGCGAGGCGGAGCAGCAGGGCTTCCAGCAGGTTGCGCCGCAGGGCGTGGTGGTGGTCGAGGGGGCGTCGTCCCAGGGCCCGGTGTTCGTCGAGGAGCTGGAGGGCGGTGCGCTCGGCCCAGGGGGCGTCATCCGGGTGCGGGGTCAGGACGGCGGGTGCGACGTGTGCGGTGACGGTGGTGAGCAGGCGGGCTGTCTCGGCGCGTAGGACTGCGGGCTCGAACAGGATGAAGGGGCCGGTGGCGGTGCCGGGCGGGTGCCAGCACTGGGTGTGGCCGGGCCGCACCCACAGCCACTGGCCTGGGGTGACGGTGCGGGTGACGTGGTCGACGTCGTGCTCGAGGACGCCGGAGGTCACGAGGATGAGGTAGTGGAAAGTGGCCCGGCCGGGGAGGGGCGGGTTCCACGGCCAGTCGTCGTGGTGGGCGTGGAAGTCCTCGACGGTGGTGACTTCCAGGCTGTACGGGGTGCCGACCGGGGGCTGGAAGCCGTACAGCGGAGTGGGCGCGCCTGAGGGAGGAGCGGTTGCCTCAGGCCTGCTCGTCTGTCCGCTACTGACCATCATGTGTCCGCAGCCTACCGTCCGAAATGCCCGGCCTCAGGGAATCATGGCTGGTGAGGCCCGGTGAACCGGGCCGCCGGCGCCGCACGGCGCCGGGGATACCCACCAGGAGCACCGGGCCGGATGCGGCCGGTGACAGCACCCTTGAAAGGGACACCGGATGAGCGTCGACAAGGAAGAGATCAGCAAGACCGTCATCGAGCTGGAGAAGTCCTTCAACGAGCGGTGGAGCGTCGGCGACAACCGCGGCTACCTCGACGCGTTCGCCGAGGAGGTCAGCTATTTCGACCCGGTTCTCGAGAACATCCTGGTCGGCCGGGACAAGGTCATCGCATGGATCGACTCCATCTACTCCAACCCGAACATCGTCCGCAACGAGTACCTCAACCCGCAGGTTCACGTCAGCGACAGCGGTGACCTCGCCGTCCTGGCGTACAACCTGAACACCTTCGTTCTCGACGAGAACGGCAAGGAGAAGCAGCTGCGCGCCTGGAACGCCACCCACGGCTACAAGCTCATCGACGGCCAGTGGCGCATCGTACACTCCAACTGGGCCTTCGCCCAGACCGTGACGGAAAACATCGCTTCCTGACCGGGAGGGACCGAGGGGGCGTCAGGCCGCCGGCGCGCCCCTCTGCGGCGCAGCAGGGGACTCCTCGTGAGCGTCTCGGAAGAGGGGTCCGGGACAGCGGGCGCGGCGGTCCGCCGAGGGCGGGGCCCGTCGTACACGGAGCAAGGAGCTGAACATCATGAACGGCAGGAAGCTGCAGCAGTTGGCCGCCGAGTGCGCCGAGGGTCTGCCCGGCACCGCACTGGAGCATCCCTTCGGTCCGGAGTGGGACGTGCACAAGGTGCGCGGCAAGGTCTTCATGCTGATCACCGACGTCACCGGGAAGCCGATGGTGATCGTCAAATCCGCCCCCGACGAGGCGGCGGCACTGCGCGAGCAGCACTCCGAGATCACCCCCGGCTACCACATGAACAAGAAGCACTGGATCACCCTGGAGGGCGGCGGCTCCCTCGATCGCAGCCTGATCGAGGAGCTGGTGACCGATTCCTATCTGCTGGTGGTCGCCAATCTCCCGAAGGCGCAACAGCCGGTGGACCCGGCAACGTTCGCCGGGCGTGGTCAGGCGCCGCGATGACCCTCACCGGGGTGCGGCTGCAGCAGGCGGTCGTCGTGGTCGCGCTCCAGGGAGGCGGCGTACGCGGCGACCGCGCGGTCGAGCAGCTCCCGGTCGCTGCGGGCCTCGCCGAGGCGGCGGCGGGTCTCGTCGTTCTCGACGGCGTCGGCGGACAGCCACAAGGTGGGTGGCGATCCGGTCGCGGGAGAAGTGGCGGCGCAGGCCCTCGTCGATGCCGACGACCTCCCAGGCGCCGGTCCCGGGGTGCCGCTCCCAGCGCCTCCCGCACCGCCCGCCGGTCACCTGCCGCAGAGGGACTCATGCGGCCTTCTCCGAAGTGCCCGTGCAGGGCGAACAGAGGCCTCCCCGGACCGCCGAAGTCGAGGAAGGACAGGCGACGCCCGGCCACCGTCAAGGACGCGCGCTTCGGCTCGGGCGGAATCGTTGACGACACGGACATCAGTATGCGGGGATCCGATCGTCCAAGATCATGATGTGATCGGTCTTCAACGCCTGGTGCTCCCGCCTCCGCCGTGTGCCCGGCGGGCAGGGACCATCCCCGCGGGTGCGGGGAGCAGGACAAACGTCAGCAGGCAGTAACCCGCCTTGGGGGGACCATCCCCGCGGGTGCGGGGAGCAGCCCAACGAGGAGGCGCAGGCCGTCGCCGCGCGGGGACCATCCCCGCGGGTGCGGGGAGCAGGACGCGCCGTGGTCGCCTCACCGTGAGGTGAGGGGACCATCCCCGCGGGTGCGGGGAGCAGCGGTCGAGGATCTCCGGACGCGACTTGGCGATGGGACCATCCCCGCGGGTGCGGGGAGCAGACTGATTGGCCTGCGATTTTACGGTGACTGGGGCGCGCTTTCCGTGACTTTTGCAGATTCCGGCAAATAGGGCGATACCGCGGCTTCCAGTCCAGTCCAGTCCGCGAAGCGGGTTTCCGGGCTCGCTCTCCCGGTCAGGCGTTCTCCCTGCGGGGGGTACGTCCGGGGACGGGCGGCCGAGTGAGGGGCACCGAGCCCCTGCCGTATGTTCGATGCCTATGGCGCGCACCCTGAAAACCCAACTGGTGGCCCGGTGAGCGGCTGGTGGGCCTACCTGGAGGAACGGACCTGCCGGGAGGTGGACGCCGACGTACTGCGTGACTGCCGGCTGTCGGCGGTCAGGCACGTCCAGGAGGCTCTGCGTCCGCTGGGAGTGGGCCTGCACGAAGCCGAGCGGGTGGTCCAGGCGCGTTACGAGGCGCTGGGCGACCGCGTGCAGCGCACGCCGTCCCATCCGCTGGATCTCCCCTCGCTCGCAGCCCGCGCCGCGCCCTCCCAGGCCGTGTAGCGGCGGTGGAGGCATTCTGGGACGGCGACACCGTGCACGACTGGTCCGTGCTCCTGGTCGCTGTCCTGGACGCCCCGGAAGCGGAGGGCCACCTGGCAACCGTCCACCACCGACCCGACGGCCCTCCACCCGGTCGTCTCGCCGCCGTGGCCGGCCGGACGCTGGCCGACCACCTTCACGTGCCCTTCCACTTCGCCTCTCCGGACGTCCCCGATGACGACACCCCGCGCTGGAGGACGATCCAACGGCAGACGGAAGGGACGTGACCGGAGGGTATAGGTCGCGGAGCGCGGCGGCCCCGAGTGAGCCGGACCACCTGTGCCACCCGGCCGAGTCCCTCACATCACCCGCAGACCCTGCTCAGACCACACCGGCCGGCGACCCCCTCGTCAACGAACCGCACACCTCACCACCCGAACGGGTGACTCTCGGCCTTACCGCACCCTGGCCGACGTGCAGCGGCGGGTAACCACCCGTCAGTCCGGGCAGCACATGGGGCGAGGGGATGGTCCAGGGGGAACTGCCGAAGGACGGGGCGTGATCCGGGTACTTCTGGTGCACGACGAACGTCTGCTGCGGTCGGCTCTCGCGGACTGGATGACCCGAGAACCGGACCTGGAGGTTTTCCATACGCGATGGCGCACGGCGTCGGCTCGAGCGCGCTCATTGTCTCCGGACGTGTGCGTAGCAGACCTGAACTGCTCTGATCCGTACAACACGCCTCCTCTAGGAGAGCTTCAGCGTGCCGGGCCGTCCCCAGCCCCCCGAGCCGTTCGAGGGCGGCCCTCTCCCGTTCCAGACGGGCCACGGCGTCCGCCCCGTCCCCGGCCAGTCCCGCGGATGCGGGGAGCAGGGTGCGGATCTTGCACCGCTCTTCGCGGTTGAGGGTGTAGCGCCGAGAACACAGAGCTGTTGGACGGTCGGATGTGAGTCGTCAGGAGGTGCGAGACGTCAGGAGGTGCGAGAGTCGTAGCTCTCGCGGTTCGCGAGGACCTCGGCCATGTGTGTCTGCGCCCAGTTCCTGAGCCCGCGCGTCATGTGATGAAGCGAGAGACCGAGGTCGGTCAGCTCGTAGGAGACGGTGACAGGGACGGTCGGCGTCACGGTACGGGTGAGCAGGCCATCGCGCTCCAGCGACCGTAGCGTCTGGGTCAGCATCTTCTGGCTGACCCCGGCCAGAAGACGAGAGATCTCGGAGTAACGCATCGCCTTCGGGGCGTCTGCGTGTGCCGCACCGGGCCGGCCAGGGTCGTTGTCGCCGCCCAGCGCACACAGGATCAGGACGACCCACTTGTCCGAGATGCGGTCGAGCAGCTGCCGGCTGGGGCACCCCGCCAGGAACGCGTTGTACTCCACCTTGGCCTGAGCCCTCTTCTGGGCCGCCTTCGCCGTCGTCACTGATCGCACCTCTCACCGATGGGTGGGTTACGCACTCCGAAGTGCCTACTTCCCGACAGGAAGTTCCTCTCCCATGCTGATGCAGGGAGGCAGCAGGCGCCACCCCCCTCCCCCGAGTTCGCACGACGAAAGGCAACAGGATGAGCACACCCTCCTTCTCTCTTCCCGGCGGCACCTGGACTCTGGGTGACCTGACCGTCACACGGTTCGGCTACGGCGCCATGCAACTGGCCGGCCCGTGGGTCATGGGGCCGCCCGCCGATCGCGAGGGTGCCCTGGCCGTTCTGCGTGAAGCGGTCGACCTCGGTATCACCCACATCGACACCAGCGACGCCTACGGGCCGCGCGTCACCAACGAGTTGATCCGCGAGGCACTGCACCCCTATCCCGAGTCGCTGCACATCGTGACCAAGGTGGGCGCGACCCGCGACGAACAGGGTGGCTGGCCCACGGCCCGGCGACCCGAAGATCTGCGCCGCCAGGTCCACGACAACCTCACGTCCCTCCGGCTCGACGTACTCGACCTGGTCAACCTCCGACTCGGCAACGCCGAAGGTCCCCAGCCCGGCTCGCTCGCCGAGGCGTTCGCCACGCTCGTGGAACTCCAGCAGCAGGGCCTGATCCGCCACCTCGGGGTCAGCAACGCCACCGAGGAGCAGGTCACCGAGGCACAGAGCATCGCGCCGATCGTGTGCGTGCAGAACATGTACAACCTCGCCCACCGCCACGACGACAAGCTCATCGACCGGCTCGCCACCGAAGGCATCGCGTACGTGCCCTTCTTCCCCCTCGGGGGCTTCACCCCGCTTCAGTCCTCGGCTCTCTCGGCGGTCGCCGCTCGACGGGAGGCGACACAGATGTCCGTCGCGCTCGCCTGGCTACTGCAGCGATCACCGAACATCCTGCTCATCCCCGGCACGTCATCGACAGCGCACCTGCGCGAGAACATCGCCGGCGCGGGACTCTCCCTCTCGCATGAGGACTTGACCGAGCTGGATGACATCGGCCGCTGAATGCCCCGTAGCCGAACGGCCCACAAGCCACGACCGAAGCCACCGGTCCTGGTCCCGGTCCCGGTCCCGGTCGCCTTCGCGCGACCGGGACCGGGACCGGAGCAGGACGATCCGCCCTCACCTGGTTGACTTCGGTTCATCAACCGTCAGGAACTCGTATCCACCGGCGGTGGCAGCTACCCCGCATCGGTGACCGGGTAGCGGTTGCGAAGGCACACCGCGTGACACCGTGACCCGGCGACCGGCGGCCGGCGCACGAGCCACTCGGCCGGCGGCCCACGACCCTTCACGTCACGATCCGCCGCTACCGCTGCATCGACTTTCGAACACCATGGCACGTCCAACGGACCGACCGAGGCCATCGACGGACGGCTCGAACACCTCTGCGGCTCCGCCCTCGGATTCCGCAACCTCACCAATTACATCACCAGGTCCCTGCTGGAAACCGGCGGCTTCAGGCCACGACTACACCTTGGACTGTGAAGAGCCTCTTGCACGGCGGATCGCAGAGCAGGAACCATCCCCGCGGGTGCGGGGAGCAGACCCTCTTCTTGTTGCCGGTGTGGTCCTTGGGGGGACCATCCCCGCGGGTGCGGGGAGCAGAGGGAAGGGGTCTCACGGCCCTCGAGAGCGGAGGGACCATCCCCGCGGGTGCGGGGAGCAGCCGGAAGCGGTGCGCCCGCGGAGGGCGTGGCGGGGACCATCCCCGCGGGTGCGGGGAGCAGACGAGCAGCCCGCCGGGGCCCGCCGTGAGGGCGGGACCATCCCCGCGGGTGCGGGGAGCAGAAGCGTGATCGTCTCCGCCACTTGCTGTGACCGGGACCATCCCCGCGGGTGCGGGGAGCAGCCTGTGCCCACCAGGCCCACCACTCGGGATTTGGGACCATCCCCGCGGGTGCGGGGAGCAGGCCTCACCATATCCACCGACTGAGCCACGCTCGGGACCATCCCCGCGGGTGCGGGGAGCAGACTGGCTGGCCTGCGAGTTTAGTGCGGGCGGGGCGTGAAATCGGTGAGTATTAGAGAATCCGGCAAATGGGGCATGAGGCTTCGTTCGGGGGCGTAGTGGCTCCGCGATGGGGTGGCGGGGAGCCGAGCATCATACGACCTGCCGGTGTCGCCTGTCTGTTGATCATCTTGTTTGCTCGTTCTGCTGCCGAGGGGCGGCCTTTGCCTGTATCAATCCCCCATGAGCACTGGGGGGATGCCCGTGCCGGCCTGCTGCGCCGGCACGGGGGGCCGGCGCGGTCGGTGTGGGCCAAGCACGACCGTGACACCGATGGCTGGCTGCCGTTGTGGCGGCACATGAAGGACAGCGCCGCGGTGGCCGGCCTGCTATGGAACCGGTGGCTGCCCGCAGGGGTACGGCGGCTGATGGCCGAGGCGTTGCCGCGGGGCGAGTCGGACGCGCGCGCTCTCGCCGCATGGCTCGTCGGGGTGCACGACATCGGCAAGGCCACCCCAGCGTTCGCCTGCCAGGTCGACCAGTACGCGGGACAGGGCCGCGCCCTGCTGGCCCACACCACCAACAACGAACAAGGCTTCATCTTCCGCCCCCACGACCATTCTTGGCACCCGACCGACCACGAGGGCATCACCCTCATCCACCGCCCCGACCCGAACATCCCCGCCCCCACTTCCCGGAACGGACCACCGACCGACTGGAGCAGAGCCTCCAAACGCCGACGCTTCGGGAGAGGCTGATGCGCGTCAAGTCCCTTGTGCCCCATTTGTCGACATCGAAGAAAGTACTCAAAAACCGCCCCCCGCCCCAATAAACCTGCAGGTCACCCAGTCTGCTCCCCGCACCCGCGGGGATGGTCCCGCTCTGCTCGCCCGGGACGCCGAGGTGCCGACCTGCTCCCCGCACCCGCGGGGATGGTCCCAGGATCAGCCCGCACTGGCTGGGCAGCCGGTCCTGCTCCCCGCACCCGCGGGGATGGTCCCGCCCCGTAGAGATCGACGCCATCCAGTTCGTCCTGCTCCCCGCACCCGCGGGGATGGTCCCTCGCGGCCGGCGCTACCTGGTCCGCCGCGGCCCTGCTCCCCGCAC
Source organism: Streptomyces sp. NPDC006384 (assembly GCF_042870695.1). Lineage (NCBI taxonomy): Bacteria > Bacillati > Actinomycetota > Actinomycetes > Kitasatosporales > Streptomycetaceae > Streptomyces > Streptomyces sp. NPDC006384. The sequence goes on from NZ_JBIAHR010000011.1 coordinate 114,743, forward strand.
CCGCGGGGATGGTCCCGCGGCCAGGTCGCTGGCGTAGTCCACCCCCACCTGCTCCCCGCACCCGCGGGGATGGTCCCGCTCTCCTCCGTGCCCTCGACGCCACCGAGAACTGCTCCCCGCACCCGCGGGGATGGTCCCCTCAGCGACCAGGTCCTCGCCGAGCTGCAGGACTGCTCCCCGCACCCGCGGGGATGGTCCCTCTCCGATGCCGATGGTGCCGATCTTCGGTGTCTGCTCCCCGCACCCGCGGGGATGGTCCCGGGAGGTCGACATCTACCTGGTGCTCCCGGCCCTGCTCCCCGCACCCGCGGGGATGGTCCCCTCACGGCTTCCCGGCGTAGCCGTGCGCGAGGCTGCTCCCCGCACCCGCGGGGATGGTCCCTGGCACGTCCAGATCCGCCGGGGCAAGGGCCGCTGCTCCCCGCACCCGCGGGGATGGTCCCCCTGCCCGGGTCGGGTCCGACGTTGGCCGACCTTGCTCCCCGCACCCGCGGGGATGGTCCCGCCGGCAAGCGGGAGGGGATCAGGGTGCCGTCGATGAGGACGACCTCGCCATCCTGCCCGTACGACCCCGCGACCTGGAAACGAACAGACCGGCCTTGACCGCCGCCGGTTCCTGCCGGTCGTGCGGATGCGCACACGGACGTATCTCCGTGGTGCCGCCGGCCCGGAGGCGCTCGAAGCCGGTGTCGGCGTTCCCCGTCCGGGCGAGGGTGTCTCAGTGACTCGCCTCCGCCGCGTGGGAGAGGAAGTCCGCCCACGCGGCGGGGGGAAAGGCGAGGCGTGGTCCCGTGGGGGTCTTGGAGTCGCGGACCAGGATCGTGGTCGGGGTGGTGGCTATCTCGACGCAGTTGGCGGCCTCGGCGCTGTAGGTGGACTTCCGCCAGGTGGGTTCGGTCATGGGTGGCTCCTCACAGGGACGTGGCGATGCGGTGGATGAGGTCTCGGGACTCGGGTTCGGAAAGCGCGCACGACTCCATACGGTCCAGTACGGAGCGGTACCGGTTCAACTGGGCTTCGGCGTGCAGGAATTCGCAGCCGTGGTCGGTGTCCAGGACGACGGTGTCGAGTTGAGGCACCGGCCCGGTCGCGTAGGTGATCGGCTGGCCGGAGGCGGGGAAACCGGTCCGGCCGAAGGGCAGGACCCGCACGGTGACGGTGGGCTCCTCGCTCATCGCCAGGAGATGGCGGAGCTGGTCCCGGGCGACGGACGGACCACCGAATCCCATGCGCAGCGCCGCCTCATGGACGACGGCCGCGTACGGCGTGGGAGTGCCCTCGAACAGGACGGCCTGGCGCTTCACCCGGTACGAGACACGGTGCTCGATCTCGTACGGGCGTAGCGGCGGAACCGCTTCGCGCATGGTGGCCCGTGCGTGCTCCGGCGTCTGAAGCAGGCCCGGCATGTGGACGGTGACGGCGACGCGTATCGCCGTGGCGTGCTGTTCCAGTTCGGCGAGATCGAGGAGGCCGGACGGGAGATTGTCGCGGTACTCCTCCCACCAGCCCTTTTTCCGGGCACCGGTCATACCGGCGAGGGCGTCGATGTACGCCTCGTCGTCGCAGCTGTAGTTGCGGGCCAGCGTGCGTACGCGGTCGGCGCTCACGGCGTACCGGCCGGCCTCGATGTTGCTGATCCGGGCTTGCGGGCCGCCGAGGAGCGCGGCGGCCGCGGTCGAGGTCAGACCGGCGCGCTCGCGGAGCTTACGCAGCTCGGCGCCGAGGCGCTGCTGGCGCAGGGTGGCGGCAGGGGCTGGAGGCATGACGGGCTGTGTGTCTCCCTCGAGTGCGGACGGGTGGCGTCACCCACACGGATGATCTCTGGTAGTTCTTCGCAGTTTTCATGGAAGAACTTACAGTTTCCTGGCTACGTTGTGCTCCACCGCCCGACTTCCCGCCCCCGTAAGCCGGAAGCGCACCTCCCAGGCACTGCCACCGCTCGGTGCGGACATCGGGCAGGCCGAACCCCCTTCCTCACCAGGAGGCATCTCCATGAGCACCGTATCCCCGTCCGGCACCTGGGCGTACGCCCTCCGCCTGCCGCACGACCCCAGAGCCGCACGCGTCGCACGTATGACCGTACGGGCCGCCCTCGACGGGCACGGACGGCGCGAACTGGCGGACGACGTCGAACTGTTGACGTCCGAGCTGGTCACCAACGCCTACCGGCACACCCGCGGCCCCTGCTCGCTGCGGCTCACCGCACTGCCCGACGGACGATTGCGGATCGGCGTGTGGGACAGCCACCCGCACATCCCCGCCCCCTTCACCGAACCGCCCGGAGAACGCCCCTCCCCCGCCCCGGCCGGCGCGGACGGCGGACGCGGACTGCACCTCCTGCGGGAGTACGCCCACTCCTGGGGCGCGTGGTCGCTCGGTGACGGCCTGCCCGGACGCGGTGCCGGGAAATTGCTCTGGTTCGAGGTGGGAAGGCCCTGACCACCCGCCGTGTGCGGCCCGGCTCTCGGAGATCTCCGCGATGTGGTGCTGCAGCACCGTGCGCCGGGCTCGTGGGCGCGCTGTCACACCAGCCCGGCGAAACAAGGGCACCCCGGCAGGCGAGTTCCGCCAGGCGGGTGTCCCCTGGCGTTCGCAGATCCGGATGCTCCGGTGAATCCGGTGATCCGGTGATCCGATGGGAGCGGGCCGGGGGTGCCCTCGGCCGGAAGCCGGGGGAGGTCAGGTCATGGGTGCGGCCCGGCCGGGTCGCGTAGGTTCGTAGTCATGATCATGCGTATACGCGGTGTCGTTCTGCCCGGGCGCGAGGAGCGCACGTTCTGGGTCGACGGAGAGCGGCTGCGGACCGAGCCGCCTGCCGGGGCGGCGGCGAAGCAGGTGGAGACCGTGGTGGACGGCGGATGGTTGCTGCCAGGTCTTGTCGACGTCCATACGCATCCAGGAGCGGAGAGTCCGGACGACAGGTTCGACGAGGCGTTGTTGCGACGGCACTTGTCGGAGCACCGGGACGCGGGCGTGCTGTTGGTGCGGACACCGGGGACCGTGGAGCGCATGCCCGGCTGGGTCGACACGGCATCCGAGTTGCCACGCGTTCGATCGGCGGGGCGGTGGCTGGCGACGCCCGGGCGTTTTTTCCCCGGGGCGGGGCGGGATGTCGGTGAGCACGAGTTGGCGGGGGCGGCGGTCGAGGAGGCCACGGCCTCGTCGGGCTGGTGCAAGGTCATCGGTGACTGGCGGTGGGACGAGCCCGCGGTGCCTCTGGAGGTGCTGAAGGCGACCGTGGACGCGGTTCATGCCGTCGGTGGGCGGGTCGCCGTGCACTGCCAGACCGGTGAGGGCTCGCGGAACGCCGTCCTGGCCGGAGCCGACAGCCTCGAACACGGGATGCACCTCGATCCGGACCTCCTGGACCTGATGGCCGGCCAGGGCACCGCGTACGTACCGACGCTCTCGGCGTTCGCGGGGAGTGCAGAGATGTGGCGAGGCCGCGAAGCCAGCGCGAGGCGCTCGGACTGGCTCCTCGGCTGGCAAGGCATGATCGACAATGTGCGTCTGGCGCACGAAGCGGGCGTCACGGTCCTCGCCGGGACGGACACCTTCCCGTGCGGCACCGTCGCCACGGAGTCCCAGTGGCTGGTGCGGGCGGGAATGCTGGCGGAGGAAGCGCTCGGGGCCGCCTCGTGGACGGCATGGGACTGGCTGGGGCTGCCGGGTCTGATCGATGGAGCGCCCGCCGATCTCGTCGCGTACGACCGGGACCCCGTTGCGGAGCCGGAGATACTCGGACGCCCGAAGCGCGTCGTCCTGCGGGGCCGGGTCGTGCGCTGACCTCGTGTCCTCGGCGGGAGGACGCCGACTGGGGCACACCTGCGCGGAACTGCGGCCCGCCACGGCCCCCGCCGCGGAGGCGGCCGCGGCCTGCCCGGGCGCGGTGCCGGGATGGTGGGTGTGCTGTCACACCAGCCAGATCTCCCGCAGGATCATGAGCAGGGCGAGGAAGGCCATGACGCCGGCCTGCCACCACAGGAGTCCGCGGTCCCGTTCGGCGTCCCGGCGGGTCTTTGTGGTGAAGCGGCGGGTGAGGTCGTCGTCGGTGAGGCCGCCGGATTCCTCCGCGCGTACGTCCGTCCCCGTGGGGTGTGCCGGCTGCGTGCCCGGTCGTCCGGTGGCCGGTTCCGGTGGTGGTGCGGCGGGGTCCGCTCCCGGGGCCGTCGCCGGGGCCGTCGCGGGATCGGGTTCCCGGACCTTCCCGGTCTTCACCGTCCGCCCCCAGCTCTGCTCGGCGCCGCGGATCTGGAGGAGGAACGCGGACAGGGAGCAGGCGGCCAGCAGGGAGCCGTAGCCGACGAGGTGGATGATCGGGGCCGACAGCCATCGCAGCCGGGTGCCCGTGAGGAACTTGGCGGCCCAGGCGAGCGGCATGCACAGGGCGAGCCAGCAGTACGCGAAGAGCATCAGGGGGTGGGGCGAGTCGCGGGTGAGGCCCAGCCCCAGGCCGTCCAGCCAGGGCAGGGTCACGCTCGGGACGGCCGTGACGACGAGGAAGAAGCACGAGACGAGGCCGGGGAAGATCAGCGCCTCGCGCCAGCAGCGCCGCGCCGTCACCGGGTCGACGGCGAGGCTGAGGAGGGTGACGAACAGGTAGCTGACGAGGTTGACGACCCACAGCGCCTGGAAGGCGAACCACGACCTGCTGGTGTCCGTGTAGAAGAGGAAGAGCAGCGAGGCGGCGCTGAGCAGCATGAGGAACGGTGTGAGCAGCACCGAGAACCAGATCAGCCCGAAGAGCCAGGAGCCGAGGCGGTGGTCGCCGGCGAGACGGCCGCGGAACCACAGGCGGCGGTAGCGGCGGGTCACCTGGTAGTTGCCGCGGGCCCAGCGCAGGCGCTGCCGCCACAGGCCGGCCACGTTGTCCGGCTCCTCCGCGAGGACCAGGGCGTAGCCGTCGAAGACGACGCGGTGGCCGGCGAGCTGGCTCTCGAAGGTGGTCACGGTGTCCTCGGCGAGCGTGCCGGTGTCGAACTCCCCGCCGATCGCCTCCAGGTTGGCGCGGCTGTGCAGCTGGGCGCCGCCGGCCAGGCACGCCACCGCGCCCAGCACGTTCTGTGTGCGGCGGGCGGCGGCCTGGGCGGTGATGTACTCGTAGGCGATGTAGCGGGTGAGGTAGTTGCCGCGGCTGCCGCTGCCCTCCTGGATGTACGCGGTGACCGCGCCGACCTCCGGGTCGGCGAGGTGGCGGGTCATGCGCCAGACGGTGTCGGGGGTGAAGACGACGTCGGCGTCCATGACCAGCACGGCCTCGGCCCATGTGTCGGAGAGCACCGTGCGCAGGCCGTGGTTGAGGGTGTGCGCCTTGCCCTGTCCTCCGGTCTCCCGGCGGAGGTGGACCACGGCGCCCGGGTGCGCGGCCGCGAGCCGGGCCAGGACGGCCGGGGTGTCGTCGGTGCTCGCGTCGTCGATGACGAAGACCCGCAGCCGTCCCGCCGGGTACGCCGAGGACAGGAGCGCGTCGATCGAGGTGGTCAGGACGGCGGCCTCGTCGCGTGCCGGGATGAGCACGGCGGTGCGCGGCATGTGCGGCACGAGGTGGTCGTAGATCCGCCGGTAGCGTTCGAGGCCGACCAGGAGGAACTGCGCCACGGCCGTGACCAGGGGCAGCGCGCCGAAGAAGACGCAGACGAACGCGATCGTGTGGGCGACGGCCGTCAGGGTCCTCACCGGCGGCCGTCCTTCCCGTCTCCTTCGAGGACGTGGGCGGCGTACTCCCATTTCCCGACCGCCGCGGCGGTGTGCGCGTCGCTGCCGGCGACCATGCGCACCCCCAGTGCGCGCAGCACGCGGACCGTGCCGGGCGAGGGGCAGCGCCATTTCTCGTTGACCTCGACGGCGCTGCCGGTGGCCAGGCACGCCTCGGCGATGCGGGTGAGCCGGGTGCGGCCGACCGCCCGCTCGTCCAGGCCCGACTTGGGCAGCACGCTGAACAGGTGCGCCAGGTGGGCGGTGCGGCCGGCGGGTACGGCGTGGAGGGCGGCGGCCGTCGCGTCCGTGAGGGCGTCGAGGGCCGCCTCGGGGGTGAGCCGGCCGTCCGCGAGCATCCCGGCGACGTCCGCCGGGTGCGCGGGGCCGTCCGGCAGGGGGAAGCGGTGGTCGGCGACGGCGAGGTGACGGACGCCGGTGAGGTCCTCGGGGAGGTCGAGCCGGCCCGAGGTGTCGAGGATCTTGGTCTCGACCCCGCACACCACCGTCAGCGGCCCGGCCCGGCCGGCGGCCTCGCGGACGGCGGCGGTGTACGCCGGCAGCCAGTCGGTGTCCCGGCGGACGTGGTCCGTGACGTAGAGGGTGCGCAGTCCGCCGGCAGTGGCGGCGTGCACCATCTCCTCCAGGCCGTCGCGGCCGTCGGAGAAGGAGGTGTGGGTGTGGTGGTCCACCGTCAGGACGTCGCCGCCTCCGCCGTCGTGGTCCGCCCTGCCGTGGTCCGCCCTGCCGTGGTCCGCTCTGCCGTCGTGGTCCGCCCTGCCGTGGTCCGTCCCGCCGTGGTCCGTCCCGGCGCCGCCGCTCGTCACGCCCGGCCCGCCACGTCGCCGAGCCCGTCGAAGGCCATCACCACGTCCTCCCAGTGCCGTACGGCCGACAGCGCCCGGTGGGCGATGTGGTCGGGGACGGCCGCGCCCAGCAGCCCGGCCACCGCCCAGGCGGGCATCTGGACGCCCGCGGCCACGGTCAGGGACATCCCGCCCGGCGGCCGGGGGTTGACCTCCAGCAGCGCCGGGCGGCCCTCCCGGTCCTCGCGGACCTGGACGTTGCAGATGCCGCGCAGTCCGAGCGCGGCGGCCACGTCCGCGGCGAGCCGGGACAGCTCGGGGCGGTCCAGGACGTGGCCGGCGACGATGATGCCGGAGTCCGTCTTGTCCCGGGCCCGGGGCACCGCGGCGCGCGTCCTGCCGTCCGGGCCGACCAGGACGTCCACCGAGTACTCGGTGCCGGGCAGCAGCTCCTGGAGCAGGTAGGAGCCGTCGCGCGGCAGTCCGTCCAGCACGGCGGGCGAGGCGGCCTTGACGATCCCCCGCGAGCCGCTGCCCCGGCGGGGCTTGGCGACGGCGGGGAAACCGGCGCGGAAGCCGTCCGCGGGGCCCTCCTCCAGCAGAACCGTGTGGGGGACCCGTACGGCCTCGCGGCACGCCTCGGCCAGCGCCCACTTGTCCAGGCACCGCTCCAGCGCGGCGGCGTCCGACACCAGCGTGCGCACGCCCGCCCCGGCGAAGGCGTCCGCGGTCCGGGCCAGCGGCACCAGCTCGCTGTCGACGGTCGGCACCAGCACGTCGATCCGCAGCCGCTCGCACAGCTTCAGCAGCGCCGCGGCGTACCCGTCGGCGTCACCGCGGGGCAGCAGCCAGCGGCGGTCGCGGCCGACCAGGTAGAGACCGGCCGCGTTCGGGTCGATGTCGCCGGCCCACAGCTCGCAGGTGCCGGCGAGCGCCCGCAGGAAGCAGACGCCCGAGGGGCCGCCCGCCCCGGTCACCAGGACGCGCGGGGGCCGGCCGAGCGGGGCGGAGAGATCGGGCAGCGGCGCACCGAGCGGCCGCGCGGGGTCGGGAGAGTACGTGTCGCTCACACCAGGGACCTTTCGAGCTCCGCGCTGTACCGGACGACTTCGAGCGGTTCCACGTAGGCGTCGCCGGTGAACCGCCCCCAGTACCGGGCCGTGGAGCGGATGAGGTCCTCGTCCAGGTAGGCCCGGGTGTCGGCCTGCGACCGGTGGGCCCTGATGGCGTCGAGCTTCGCCTCCACGTCGGCCTCGCGCAGTCCGATGAACCGGTTGGGACGGAACTCGACGGTGGCCGACGGGGACTGGTAGCAGGCGATCCGCGGCACCCGGCGGGCGGCGACGAGGGTGGCGCGGTGCACCGCCCGGTGGTCCTGGTGGGTGTCGTGCTCGGAGTGGACGAGGACGACGTCGGGGGCGACGTCGGCGACGGTCCGCTCGATCGCCTGCACCGTCTCCGTCGCGTCGGTGATGTGTCCGTCGGGGAAGTCCTCCAGGCGGAAGGAGGCGCCGAGCACCGCGGCCGCCCGCCGTGCCTCCTCCGCCCGGCGGTCGGGGTCGCCCCCGAAGGAGCCGTGCGACATGGCGAGCATCGTGATCTCCCACCCGTCCCGGACCCTGCGGTGGATGAGCCCGCCGGCCCCGATCTCCCCGTCGTCGGGGTGGGCGCCGACCACGAGCATCCGGGGCGGTTCGGGGTGGCCGGGCGGGGCGTGCCGCAGGCGGTGGGCCTCGTGGGCGTGCCGTACGACGGCCGCCAGTTCCGCGGCCGAGGCGGTGCGCGGGACGATCTCGGCGGCTCCGCCGCGCAGCGCCGTCAGGGTGCTCGCGCTGGTGAGGGCGTCGGTGGTGAGCACCATCGCGGTGCCGGGGAACTCCCGCTGCCAGGTGCTGAGCAGCCCCAGCCGCCGCCGGGCGTCCGGTTCGAGGTCCTCGTGCCAGAGGGCGACCTGCCACCGCGCCGGCTGCGTCCGCAGCATGCGGAGGAAGGTCTCCAGGTCGTCGCAGTGGGCTGCGTCGCCGACGCCGGCTTCCCGCAGGAGCCCCGCGAGTCTCGCCCCGACGGCGGCGTCCCGGTCCGCCACGAGGACGCCCGGTCCGGCGACGGCGCCCGTGTCGTGTCCGGCGCCGGCCGAGGGGGGTGGTTGCCCCGCCGCCGTACCGCCCGCCCCGGTGGCGGGGCCTCCTGCGGGGGCGGTACCGCCTGTTCCACCGGCCCTGGCGGACGGAGGCACGTTCGTCTCGTCGTCAGTAGCCACGGCTGCGAGTCTGGGCCGGACCCCGCACCGGCGCACGCCCGGCGGGGCCGTCCGTGGACCGGGGCGGCGTCCGCGGCCGGGGGCGGGCCTGTTCCCGTTCCCCTTCCCGTGGACGGCGGGTGTGGCGTGCCCCCGGGAGCGCGCCACCCGCCGCTAGCGCGGCTTCCGTACGGAGAACTCGTTGCCGTCGGGGTCGAGCATCATCACCCGGCCGCCGTCGCCCTCGCCGGTGCCGGTGCCGGTGCCAGTGCCGGTGCGTGTCGCGCCGAGGGAGAGCAGGCGGTCCGTCTCCGCCTCCCCGTCGGCGCCTGCGGGGAGCGCCAGCTCGAAGAACAGCCTGTTCGTGCCCGTCTTCGGCGCCACCGGAGGACCGCCCCACGTGATCTTCGTGCCGCCGTTCGGCGACTGGATCGCGGTCTCCTGGTCCTGGTCCCAGACCAGCGGCCACCGCAGCGCCTCGCTCCAGAAGAGACCGACCTCCCGGGTGCCGTCGCAGGCCAGTGCTCCGATGAGGCCGGTGCCGGCGAGGAACGTGTTGCCCGCCGCGATGACGCAGAACTCGTTGCCGTCCGGATCGGCGAGCACCACGTGTCCTTCTTCCGGGCGCTGGCCCACGTCGATGTGTCTCCCGCCGAGCTCCAGCGCCCTGGCCACCGTCCGCCGCTGGTCCCTGGGGGAGGTGCTCGTCAGGTCGAAGTGCGCGCGGTTCTGGCCGGTCTTCGGCACCCGGCCCGGCAGGAAACGGATACGGAACCCGGTGGCGTCGGGGGGCAGGATCGCGACGTCGTCGCCGGGGCCGTCGGCCGGCTCCCAGCCCAGGAGCCCGGCCCAGAACCGGGCCAGCTCCGACGGGCGGGCCGCGTGGAAGCAGATCGCGGACAGTTGGCTGGTCATGTCCCGTGCGTCTCCTATCCGTTGACGGCCGGGACGGTGCCTCACCCTCCCCGCGGGCGCAGCCTAGAGCGGGCCGTGCGGCACCCGCATCCGAATTTCCGCCGCGGGGCCCGGGCCCCACAGGACGACGATCGTGCGGCACCGCACCGTCGTCCGCGGCACCGGCTGAGCCGCCCCGTCCCCGCGCCGGCCGTCAGCCGGGTCCCGGTGATCCGCTAGAGGGCCGCTCAAGAGCCGGTCGTGAAGCGTGGTCCGTGCGGCGGAAGGCTGCCTACGCTGCGGGAGACGGCCGGCCACGGCTCTCTCGACAGCTCCGGGCCGGGGAGCACCGGCCGCCGCCACCGCACGGCGGACGCCACACCGCCCGCACGCGGGTCTGCCGGGACGAGCGCTCGGACCGCCCGCACCCCTCACACCCCATCGCGCCCCACCCGCACCAAGCACCTCACACACCTCGCACACCTCGCACGCACGCACGCGCGCCACGACAGACGGGACGAACATGACGAACACGACCCTGGTGATCGGCGGCACGGGCAAGACCGGGCGGCGGGTCGCCGAGCGGCTCTCCGCCAAGGGGCTGCCCGTGCGCATCGGATCCCGCTCCGGCACGCCTCCCTTCGTCTGGGAGGACCCCTCCACCTGGGACGCCGCGCTCGACGGCGTCGGCGCCGCCTACGTCACCTACTACCCCGACCTCTCCTTCCCGGGCGCCGCCGAGACCGTCGGCGAGTTCGCCGAGGCCGCCGTCGCCAAGGGCACGCGCCGCCTGGTGCTGCTGTCCGGGCGCGGTGAGGAGGGTGCCGTCGTCAGCGAGAACAAGCTGAAGGAGTCCGGCGCGGACTGGACCGTCGTACGCGCCAGCTGGTTCAACCAGAACTTCGACGAGAGCTTCTTCCGCGACCTGGTCCTGGCCGGCGAGCTCGTGCTGCCGACCGGGGACGCCGTGGAGCCGTTCGTCGACGCCGACGACATCGCCGACGTCGCCGTCGCCGCGCTCACCGACGACAAGCACATCGGCAGGACCTACGAGCTGTCCGGGCCGCGCCTGCTCAGCTTCGCCGACGTCGCCAAGGAGCTGTCCGAGGCGACCGGACGCACCATCACGTACACCCCCGTCGGCATCGAGGAGTACCGCAAGTCCCTCGAGGAGAACGGGGTCCCCGTCGAGTTCGCCGACCTGTTCGGGCTGATCCTCGACGGCCGCAACGCCCATCTGGTGCACGGCGTCGAGGAGGCCCTCGGCCGCAAGCCGAAGGACTTCGCCGACTTCGCCCGGGAAGCCGCCGCCACCGGCGTCTGGAACGTCTGACCCGGCCGGGTCCCGCGGGACGGGCGGCGTGCGCGGTGACCGCCCGCCGCCCGTCCCGCGGCATCTGCTCCGCGACCGGTTCCGCGCCTTCGCCCTCCGCACCGGCCGCACCTGGCCGGCGTACTCCCGGACCGGTCCGCCCGGGGAGCGGGAAGCCGGAAACGGGGTGACAGGGCTTCCCGCGTCGGGTGAGACTCCGGTCGTGCGTGATCACGTGAGAACCCCGTCCGGGCTGCTTCTGCGGCGCTGGGCCGGCATCGACGCCCGTCCGGTGGTGACCGCGTTCGCGGATCCCCTGATGCGTGGGCAGTCCGAGGAGGCGATCGACTCGCAGGACGCCGCGGAACGGTGGATCGCGGGATGGACGGAGCGCTGGGACGCGGGGACGGCCTACGCCTTCGCCGTGGTCGACGCGGGAGGCGGCGTACTCGGCAACGTCGCCGTCGGCCGCGTCGACCGGCGCCATGCCACCGGGTGGGTCTCCTACTGGACGACGCCCGCGGCCCGCGGGCGGGGCGTCGCCTCACAGGCGTGCGGGGCTCTGGCGCGGTGGGCCTTCGACGACGCCGGGTTGTTCCGCCTCGAGCTGGGGCACCGGGTCAACAACCCCGCCTCGTGCCGGGTGGCTGCCGCCGCCGGCTTCGCGGTCGAGGAGCTGCAGCGGCAGAGGCTCGAGTACGACGGTGTGCGCCACGACGTCGAACTCCACGCGAGACTGGCGAGCGACAAGGAACCCTCACCCCGGTAGAGACCCCGGCAGCAGGAAGGTGATCGCAGACATGGCCGAGGCCCCCCGGCCGCTCGCGTCGGCGGAACTCGAGGCGGCCCTCCGGTCGCTGGGCGTGGCGGACCCCGCGCCGTGCGAGCGGTGGGACGGTGACGCCTGGGTGGCGGACTGGGACGGTGACGTCCGCGGTCACGACGTGTACGTCCTCGTCATGGGCGCCCGCAACCACCCCGGGAGCGTACGGCTCCTGCTGGACGACCTCACGTTCGAGGACGTGCGCACGGAGCACGTGGGGGAGCTGGTGCGCAAGGCGCTCACCGGTGGCGTCAGGGTGACCCGGCGCCGCGTGCTGCTGTCCAGGCAGTTCCTCCTCGAGGTCCGGGCCGGCTCGACGGAGTACTCGACGAGCGTGAGCGGTGACTCCGTGGACCGTCTTCCCGCCTGGGCGAGGCCCTCGGCCGCGCCGTAGAGGAACGTCGCTCGTGTCTCCTCCCCCCGCATGGAGGCGGGAGGAGGAGACACGGGTTCAGACGAGCGCTTCCGCCAGCAGTGCGGCGGTCTCGGCGATCAGCGGGTTGTCGGGCGAGGCGTCGGGCTCGTGTTTCGTCGTGAGGACCGCCATGACGACGGGCGGGTGCTCCGGGGGCCAGGTGATGCCTACGTCGTGGTTGCTCCCGTACTTCCCGCCTCCGGTCTTGTCCGCGACGGTCCAGCCGGGGGGCAGGCCGGCCCGCAGTTTCGCGCCGCCCGTGGTGTTGGCCAGCAGCCAGCCGGTGAGCCGCTCGCGGTCCCCGGGGGCGAGGAGGTCACCGAGCACCAGGCGCGCGTAGGTCTGCCCGATGGCGCTCGGGCTGGTGGTGTCCGTCACCCGCCACGGTTCGGCGGAGTTCAGCTCGGGCTCCCACCGGTCGAGCCGTGTCGTCCGGTCCCCGACCGAGCGGCAGAACCGGGTGATCGCGGTCGGTCCTCCCAGCTCCCGGAGCAGGAGATTTCCCGCGGCGTTGTCGCTGTGGGTGATCGTGGCGGCGCAGAGTTCCGCGACGGTCATGCCGTCGGCGAGGTTCTCCGGCCTGCCGGTGACCGGTGCGTAGCCCGAGTCCGTGACGTCCTTCTCCGTGTAGCGGATGCGCTCGGCCAGGAACTCCCCGTCACGGTCGAGGTCTCGCAGCACCGCCGCGGCGGCCAGTGTCTTGAAGAGCGAGCAGACGGGGAAGCGTTCTTCCGCGCGGTACCGCACCGTCCGGCCGGTGGCGGTGTCACGGGCGTAGACACCCAGTCGTGCGGAATGCCGCCGTTCCAGCTCCCTCAGCCGGCGCACGACGTCACCGCCGTCACCGCCGTCACGAGGCGTCGCGGCGTGGGCGCTCCCGCCCGCGGTCAGGGCCGTGGCCAGGGCCGCGCCGGCTCCCAGGGCGAGCACCCTGCGCCGGGACGGGGTCGTGTACGGGTTCTCCAAGGCCATCATCTCCTCCGGTCAGGACCTCAGGGATCAAGAACGTCCGTCCGGAGCGGTCGGTTCCCGTGCCCGGGCGGCGATCGCCGGACCGGTGCCGACGCCGGCCGGTACGTCCCCCACGGGCCGCTGTCCCTTCCGTGCGCTTCCGGCGTGCTCAGTCGAAGATGTCCAGGGCGTCCGCCCAGGAGCCGCCGCCGTCGCCGGCGGAGCGGACCCGCATCGGGCGCGGCTCCGGGTAGGCCGTCACCGCCGCCTTCGCGCGGACGGTCTCCGGGCCGCCGCACGCCTCGACCGCGAAGGCGCCGAACACCTTCGCGAAGGCGGCCGGGTCGCGGAACTCCACGCCGTACGCCCGCCCGTCCCACAGCGGCACCCACACCACCCGCTCGGACCGTGTCCACTCCGGCACCGGCCGGTCGTCCGCGGTCGACCGGCCCTCCAGCCACAGCCGCGCCACGTGCAGCAGGTTCACCTCCTCCATCGGCAACCGCCTGCGTCGTACGCGCAGTTCACGCGTCGTCAGCGTGACCAGCTGGTCCTTCCTCGAGTACCAGACGACACCGACCCCGGCCGGCACCCACAGCACGAACCCGATCAACGGCCAGACCAGAGCGTCGCCCCACGTCCGGAACAGTCCGCCGTCCAGCAGGGCCAACACCCCGAAGACCAGCACCCACTTCGCCGTCATCCGCCAGAACCCGGTGCCCTGCCGGTACAGGACCCGCCGCTTCCCCGTCGTCGTCATGCCCGCACGTTATCCGCCGCCCGCGGCCTCTTTCGCGGCGGCTTCGGGGAAGGGGACCGGATCCGGAAGACCGGCCGCGCTCGGTGCCGGGCGCACCCATGGCCTCGGCCTCACCGGCGGAGGTGTGGTGCCACGCTTGGCGCATGGAGCACCTTTACGAACACACGGAGCAGGAAAGACCGTCCGCCCGCATTCTGGTGGTCGACGACGATCCGACCGTCTCCGAGGTCGTCGCCGGATACCTCGTCCGCGCGGGCCATGTCGTCGACCTCGCCGGCGACGGCCCCACGGCCCTCGCCCGTCATGCCGCCGACCGGCCGGACCTGGTGGTGCTCGACCTGATGCTGCCCGGCCTGGACGGCCTCGAGGTGTGCCGCAGGATACGCGCCGACGGCCCCGTGCCGGTCATCATGCTCACCGCCCGCGGTGACGAGGAGGACCGCATCCTGGGCCTGGAGATCGGCGCGGACGACTACGTCACCAAACCCTTCAGCCCTCGGGAGCTGGTCCTGCGCGCGGAGTCGGTACTGCGGCGCAGCAGACCCGCCGCCCCGGGGCGCCGGTTGTCGGCGGCCGGCCTGACGATCGAACCCGCCGCCCGCCGGGTCACCAAGGACGGCACCGAGATCCCCCTCACCCTGCGGGAGTTCGATCTGCTCTCCTTCTTCCTGCGCAACCCGGGGCGGGCCTGCAGCCGCGAGGATCTGATGCGGGAGGTGTGGGGCTGGGACTTCGGGGACCTGTCGACCGTCACGGTCCACGTGCGCCGTCTGCGGGGCAAGGTCGAGGACGATCCGGCCCGGCCACGGCTGATCCGGACGGTGTGGGGCGTGGGCTACCGCTTCGAGCCCGGCGGGGAGAAGGACTGACCGTGCGCGACACCCTCCTCATCGCCCTCTACTCCTTCGCGGGCGCTGCCGTCACCGGCCTGGCGGGAGCGGGCGTCCTGCGGCAGACCCGGCGCCGCTCCCTGACGGCATCGCTCGCCGTGGTCGCGGCGGTCGGCGTGGTCGCGATGCTCGCGGGCACCCTGGCCGTCGCACGGGCGATGTTCCTCTCCCCGCACGACCTGACGGTCGTCACCACCGTCGTCGCGATGGCGGCCGTGGTCTCCCTGGCCACCGCATTGCTGCTGGGCCGCTGGGTCGTCGCCCGCAGCCGCGAACTCGCCGTCGCCGCCCGTCTCTTCGGTGACGGCGGCGACTTCTCGGCCCCCGACGGCCCGGCCACCGCGGAGCTGGAGGCTCTGAGCCGGGAGCTGGCCGCGACCAGCGCCAGGCTCGCCGAATCCAGGGAGCGGGAACGTGCCCTGGAGGCGTCGCGGCGCGAACTCGTCGCCTGGATCTCGCACGACCTGCGCACCCCGCTGGCCGGGCTGCGTGCCATGGCGGAGGCCCTGGAGGACGGCGTCGCCGCCGACCCCGGCCGCTACCTGAGGCAGATCCGCACCGAGGTCGAACGCCTCGACGCCATGGTCGGAGACCTCTTCGAACTCGCCCGCATCCACGCCGGCGCACTGGCCCTGAATCCCACGCGCATGTCCCTGTACGACCTGGTCGGCGATGCGGTGGCGGGGGCCGAACCCCTCGCCAGGGAGCGCGGCGTACGGCTGGTGGGCGGCCGCGTCGAGCCGGTGCCGGTGGAGGTGGACGGCAAGG
This sequence comes from Streptomyces sp. NPDC006384, assembly GCF_042870695.1. Taxonomy (NCBI): domain Bacteria; kingdom Bacillati; phylum Actinomycetota; class Actinomycetes; order Kitasatosporales; family Streptomycetaceae; genus Streptomyces; species Streptomyces sp. NPDC006384. The sequence goes on from NZ_JBIAHR010000011.1 coordinate 130,295, forward strand.
GGATGGGCCGGGTGCTGGACAACCTGCTGGTGAACGCCGTCCGCCGGACCCCGGCCGACGGCACCGTCGTGATCACCGCGGAGCGCGTGCCGGACGGTGCCGTGACGCTGTCGGTGACGGACGGCTGCGGCGGCATCCCCGAAGGCGACCTGCCCCGTGTCTTCGACACCGGCTGGCGCGGCACCGACACCCGCACTCCCCCGGCCGGCGGCGGGCTGGGCCTCGCCATCGTCCGCGGCATCGTCGAGGCGCACCGGGGCCGTGCCACCGTACGCAACGTACCCGGCGGCTGCCGTTTCGAGGTGACGCTGCCCGCGGCTCCCCAGCACGTCACGGCCACACCGGCTCCCCGGAGCCAGGACCCTCCGTAAGGATTTCGTCATCTGTCATGCGGCCTTCGACGGCCGGTCCTTCTGTTGAATGGGGCGAACAGACGACTGCGGGAGGGGCGGGATGGAACGTGTGCGAAGTGTGCTGGTCAGACCGTGGGTGATGGGTGTGCTGACGGTGACCGTCGCTGCGGCTGCCTTCGGGATGTACTGGTTCCAGCCGTGGAGGCTGTGGCAGGACGAGACGGTCCAGGAGGCACTGCCGGAGGCTGTCTCTCCCTCGCGGCCGCCCGCCACGACACCGTCCGGGAAAGCCTCCGCGGCGGCTCCCGCCGGGCCGGTGACGCTGGCGAGCGGTGAGCTGACGAGCCACGAGCACGCGACCCGGGGCACGGTGAAGCTCATACGGCTGGCCGACGGCTCCCACGTCGTGCGGGTGGAGAACCTCGACACCAGCAACGGGCCGGACCTGCACGTCTGGCTGACCGACGCACCGGTGATTCCGGGGAAGGCAGGCTGGCACGTGTTCGACGACGGCGAGCACACCAGCCTCGGCAGGCTCAAGGGCAACAGAGGGAACCAGAACTACGCCTTGCCCGCCGGCGTCGATCCGTCCCGTTACACCAGCGTGAGCATCTGGTGCGACCGCTTCGACGTCTCCTTCGGCGCCGCTGAGCTCGCCCGCGCCTGAGCCCGTTCCTCACGGTCCGGCCCGGTCGCGTTCGGCGGTGGTCCCAGGCACCCGGCCGTTCTGTCCACGTCCTGGTGGGCGGCGGGGTACCGGTCCTCCGAGCCGAGGGGTCCGCCGGGACCGGGCCGCGGTGTGCGGGGCCGGCGAGGAGGTGTGGGGGGAGGAGGGCGCCGTACAGGACAGCCGGGACCGCCGGGAGCGGCCGGGACCGCGTCATCGGTGCCGGTCCCGGTTCCGTGCGGGTCGGTGGAGAACGGGCCGGTAGACGAGTTCCTGGACGCGGCCGTCGAGCGTCCGGCTCCCGAGCAGCTCCAGGTCGAAGTCGGCCGCGTCCCGGAAGACCGGGTCCAGCCCCGTGCGGCCGGTGATGACGGGGAAGAGCGTCACCTGCAGGCGGTCGACCAGCCCGGCGGCCATCAGTGCCCGGTTCAGCGACAGGCTTCCGTGGGAGCGCAGGGGCACCTCGGACTCCTCCTTGAGCCGGGCCACGACGTCCACGGCGTCACCGTTCACGAGGGTCGCGTCCGGCCAGTCGAGAGGGCCTTCCAGCGTGCTGGAGATCACCGTCGCCGGCAGGTTCCTCATCCGTGTGACCCACGGGTCCCGTACCTCGGACTCCTCGGTGCTCGAGGCGAGCATCCGCGCGAACGCCCTGTACGTGTGGGCTCCCAGGACCATCCGCTGCTCCGTGTCGTACAGGGAGAGACGGTGGTCGAGCAGCTCGGGGCCCTGCTTGCCCCAGTAGCCGGTCCAGTCGCCGCCGGCGGCGCCGTATCCGTCGAGGCTGCAGAAGACGTCGTAGGTGTAGCTGACGGTCATGCCGTTCTCCTCGCCCGCGGCCGGCCGACGGGAGCACGGACCGGTGGCCGCACCTGACTGTTCCTCGTCGGCTCCCTCAGGTATGACCCGGCGCGCTTCCGGAACTCATCGCTCCGGCCCGTCCCCGGCCGCGGAGGACGGGCTCGCCGCGGAGCCGGAGCGGCCCGTCGGGCACGACGCAGCCCTCCTCCCCCGGTCATGCCGGGGGAGGCCGAGTCGTACGCGCCTCACGGCCGGGCCCGGGATCAGGAAGGACCGCCCAGCGCGTAGAAGTGGAGGGGGGAGTTCGGCTCGAAGCCGATGCGCGGGTACACCGGCGCGCCGGCGGCCGTCGCGTGCAGGGTGGCGCGGGTGAGCCCGGTTTCCCGGGCCCCCTCGTACAGGGCCTTGCGGGTGACCGCCTCCCCGTAGCCCCTGCGCTCCCACCGCGGGTCGGTGGCGACGAGCAGGACGAAGAGGCGGCCCTGCGCCTCCACCGTGGCCGCGCAGGTGACGGGGGTCCCGTCCCGCAGTCCCAGGTAGGCGTGGACCCGCTCCTTCCACAGGGCGGAGCCGGCCAGCCCGTCCCGTCCGTCCTCCAGCGGGAATCCGTAGGCACGCGAGTTGATGTCCGCGTAGGCCCGGAGCTGCTCGTCGTCGGTGACGCGTACGAACGTCAGGTCGGGGTGGGAGGGTTCGGGGAGGGGCAGCAGGTCGCCCGCCATGCCCGTGCCGGAGAAGGCGTGTTCCAGACCGGCCCGGCCGGCCGCCGCGCCGAGTGCCGCGCGCGCCTCCGCGTCGAGGAGGTCCTCGAACACCCACAGGAACCCCGGGTGTTCCTTCTCCCGCATGATCTCCGCCGCCTCGCGCAGGCGCTGTTCCAGAAGCCCGGCGTCCGCGCCCGCTTCGGTCAGCGTGACGCAGTTCCAGAAGGCGAAGCGGCAGTCGGCCCACCGGACGGCGACGCCCGGAAGGTCCCGTACATCCGCGTCCGGGTCCCGGTCGAGCACCATGGTCCGCCAGACCGTGGCGAGCTGCTCCATCGATTCGATCGAGTCCGTGAGACCGCGCACCGACACCTCCTGTGGTCGTCGAGGAAGAAGCGCCGCCCGGCGCCGCCCACCACGATGACGCCCTCGGGCCCGGCGTGCTCCGGGTTCGCGCGGAAAACTCCCGCGCGCCGATTCGCACAGTTCTGCGATCATCCCCGGATGGCGTACGGACTCGAGTCACTGGTCATCCGGCACACCCACCGCATCCCCCTTCCCAAGGGCTCCCCCGGGGAAGGCGCCGCCGCCGCGCGGCAGTTCGACGCGGCGCTGACGTCCGTGGGGTTCAAGCTCTCGGCAGAGCTGCTGGAGCGGCTGTCCGGGCTGTCCGAGGCCGCGGTCGTGCACACCGCCAGGCGGACACTGCGCGTCGTGGGCGAGATGGTGGGCGACCACGTCCGGCACAACGCGTACTTCATCGACTTCCCGGCGAACGTGCCGGACACCGAGGAGTTCTGGACGCGGTGCGTGGTGAAGGCGCTCGGCGACGACACGGCGCGCGAGAACGTGCTGTCGCAGCTGACGCGCGGCGTGCTGGACCTGCTCAGCCTCCCGACGTACGGCCGCTACCAGCACACCTACGAGGAGCTGCTCGCGGCGCAGGACGAGCTGATCGCCTCGGCGGGCGACCGGGTGACCGTGCTGCACCTCGGACGGGACCTGGACGCGGAACTCACGGACCTGTACCTGGCGTTGGCGGGAAGCACGACACCGCTGGGCGAGGAGCACCTGGACGACCTGAAGCTCCTCGCCGGGCGGTGCGCGCTCGGACCGCAGCCGGAGTCGTTCCCGGTCAGGGAGAACCGGGCGGTCGTCAACGAGGCGCGTCTGGCGGCCGGCGCGGACCCGCTGCTGGACACCGTCACCGATGTGCTGCGGCTGGCCTGCGCCCTGTCGGGCGGCGACGTGACGCTGCGGGAACCGACCCGGTTCCGGACGTTTCCGCGGCCGGTGCGCCGTGCGCTGCTCGCGGGACTCGGCGCCGTGGTCGCGGCCAACCCCGCCAAGCTGGCCGACGTGCACGCGCACCGCGAGCCCTTCAAGCGGCTCGGCGAGCGGCTCCACCCGCACGAGTACCCGCGCTGGCCGCACGCGGCCGACGTGTTCGCGGTGGCGCGGGGCGAGAAGGAGGCGCGGTCCTTCGACAGCCGGGTCGGCAAGCTGCTCGACGAGTCCGGCGTGCCCGGCGCGGTGCGGCTGCTGGAGTCCGCTCCCGGCAAGCTGTTCCGGGCCCTGGACCACCTGCTGCGCACCGCCGCCGGCCAGGAGGAGCGGGACGCGGTGGTGGCCGCCGCGGTGCGGGTGGCGCCCGAGGTCTCCGGCCGGGTCGTGCTGTCGGTCCGCGAGCACCTCCGGAACCGGGAGCGGGAGAGCGGCGGCCCCCGGATCTTCGTCAACCACCGGGGCCGCGGCTGGGTCGCCCCCGACACGCGGCCGCCCGTCCCCGCCGCCGACCGCGACCGCCTCATCGCCGCCCTTGACGCCGAGATGCGCCGCAGGCTCCCGGCGCCGGACCGGCTGCTGCTCGACCCCGACGTCCTCGACGTGGCCCTCCCGCTCAGCGGCCGGGCGTCCACGGCCGGACTCGGCGTCCTGCCGCGGGGCTCGCTCTCGGCGGTCGGCGGGGACCGGCTGCGCTTCTTCACGTACTGGAAGGAGAGCGGGAGGCGGACCGACTACGACCTCTCCGCGCTGCTCCTGCGCGCCGACTACAGCACCGACTCCTGGCTGTCCTACACCTCGCTCAAGACCGTCGGGGGCGTGCACTCCGGCGACGTCACCGAAGCACCCGACGGGGCCTCGGAGTTCATCGAGCTGTCCCTGGACCGGGTACGCGGCGCCTTCATCGTCCCGCAGGTCGACATCTACGCCGGTGAGGGCTTCGAGGAGGTCGAGGAGTCGTTCTTCGGCTTCATGGTGCGCGACGGCGGGCAGAAGGGCCGGCCGTTCGAGCCGCGCACGGTGCGGATGAAGTCGGAGCTGCGCGGCACGGGCCGGGTGGCGCTGCCGCTGGTGTTCCGGCGCGAGGACGACGGCCGGTGGCGCGCGAAGTGGCTGCACCTGTACCTGAAGGGCATCTCCGCGGCCAACCGGGTCGAGGAGAACCAGGTGTCGGTCTCCAAGGTGGTGCGCGCCTTCGCGGAACGCGAGTATCTGACGGTGCGGTACCTGACCGGCCTGATGACCGGCCCCGCCACGGCCGTCGAGCTGTGGGACGGTGAGTCGGTGCCGGACGGGCCCGTGACGTACATCGGTCTCGAACGCCCCGAGGGGCTGCACCCGGACTCCCGGGCCGTCACCCTCGGAAATCTGCGCGACCTGATCCCGGCCTGAGTGCTAGCGTTGCCCGTGGCGAGGCCATGAAAGGGCTTCCTTCTCCATTCCTTTCCTGAATCAAGTCCTTTCGCTCTCCTCGCCCTCGACGTCGCCCCGGGCGGCGCTCTCCCCACCGGGAGGGCGCCGCCCGGAGTCGTCGGTACGGCCGCGTGCGCCGCCGGCTTGCCGGGACCGGCCGCTCATGGCGGGCGGCGGCGCGGACGGGGCGTATCCAGGAACGCGCTGACGGCCGGTCTCGTCGCTGACGTCACCTCCGGTCGCAGAAACCCTGTCGTCAGTGGCCTGCGGCATGATGCGAGGCATGTGACGGCCTGCCCGGCAGGGGTTCCCGCGGCCGTCCCGGCGAAAGGGGATCCTCTGTGCGCAGGCCGGTCACGAGCGAGGAACAGGACGCCGAGGAGCCGCGACTGCACCACGAGAAGTAGGTGTGGGGCGGACGGCTGCCGAGCGAGACGCTGCGGCGGGTCCGCAGGAGCAATGTCCTCGGCCTGCTCTCCTTCGACAGCGACCTGGTGCACGCCCTCGACGCCGCGGGCCCCGGTGAACGCGCCTTCGCCCAGCTGAAGTCCTGGCGACCGCTCCGGCGAGCCAGATGCTCCACCCGTCGCGCCGGCACCCTCGTCCAGGCCGCCAGCACATCCCTGACCTGCAACTATTCAAGATGAAAAAGGTTCCCTGACCTCCCGGAGGCACCCCGCGGGGCCGTCGGCGGAATCCGCCGGTGCCGACGGCCCTGCGGGCCCCGGTCGCGGGACAGCGGCCTACGGGCGCTGCCTCACCCGGTCGACGATCCCCCAGTCCACCACGTGCGACAGCTGGATGTACTTCTGCTCCCCGGAAGCCGAGATCCGCTCGTCGCGGAAGCCCAGGAACTCGTACGACACCGGGTCGAAGATCAGGTACTTGCTTTCGTAGGGCCCGCGCCCGGTGTGGGCGATCCCCACCCCGGTCCGCCCGGCGGAGTCCTTCACTCCCGGGATCGTCCTGACGCCGGGCACAAGGGCCAGCGCCTCGTACGCCGCGGGACGCAGCCCCTGGGGCAGCACCGGGTTCTTCAGGAGCTCGCCGAGCAGCCAGTAGGCCTCGTACCGCTCGCGCTTGTCGAGATCGCTGACCGACCGGTCGTCGGACCCGCCGCGGGAGCCGAAGGAGAGGATGGCCGGGACGAGCTTCTCCGGGTCGCGCGGCAGCTTCTCCAGCTCGCTCCACTTCCGGGGCGGCCACACCACGCTGCCCTTCTCCGTGGTCTCCTCCCACATCTCGCGGCCCAGTTCCATGGCCAAGGAGGGCTTGGAGGCATCCACCGAGTCCCACATCTCGTCGGTGTAGGTCTTGACCTCGCCGGTCTTCTGCTCCGTCTCCTTGATGATCCGCTTCGAGTAGACGAACTGGTCGTCGCGCGGCGCCACCGGCTCCTTCTCCCGCTCGCGCTCCCACGCCGCCGCCCCGTTCAGCACCGTCGCGGCGGCGTTCTCCACCCGCGGGGTGCTCGTGCCGGGTGCGCCGTCCTCGCCGGAGCCGTCCGCGCCGATCAGCACCGCCGTCCCCGTGACCGCCGTGGCGACCGCCGCGGCCGCCACGAGACGCAGTGCACGGCGGCGACCGGGGCCGGTGCCGGTGCGGGTACGGGTACGGGTACGGGTGTGCTTTCCCTCATGGGCCATCGCGTCGAGCAGCCGGCGCCGGGCCCGGTCCCGGGCCGGGCCGGTGAGCGGGGCCGCGTCCGCGTCCCACTCCCTCAGGAGTCCGAGTTCGTCATTCATGGCCGGATACCTCTCGCAGTGCCGTCGGATCGGATCCGCCCAGTGCTTCGCGCAGCTTGCCGCGCGCCCGGTGCAGCCGTGATCTGACCGTGCCCACGGGGATGCCGAGGGCCTGGGCCGCCTCCCCGTAGCTGAGATCCGCCCAGGCCACCAGCAGGAGCACGTCCCGGTGCCGGGCGGGCAGCGCGGCCAACGCCGCCGCCAGCTCGCGGCGCACGGCCCGCGCCACCACCCGGTCCGCGGCCCGGTCGGCCAGCGGCTCGTCGTGGTCGGCGAGGGCCGGGACGCGGGCCAGGGCCTTGAACCGGCGGGCCTCGGCCCGCCGGTGCTGGCCGACCAGGTTGGTCGCTATGCCGAACAGCCAGGGCCGGGCGTCGGCGCCCGCGCCGCGGGCCGGGTCGTAGCGATGCCGCTGCTGGAACGCGGTGGTGAAGGTCTCCGCCACGAGGTCGTCGGCGACCTCGCCGCCGAGGCGGCGGGCCGCATAGCGGTGCACGGCGTCGGCGTGCCGGTCGAAGAGCGCGGCGAACGCCTCGGGCTCCTCCCGGGACCGCGCGATCACTGAGGCGTCGCTCTCGGCATCGGCACGCGCGGTGCCGATGCCGACGCCTGGTCCGACGGCCATCGGGACTCCTCTCGTCCAGGGGACGATGCTCGAACACTGGGGCTTTCACCCGTCCTTCGCCCCTCGCGCCGAAGCGGTTCCCTCACGTCCCCTCGGCGTCACCGCGGTCTGCGCAAGGCCGTCCGGCCCCGCGGGCACTCCCCCGACGAGACTGCCGCCCTCAGATGCGTCCACACGGCGCTGATGAGCCTGGACCCGACGGGCAAGTGCCGCAGACGGTGGACCATGCGCGGGAAGGCACCCCTGAACGCCTTCCGGATCACCTTCGAGGGCCGCCCGGCCCCGAGCGACAACCGACCACTCGACAACCAGGACCCTCCGTCGAACCGACACCCCCTTGCCGGCCTCTCGCGATCCTGTGTGTCACACCCCAGTGGCAGACTGCGGCACGACGAAGTTCCGGAAGGGCAGCGCGTTGCGGCAGGGGTCACCCGTCGGGCGCCGCTGCTCGGGAAGTGGCTGGTGCCACGGGGGGAGATGCGCGGCTGTGATCTTCGACAGTCTTGATGTGTCGTACGGCGAACTGTGGGGTTCCCATCAGGGAACGACCCACCCGGACCCGCTGCCGCGCGCGGTCGCGGCACGCAGACATGCCGCCGGGACGGATTACGCGGTTCTGCTGTCCGCGCGGGAGCGACCGCTGGCACTGGTCGAGTACTGGCCGCGTCGGATGTGGCGTATGTACCTGTTCGACGACAGGTCCTGGCGCGTGCAGATGATCGACCTCAAGCCGCACGGCACGGGGATGCTGTTGGCTCACCGGAGCACCCGGTGGCAGTTCTCCAGCGAGCAGGAGTACGTGTCCGGGAAGTGGGAGGTCCAGGAGACCACGACCGTCTCGGCCGACGGGCAGGTCGAGGTGAGGTCCGAGTCCGCCGGGCCGGGGGGAGCGTCGGCGGAGCCGCTGCACGCTCGGACATCCGGTCCGTCGAGCGTCCCCGTGCGGCGGTTCCCGGCGCCCGTCGAAAGCTTCCTCTGCCCCGTACCGGAGTTCGGAGACTGGCAGGTGTTCGTGCCGTTCCTCGCCCAGCAGGGCCACGAGCCCGCCGCGGCCGTGGTCCTGAGCGACGTGTCGGCGGACGAAGGATCGGGACCGCTGCGCGCCACCGGCATCGAGCAACTGTTCGGTCCGGGCGCGTGCGACACCCCGGACGGGCCGGCCGTCGTCGAGCCCGTCGACGCCGGCCGGCTGCGGATCACGTCGGGGCAGCTGGTGGTCTCGGACCCCGGCTGGATCGGAGAGACCCCGCGGACCGTCGCCGTGCCACCGGGCGAGTTCCCGGTCACGCTGTCGCTCTTGCGCACGGCGCGCGGGGCCGGTGTCGCCGCGGCCAGGGTGACGTTCCTGGACATCCCGCCCCGCGAGTGGGAAATGGCCCTCCGGCCCGACGAGGACCCGGGGCTGCTCGGCGAGGGCCGGTTCTACGGGGTCGGCGTGGACACCGGCACAGCGGCTTTCATGGACGCGACTCGGACGGTGAGCGAAGACCGGCTGGACGAGGACCTGTTCATGCCCCTCGACAGCCGTTTCAGCGTCGACCTGCCCGGCACGGGGCCCGAGCCGAACCTCATCGCCTTCCGTGCCGGCCGGGGCGACGGGACCTACCCCGTCTGGATCGGCCGCACCGATGACGGACAGGTTGCCTGCGTCGTCGTCGACTTCCAGCTCCATTCCGCCGACGGGGGAGAGTGAGGAGCCGCCGGTCATCGGAGGCCGGTCCTGTACCGGTGCGCAGCGGGAAGGAGGGCCGGGCCGGCGGGCTTCGCCCGCTTCGGCGGGGCCTCAATGGTCTGCTGCCACGTTACGACCTGGCCGGCACCCTCCCCGACAGCCCCATCGTGATCGACCCCGATGACGGCCCCGGGGAACCGCTGCCCGAACTGCCGGCCTCGCTTCACGCGTCGGCGAGACTCGCACTGGACCGGGTTCTCCAGGACGGATCCGAAATGGCAACCGGCTGGGTCGACAGCGCCGACGCCGACCAATGGCGCCAGGAAGTACGGCAGATCCTCCAGGCGCTCGAACACACCCGTTGATCACTGGAGCGTGTCTCCTCGGTGTCATCCGCCGTGCGAAGCTGTGCGTCATGGCGCCTTCGACAGTCCGTGGACTTGCTCTGCCGGCCCTGCTGACGTCGCTCATCGACCGCGACCTCTGGCGTCACCCGGGCGATGCGGTGCTGGCGAAGGTCATTCCGTGGTTCAGGGACCCACTTGTCTTCGTGTCGAACTCCGAGCAGATGGAGTACGCGTCCCGATCACTGGGCATGATCGCCGATGATCCGCACTCCGCCTTCTTCCGCCAGGCACGCGGAACAAAGGGCGTCGCCCAGCTGGAACTTCCTTGGCTCGACGTTGAACAGGCGGTGCTGATCGCCATCACCCGCAACCCCGGAGATGATGGCACCTTGGCTCTTGACTACCGGACTGACCCTTCAGATCCCCGCGTCGTAGGCAGCGACTTCTGGACGGACCCCCTTCTGTGTCAGTGGCGGGCGTAGCACCTGCTTTCTCGGACTTCGTCTCACGCTTGGGCCTGTAGCGTCCGCAGTCATGTCACTGACGCGCCCGGACAAGGAGGGACGCGACGTGGAGTGCGGCCTGGTAGGCGATGGCGAGTTTGTCGGTCCGCAGGGCCAGGCCGCGCCACTGCTTGAGGCGGGCGGTGCACCGCTCGACGGCATTGCGCTCCTTGTATTTCCCGGCGTCGAAGCTGGGCGGGCGGCCTCCGGCGCGGCCTCGCCGCAAACGGTGACCGATCTGATCGGCGGGCTGCGGGGTGACAGCCAGGACGCCTCGACGCCGAAGGTGACCACGGATCGCGCGGGACGAGTAGGCACGATCCGCCAGGACGGTCACCGGGCGGGTTCTTGGCCTCCCGAGTCCGCTGCGCGGGATCCGAATCCCGGCCATGACCGCCTCGAAGGCCGGCGCGTCACCAGCCTCACCGGTGGTGATGAGCTGCCCCGAGATCCGTAGAGCCCGGTGATCTTGTCTCAGGCGGACTGCGGGGCGGCTTCCTGTTGTCGCCACCGGCCGCGTTCGTACTCGGCGGGCGGTACGTGGTCGAGGGCGGAACGGAGTCGTTCCTCGTCGTACCGGGTGACCCGCTGGAAGATCGCCCGCTCGACGCGGAGTTGCTTCGACTCCCCGGGCTCGGCGGTGGTCAGCCGGTCGTCACGCTCGCCGGCGTCCGCCTCGGCCCGGCGAACCCAGCCGCACAAGGCCTCCTTGTGGATGCCCAGGTTCTTGGCGACATGCGCGATCGGCCGGCCCGTCGTGCGGACCTCGCGGACGGCCCGCTCACGGAACTCGTCCGGGTATTTACGTGGTGCTGCCGCTGCTCGTGGTTCCCCTACGGACCGGGAACACATGCCTGGCTTCAGGGACTCCACGAAACCGGGGACAGCTCACATGTCAAGCTTGGAGGCCACGCGGATAGGCGGAGCAATGCCGTGGCGAAAAGGCAGTTCACGCGGTAAGTGTGCGTGCGAGCATGAGTCCATGTGGTCACGACTGCCATTCGGGGACGAGCTGCGGTCCGAGCTGGGCTCACCTCGTCGGGCTCGCCGACTGGGAAGCAGCCCGCGGTCTCGCGTATGGCGGGCCGAGCTGTCCGGCACACCCGTGGTGGTCAAGCAGCTCGTCGACGCTCCAGAGGCGGCCGAGAGGTATGCCCGCGAAGTGGCGGCGTTGAAGCTCGCGTCCCGGGTCGACCCACCCGTGGTGCCGATGCTTCTCGGCACCGATCCGGACGAACGCATCCTGGTTCTTGAGCACTTGGACCACCAGCCGCCCCGGGAGGACTGGGTGGTCGACTACGCCACTGCACTGGCCCGGCTCCATGCGGCCACCAGCACCGACGACACAGGCACACTCCCCGCCTGGTCCGGCCCGGCCCAAGGCGACATCGACTCCTTCCTCGGACTTGCCCGGACGCTCGGCGTCGCGGTTCCGACCGGAGTCCGAACCGAGCTGGACGACCTCGTAAACCGCCTGGCCGACACACAGGGCCATGCCCTGCTGCATGGTGACCCCTGCCCCGGCAACGACATGCACACCAGTAACGGTGTCCGGTTCATCGACTTCGAACAGGCCGCGCTGGGCAACGGACTCGTGGAACTCGCCTATCTGCGCATCGGCTTCCCGACCTGCTGGTGCGCCACGGCCCCGGCGCAGCCCCTGCTGCACGCAGCAGAGACCGCCTATCGCGCGACCTGGCGCGACGCGACGGGCACCGATGTCCAAGGTGATCTCACCGATGCGTGTGCTGCCTGGCTGCTACGAGGCGACGCACTGGTCCAGCGAGCCGAACGCGGAACCATCGACCACCTGGCCGAGATCCCGAACCGGGACTGGAAATGGGGCACGGCAACGGCCCGGCAGCGACTCGTCCACCGTCTCGGAATCGTCAGCCAGGTGACCGCTGGCGGCAGTGGGCTCAAGGGCCTGGGACAACTCGCCGCGGCCGTCAAGGGAGCCATGCTCACTCGATGGCCCGCGCTTCAACCACTGCCCCGGCAAAGGCCGTAAGGCGCCAGCCCGCAACCTGGCCTACGACGTGGCCTCGAACCACAAGCCAGGGCCAGGCGGGAGGGGGTGATGTGGTCGGCCGCGGTGTTCGAGCCCGCGTTCCCGGGCCTGAGGAGGGCCGAGACCGGTTCTCCGGTGCCGCCCGGGCCGTGGTCGGCGAAACCCATGAGGGGATGGTGGCCGTAGGTCTTCTTCCAGGTCGGGGCGGCGTCCTCCTTGTCGGAGTGGGCGACCACGAGGACACCGTCCAGGCCGGTGGTCGCCTCCCCGCCCGCATCGGGTGCCCTTCCACCGCCCAGTTCCCGGGCCCCGTCACGGGCTTTGGCCCGCGCGGAACGTGTCCTGATCCGCGTGTGAGGCGGGGCTGCCGGTGCTCGCCGACCGCCGTCCTTCTTCTCTGTGCCCGAGGTCGGAGAGCAGCCCGAACGGGCCTTCCCTTCACCTCGGCTGTTCAGCGGAATTGGGTGAGCTGACGCCCTGACAGCAGAAAGGTGTCCGTGACCTGCAAGGATGTGAGTGTCGAAGTCATATCCGGTGCAGAAGTCAGGACACCTTTCTGGTGCGCAACATTACCGCGTGGGACCACGGCCTGCGGGTCGGGGCCGACGGCAAGGGCATGGTCGGTCACAGCGGGGCGGTCCTGCTGCGCCGTCTCGCGGACAGAAGTGGTCTGGTCACCGCGTTGACCAGGGTGTTTCCCGCGGGCGGAAGCGGTTGGCGGGACCGCGCGGTGGTCTTCGTCCACCTCGCGATATCCATCGCGCTCGGCGCCCGCAGCGTTCTGGAGGCCGAACAACCCGCCCTCCACCAGCGCCGTGTGTTCGGCCGGTCCGCCTCGGACTCCACGATCCGCCGCCTGCTGGCCGGCCTCGATGACAACGCGTTCGCCGGGCTCTCGCGGGCCCGGGCGAGGGTCCGCCGGATCGTCTGGACGTGGCTGGCCCTGCGGCCGCAGGGTTTCCCCTGGCTGACCGTCGCGGGCAAGCACCTGCAGCGCTGGGTGATCGTCGACATCGACGCCACGATCATCACCGCCGCCTCCAGGAAGGAAGGAGCGTCCGCCACCTTCAAGAAGAGCTACGGGTTTCATCCGCTGGCGGCGTGGTGCGCGAACACGCAGGAATGCCTGGCCATGACGCTGCGGCCCGGCAGCGCCGGTTCGAACACCGCAGCCGACCACATCAGCGTCCTCGACGAGGCACTGCGGCAGATCCCCGGCTCCTCCGGCGCGAAGATCCTGGTCCGTCCCGACGGAGCCGGGGCCACCCACGGCCTGCACGAACACCTGGCCAGGCTGACCACCACCCGGCGGCGGGTCCGCTTCACCACCGGCTGGAAGATCACCGCCGTCGACGAGGCCGCGATCGCCGAACTGCCCGAGCACGCCTGGGAGTCCAGCCTCAAGCAGGACGGCACCCCGCACGACGACGATCACAGCGGGGTGGCGGAGCTGACCGGCCTGAACCGGCGGGAGGGCTGGCCGGCGGGCATGCGGCTGATCGTCCGCCGGGTCCGCCCGTCGGGCCGGCACCTGGAAAACCTGACCGACCTCGAGAAGAGGACCGGCTGGAAGTACTCGGTCATCGCCACCAACATCACCAAACTCTGGGGCGTCCCCGGCTCACACCAGGTGCAGTGGATCGACGCCCTGCACCGGCATCACGCGGTCGTCGAGGACCGCGTCCGCACCAACAAGGCCATGGGTCTGCACAACCTCCCCGCCAAAGCCTGGACGACAAACCGGAGCTGGATGCTCGCGGCGAACATCGCCGCCGACCTCGACGCCTGGCTCCGTCTCCTGGCCCTCCACGACCAGGACGGCCTCGCCGACGCCGAACCCCAGACCATGCGGCTGCGGATCTACCACCAGGCCGCCCGCCTCGCCCACCACGCCCGACGCCGGCACCTCCGCCTCGACGCATCATGGCCCTGGGCAGCCACGTCCACCCTCGCCTGGAACCGGCTCACCCGCCTGCCCCAGACCACTTGACCAGCACGAACCGTTCCGACGAACACCAGGAAGGAGAACCGCAGACTCCGGGCCCGTGGAACCCGGCGCAGCCCGCGGCGACACGCGACGGCCCCACCCGCCCACCAGCGGAACAAACGGGGCGAACTCACCGCCTCACGAAGCAGCGATCACCGCTGACGAATCGAGGTTAGCAGGAGACGCGTAATTGTTGATCAGCATCACACCACGCCAGGTAGTCGACAGCTTCGGTCTTGCCTGCGTCACGTACTTCCCTCGTTCCGCCGACAGCCACATGCGAAGCGAGGTGGCGCACTTTCTGTCAGATGTCGGCCTGCCGGAAAGCCCGTTCTTCTCGTGCCGCTTCGACCTCGAGGACGAGTCCCTGCAAAGGATCGACGCCAGGCCGACCCTGAAGGCCGCCTTCGAGGAAGACGGTGCCGAATGCCCACCCGAATCCGAAGGGTGGGAGATTCTGGGAGTCCTCAACTACGCGACGATCGCCATGGACCCGAGCGATGGGCGAATCTACTCCTTCCCCGAAGGGGAAGAGAATTACACCGCCATGAACACAGACCTTTCCTCATTCGTCCATTCCCTCATCGTCCTGGAGCAGGGGAAGAGAGAATACAAAGGGCTTCCGGCGGGCGAAGAAGGTGAACGCGCCCGCGTCGTGGCAAATATGAAACGACAAATTTCCGAGGTTGACGAAATCCCTTTCAGCGACGAAGACAGCGAGTGGAGCAGGCTCTTCGAAGAAATCGGCTTCGGAATGTGGGGCTGACGCGGAGGCCGACGAGATCAGGTGGCCACCGCATCCTCCCACGCACACAGGGTCCGGGGGACGGCGGTTGCCGCGCAGCACATCGACCAGGGCCCCGGGGAGAATCCCGTCGCTCCCGTTTTGACCGGTTGATCATTGATGCCCGGACATGAGACGAGCACGGCTCTTGTGGATCATGGAGTTCTCTACGCTCCCAGATCAGCAAGGCTGCCGTGCTCGTCGCTCCATCCTCTCTCATGTCCGTGTCCCTGGGCGCGTCGCCCTGTTCGCTCACCGGTGCGGTCGGGGAGGCCTCTGCGGACGGGCTGCTCCAGGCGCTGGCCAAGGTGCCCGGCCCTCGTGATCGGCGGGGCGTTCGGTATCGGCTGGCGACGCTGCCTGCGATCGGGGTGTGCGCGATGACGGCGGCCGGGCACAACTCCCTGGTTGCGATCGCGGAATGGGCCCAGCGGTGCGATCAGGAGGTGCTGGCCCGTCCGGGCTGCCCGTTCGATCCGTTCGCCGGCCGGTATCGGGCTCCGGGCGAGCGGACCTTGCGGGACGCCTTCGCCAAAGGGGGTCCCGGCGCGCTGACCGCCGCGGGTTTCGCCCGGTTCACCGCGCCGGCCTCGTCTGCGGCCGGAGGGCTGAGCCCCGACGGTGTCCCCGAACGTGCACAGCGCCGCGCCCACCGAGCCGCCATGCCTGCCCCGGAGCCGGCCCAGTTGAGGCGGCGGGCGTTCGCCGTGGACGGCAAGTGCCTGCGCGGAGCCGTCCGCGCCGACGGCACCCGGATGTTCGTCCTGACCGCCGTCCGTCACGACGACGCACTGACCGCCGCCCTACACGAGATCGGTGCGAAGACCAACGAGATTCCTGAGTTCGCCCCGCTCCTGGACGCCATCGACGACGCGGACCTGCGCGAGGCCGTGATCACGGTGGACGCGATGCACGCACAGAAGGAGCACGCCCGCCACCTCGTCGAGGACCGTCACGCGCACTACCTGCTGTCGGTGAAGAACAACCAGCCCACGCTCGCGAGCCAGTCGAGAAAGCTGCCCTGGGGCAAGGCGCCTGTCCTTGACCGTTCACGCGATCGCGGACACGGCCGTGAGGAGGTACGCGAAGTGAAGGTGGTCTTTGTGGACGGCCTGCTCTTCCCGCACGCCCGCCAGGTCGTTCGCATCCACCGCAAACGCCGGCCCCTCGGTGCGAAGAAGTGGCAGAGCGAGACGGGCTACGCCGTCACCGACCTGCCCACCCACCAGGCGTCCCCCGCCGAGCTCGCTTCCTGGGCCCGCGGCCACTGGATCATCGAGAACACCGTCCACTGGACCAAGGACGTCACCTTCGCCGAGGACGCCAGCCAGGTCCGACGTCACTACACCCCGGCCGTCATGAGCGCCTTGCGCGACCTGACCCGCACGGCCCTCGATCGGGCCGGCTGGACCGACATCGCCAGCGGCCGACGTGCTCACACCCGCCCCGACGCAGCCCTCAGCCTGCACGGCATCCCATGATCAAAACGGGCGAACGGGATTCTCCCCGGGGCCCTGCGGGACCACGGCTGATGATTTCGGCCATTCTCGTGGAGTCGATGACTGCGCGGTGGGGGAGGGCGGCACATGACGTGAGGCCGGTTTCGCCGTGCGAGTCCCGGGGAGTGGGGTGTCCGGCACCCTCGGACCGAGGGTGCCGATCTTCGCGGCACCGGCCTGACCGGAACGCTTCTTCCCCACCGAGCGTTCTGCCCACGGGTCATAATGTGTCCGGCGCGAACAGGGTATTCCGATGCGGTGTGCGGGCAAGATAATTGACTATGAAGAGGTGGGGGGCACTCATGATTCAGTTTCGTGTACTCGGCCCGTTGGAAGTGATCTGCGATGGTGAACGGGCGGTTCTCGGAGGCGTAAAACAGCGAGCGCTGCTCGGCCGTCTTCTTCTCGAACCGAATCAGGCGGTCGCGAACAGCCGACTGATGGAATCACTCTGGCCGGACAGTGAGCCACCGATTACGGCGCGGAAAATCCTGCAGAATTCCGTGTGGTCGCTCCGGTCGGTCCTGCGGTCGCTGCGCGCGCGGGGGCCGCATCCGGCGTTGATCACGCGGTCTCCCGGCTACATACTCGACATCGACGAGGACCTGGTCGACGTGCACGTCTTCGGCAGGCAGCTGGAACTCGGCCGCAAGAAAATGGCCAACGGGCTCCCGGCGGAGGCGGCCGCGGTCCTGCGGGACGCACTGGACCTGTGGCGGGGTGAGGTCCTGGCAGACCTCGTGGAAGCCGGGATCGTCTGGCCGGAGTCGAGTGCCGTCGAGAACGGGCGGATCGACGCGCAGGAACTGTACTTCGAGGCCAAGCTGGACTGCGGCCACCACGGTGAGGTGACCAGCGGCATCGAGCAGATGGTGGAGGCCGAGCCGCTGCGCGAGCGGGCCCGTGGGCTGCTGATGCTGGCCCTGTACCGTTCCGGTCGGCAGACCGAGGCGCTGAACGTCTACCACCGTACGCACGTCGAACTCGTGGACCGCCTCGGCCTGGAGCCCGGGCCGTGGCTGCGGAGCCTGCAACAGCGCATCCTGACGCACGACCCGACACTCGGCGAGTTTCCCCGGGCCGAGGTGACGATCGGGGAGTTCGGCGCGGCCGGACGGGCGGTCGTGGCCGGTGCGGGGGCGCCGCTCGCGCCGGACGCCCCCGCCGGCGAGGGCGAGGTCGGGCATAAGCACGACGTGCTGGACGAGCCGGCCCGGTCGGCGCCCCCGGTGCCGCCCCCGGCGGGCTCGCACCGGCGCGAGGTGACGGTGATGATCGTCCGGGCCCATGTCGGATCCGGGGCGTCCTCGGCGCACCCGGTCCGTGTCGACGACCTCCTCGACGGAATCCACACCCTGGTCAGGACCGGCGTGGAGTGCTGCGGCGGTGAGGTCCTGGCCTCCGTGGGGTCCGCGACGATAGCCCTCTTCGACCTCGACGATCCGGCGGAGGGCGCCACGCGGGCCACTCAGCTCGCCCTGCTGCTCAGGGACAGCCTCGACGTGTCGGACGAGAACCGGCACGGGCTGACCATACGGGCCATGGTGGCGACCGGTGATCTCCAGAGGCGCTTCGACCCGGTCCCCCGGAAGAGCCTGCTGTCGGTCAACGGCACCCTGCTCGACCAGTGCTGGGAGACGTTCCCGCAGGTACCGGCCGGCGCGATCTGGGTGTCGGACCGCACCAGGTCGCTGACCCTCGGACAGGTGTCGTACCTGGCGCCGGCGGCGCAGAAGCTGCCCTACTGGGTCGCGGAGGCGCCCTCGGTGGAGTATCCGGTCGACACCAAGCCGTTCATGGACCGGGACCATGAGATGGAGATCCTGCGGCGGACCTTCGAGCGCGTCGAGCAGCGCGGCATTCCGCATCTGATCACCGTCCTCGGCGACCACGGGACGGGGAAGAGCCGGCTCCTGCTGGAGTTCTGTCACCTGCTCGAGAAGAACACCGGGCCCGCTCCGTTCATCGTGAAGTACCGGGTGAGCAGGTCGGTGGGCATCGATCCGCTCGCCGTCGTCAGGTCGCTGCGGTCGCTCCACCGCGAGGCCGAGCCCGACGCCCCCGTCGAGGCGGCCGGTCCGGACCAGCCGGAGTCGGTACGCCGGGTGCAGGAGGCCGAGAGCCTCGTGCACGCGATCGCCCGGAAGCGCCCGGTCGTCATCGCGGTGGACGACCTTCACCTTGCCGACGAGGCGACCCTCGCCTTCTTCGAGAGGCTGGGAGCGGGCAGCCGGTCCGGGATGCTGCTGATCGTGGCCTGCGCCAACGAGGGCTTCCACCGCAGATTCCCGCAGTGGGGTCTCGGCCGGCTGAACAGCGCGCGGATCCTGCTGGAGCCGTTGTCGGTCGATGCCGTCGCCCGGCTGTTCGACAACCTGATCGTCACCATCGGGGACTGCATCGCCGACTCGACCTGGCAGACGTTCCACCGCGTCTTCGGCGATCCCGACGCCGCGTCGGCGAAGCGGGCCCGCCTGCTGCGGGCCCTGCCGCTGGTCGTCGGGACGAACGTGTTTCCCGGCGACCACGCGGCGGACGAACAGGTCAGTAGCCGTTGAAGAAGCCGTACAGCCGGTTGATCCGGCCCCCCTCGAAGGTGGCGGTGTCGAAGCCGCTCACCACGGGTGAGCCCGCGGGGAGGCCCACCTGCCAGGAGAAGTGCACGGCATCGTGATGGGTCAGGATCGTCCCGGGGGTGAAGGGCATCCCCGGGAAGTTCCGCCGTGCGGCGGTGATGTACTCCCCGATCGCCACCGTTCCGTGAGCGACGATGTTCGGGTCGGTGTACGTCGCGTCCGGGGTGAACACCTCTTCCACCAGAACCTGCCGGAGCCGGCCGTCGGGCTCGTTCCAGATCGCGATGTACTTCTCGACCAGCCCGGTCACGCCGTTGCCGTCCATGAGTCACACTCTCCTTCTTGTACCTGTAACTGTGCCTGTTGCCTGCGCTTGTAGCTGTGGTCGACCGTGGGTCGCACAGGGCCGGCGGCGGCTCATTCGAGGTCGTCGACCATGGCGAACAGGTCCTCGTCCGCGGCGTCCTCCAGGTCGGACAGTTCCTTCTCGAGCTGCTCGTCGCGCACGTGGACGGCCGGTGGAGCGCCGCCGACGAGCTGCCGGATCCGGTCCACCGCGTCCGGGTCGAGCCCTCCGTGCCGCATCAGTGTCTCCAACTGGTCGAGAAGCGGAGCGGCCTGCCGGGCTGCCACGATGGTGCGCAGGTTGCCGGCCAGCTGGGCCGGCGTCGGATGGTCGAACACCAGCGTGGCCGGCAGCTGTTCCCCGGTGACGGCCGTCAGCCGGTTGCGCAGCTCCACCGCCGTCAGCGAGTCGAGACCGAGATCGGTGAACAGCACGTCGGAGGCGATGGCCGACACCCCGTCGTGTCCCAGCGCGGCGGCGACCTCGCGGCGGACGAGGTCGAGCACGGCGCCCGGCTGGTCCCAGGCGACGTGGGTCCGCGTCCGGGACGCCGACGGGGCCGCGCCGGCACGCACGGCGGCCGGTCGGGGCGCGAGACCCCTCAGCACCGAGGGCGGGTTCGGGGCGGCGCCGAGCGTGGCCCGGTCGATCCCGGTGACGGCGAACACCGGGATCCGGCCGTCGGCGGTCACCGGGCCGGAGATGCCCGCGGTGGCGGTGTCGAAGGCCCGCAGTGCGTCCGCCACCTCCACCGGGCGCAGCCCGAGCGCGTGGATCCGCCTCAGGTCCGTCCCGGACAGCCGGTCGCCCATTCCGGCCTCCCACAGCCCCCAGGCCAGCGAGACGGTGGGCAGCCCGAGCGAGGTGCGGTACTCGGCCAGGGCGTCCAGGAAGGTGTTCCCTGCCGCGTAGTTGGCCTGGCCGGCCGTGCCGAGCAGCCCGGCGATCGAGGAGTACAGCACCAGAGGCCGGTCGCCGGCCGCCTCGTGCAGATGCCACGCCGCGTCGATCTTGGGTCGCAGGACGGCGTCGACCTGGTCGGGCGAGAGTCCGACCAGCGTGCCGTCGGCCAGCGTTCCGGCGGCGTGCACGAAGGCGACGGGCCGATACCGGGCGACGACGTCGGCCACTGCCTCGCGGTCGGTCACGTCACAGGCCACCGCGTGGACCTCGACGCCGGCGTCCGCGCCGCCGATGTCCGGAGCCTTTCCGCTCCGGCTCACCAGCAGCAGCGAGCGGGCGCCGTGCCGTGCCACCAGGTGCCGGGCCAGCTCCGTCCCCAGCGCGCCGGTCGCTCCGGTGATCATCACGGTGCCCTCGTTCCAGGGCACCGCCGCACCGGCCGCGTCCTGCACGCCGTCCGACCCGGTCCCGGCCGTTGGCCGGTACGGGACCAGCCGGGGGACGCGGAGTTCGCCGTCCTGGACCCGCACCTCCTGCTCGTCCAGGTCACCGACCGAGGCCAGGAGTTCCCGGACGGAATCCCGGACGTCGGCGGAGCCGTCCGTGTCGGGGCGGTCCACCAGCAGGAACCGTCCGGGGTGTTCGGTCGCGGCGCTGAGGACCAGGCCACGGACACCGGCATGGGCCAGGTCGGACCCGACGACGACCGCGAGCCGTCCCCCGGCGTCGCCGTCCAGCCAGTCGCGCAGCACACCGAGCGTGTGGTGGACGGCGCGCCGGGCCCGCTGCGGCAGGTCGCCTGCGCCGGCCTCGACCCGCACCACCGTGGGGGCGGTGCCGTCCGCGGGCACGCCGGACACCTCGGGCCCGCGCCAGACAGGGGTGTACAACAGGTTCTCGCCCGCGGCGGTGCCGGACGGGAGAGCGGGGATCGGCCGCAGCACCAACTCGTCCACCTCCGCCACGACGAGGCCGTCCTCGCCGGTCACCAGCAGGCGCACCGCGTCGGGACCCGTGGGGGTGAGGCGGGCCCGCAGGACCGCGCCGCCGACGGTCGGGGCGGGCGCGTGGAACCGCACCCCGCTCCAGGCGAAGGGCAGTGAGGCCGGCCGGTCGTCGCCCCCGACGCCGGGCAGCAGCGCGTGCAGGACGGCGTCCAGCAGTGCCGGGTGCACGGTGAACCCCGCCGTCGAGAACGCCGGCTCCGTCGGGACCTCGACCTCGGCGAACAGTTCGTCGCCGCACCGGTGCAGCGCACACAGCCCCCTGAAGACGGGGCCGTACACGTAGCCGTGTTCCACGACACGCTGGTACATGCCGGTGAGATCGATCTCGGTCAGCTCCTCCGGCCACGGCTCGGCGTCGGGAACCGGCCCGGGCTCCTCCTGGGCCAGGGTCCCGACCGCGTGCCGGGTCCACAGGAGGTCGTCGGAGCCGGCGTCCGCGCTCCGCGAGTACAGCGTGACCGCGGTGCCGTCGACCACCAGCTGAAGGGTGAGCGCGCCGGTCTCCGGGACGACCACCGGTTCGGTGACGGTGAACTCCGCGATCGCGCCCGTCGACGCGGCCAGCTCGACCAGCGCCGTACCGGGCACGACCACGGTGCCCCGCACCCGGTGGTCGGCCAGCCACGGGTGCGTGGCCAGCGACAGCCGTCCGGTCGACACGGTGACGCCGCCTTCCGCCGCGCCACCCGCCGCGAGGTCGACCGCCGCGCCGAGCAGTGGGTGCCCCGCGGCACGCAGACCGGCGCCGGTCACGTCGGCCCGTCCGGCCGGAGCGAGCCAGAAACGCCTACGGCCGAACGCGTAGGTGGGCACGTCGGCCGGCTCCGCGCCGGGGAACACCGCCCTCCAGTCGATCCGGACGCCCCGGGTGAACAGGGTGCCGAGCGCGCCGGCGGCGCAGTCCGCCTCGGACCGGCCGTGCCGCCGGAGAGGCACGGCGACCGGGCCGTCGTCCTCCCCGGCGGGGAAGCCGGCGGCGATCATGCCGGTCAGCACCGCGTCGGGGCCCACCTCCAGCACGGTGCGCACGCCCTCGTCACGGGCGGCCAGCACCGCGTCGTGGAACCGGACGGTGGCCCGGACCTGCGCCACCCAGTACTCCGGGTCGGCCCACTCCCCGGCGTGCCGGCCGGTGACCGTGGAGAGCGCGGGGATCTCCACGGCCCGGTAGGTGAGTTCACGGGCGACCGCCCGGAAGTCGTCCAGCATCGGCTCCATCAGCGGAGAGTGGAAGGCGTGACTGACCGTGAGCCGCTTGGTGCGCCGGCCCCGGCCGGAGAAGTACTCCTCGACGAAGGCCAGCAGGGGCTCCTCGGCACCGGACAGGACGACCGAGGCGGGGCCGTTGATCGCGGCGACCGCCACCGCGGCGGGCAGTTCCAGCTCGTCCAGTTCGGCGGCGGCCGCCTCAACGGCGACCATCGCGCCGCCACGGGGAAGTGCCTGCATCAGGGCGCCGCGGGCCGCGACCAGCCGGGCCGCGTCGGGCAGCGTCAGCACACCGGCGACGTGGGCCGCGGCCAGCTCTCCGACCGAATGGCCGAAGACCACGTCGGGCCGGATCCCCCACGACTCCACCAGGCGGAACAGCGCCACCTCGACGGCGAACAGCGCGGGCTGCGCCGTGCCGGTCTCGTCCAGGCCGTCCCCGTCGGCGATCGCCGCCCGGACCCTCGCCTGCAGGGCGGTGTCGAAGTGCGCGCAGACCTCGTCGAACGCCGAGGCGAACACCGGGTGTGCGGCGGCCAGCTCAAGCCCCATGCCGATGCGCTGCGCGCCCTGCCCGGTGAACGCGAAGGCCAGTCGGCCTCCGACCGCACGGACCGCAACCGCCTTCCGCAGACCCGCCGGGCTCGTCGCCGCCATCCGGTACGGCAGAGCGGCACGGGTCGCCAGGGTGAACGACTCGTCCACGGTGGAGAGCGCCGCGACCCGCTCCGCCTGCTCCGCCAGGGCCTGCTCGGTACGGGCGGAGAGCACCCACGGAACCGGGACGGGCGGCGGACCGGCCGGCCGCTCAGGCACCCGGGCCGGGACGGCCTCGGCCTCCTCGATGATCACGTGGGCGTTGGTGCCCCCGAACCCGAAGGAGGAGACGCCGGCCCGGCGTGGGTGTGCGCCCCGCGGCCACGGGCGGGCCTCCGTCAGCAGCTCGACGCCGCTCTCCGCCCAGTCGACGTGCCGGGACGGGGTTCCGACGTGCAGGGTGGCCGGGGCGAGCCCGTGCCGCATGGCCTGGACGACCTTGATGATCCCTCCGACGCCCGCAGCCGCCTGGGCGTGCCCGATGTTCGACTTCAGCGACCCCAGCAGCAACGGGTGCTCCCGCTCGGGACCGTAGGCGGCGATCACCGCCCGGGCCTCGATCGGGTCGCCCAGCCTGGTCCCCGTACCGTGTGCCTCCAGGAGGCCGACGTCGGCCGGGGCCAGGTCGGCGGAGTCGAGCGCGGCGCGGATCACCCGCTCCTGGGCGGGCCCGTTCGGGGCCGTCAGCCCGTTCGAGGCGCCGTCGGAGTTCACCGCCGAGCCGCGCAGCACGGCGAGCACCCGGTGTCCGTTGCGCCGGGCGTCCGACAGCTTCTCCAGCAGGAGCATGCCCGCGCCCTCGGACCATCCGGTGCCGTCGGCGTCGTCGGAGAACGACTTGCACCGGCCGTCCTCGGAGAGCCCGCGCAGCCGGGAGAACTCCACGAACGGCGTCGGCGTGGCCATCACGGTCGCGCCTCCCGCGACCGCGAACTCGCACTCGCCGCGGCGCAGCGCGCTCGCGGCCAGGTGGACGGCGACCAGCGAGGACGAGCACGCGGTGTCCACGGTGAGGGCCGGCCCCTCGAACCCGAAGGTGTAGGCGAGGCGGCCGGAGGCGATGCTGCCGGCGCTGCCGCTGTACAGGTAGCCCTGCACCCCCTCCGGTGGCAGGTCCGGCCGGGAGCCGTAGTCGCTGTACATGACACCGACGAACACGCCGGTCCGGCTGCCGCGCAGGGCCAGCGGGTCGAGTCCGGCCTGCTCCACCGCCTCCCAGGTGGTCTCCAGCAGCTGCCGCTGCTGCGGGTCGACGGCGAGCGCCTCCCGCGGCGACAGCCCGAAGAACTCGGCGTCGAACCGGTCCGCGTCGTGCAGGAACCCGCCCCTGCGGGTGATGGAGGTGCCCGGGTGGTCCGGATCCGGGTGGTGGAGGTCGGCCGGCCAGCCCCGGTTCACCGGGAACTCCGAGGTGGCGTCCCTGCCGTCGGCGACCAGCTGCCACAGGTCCTGCGGCGAGGCGACACCGCCCGGGTAGCGGCAGGCCATGCCGACGATCGCGATCGGCTCGTCGTGGTGGCCCCCGGCCGTCGCCGCACGGTCCCGGGTCGCGGACGCGGCCGGCCTCTCCGTGGCCCCGGCCAGGCCGAGCAGGTGCTCGGTCAGCGCGGCCGGGGTGGGGTGGTCGAACACCACGGTCGCGGACAGCCGTCGGCCGAGCGCGGTGCCGAGCCGGTTGCGCAGCTCGACGGCCGTGAGGGAGTCGAACCCGAGCTCGCTGAACGAGCGGTGCTCCTCCACCTCGGACGGGTCCGCGTGGCCCAGCACCGCGGCGACCTGGACGCGGACGAGGTCCGGGAGGTCGGCGACGACCTCGGGCGTGTCCGCGCCCGGCCCGCCCGGCGCGCCGTCCCCTGCCGCGGCCGCGGCGACGGGCGGGGGTCCGGACAGGTCCCGCAGCATTCCCGCGACGTCGGTCCGTCCCCTGAGCGCGGCGCGGTCGAACCTGGTCAGGGCGAGCACCGCGGCGCCGTCTTCGGCCACCACGTCGAGGGAGGCGTCGAACAGGGACAGCGCCTCCGCGGTGTCCAACGGGCGCAGGCCCGAGCGAGCCAGCCGCTGGAGGTCGACGTCGGTCAACTGCTCGGAGATGGCGCTGGTCTGCGCCCACAGGCCCCAGGCCAGGGAGACCGCGGGTCTGCCCAGCGCCCGGCGGTGCTCGGCCAGCGCGTCCAGGAAGGTGTTGGCCGCCGCGTAGTTCGCCTGTCCCGGAGTGCCGAGCAGCCCGGCGACCGACGAGTACAGGAACAAGGGCCGGTCACCCGCCAGTTCGTGCAGGTGCCAGGCCGCGTCCACCTTCGGGCCCAGCACCGCGTCGACCTGTTCGGTGGTCAGTCCGGTGAGGGTGGCGTCGGCGACGACGCCCGCGGTGTGCACCACCGCGGCCGGCCGGTGCGCGGCGAACACCCGCTCCAGGGCCTGCCGGTCGGTCACGTCGGCGGCCACCAGGCTCACCTCGGCGCCCAGCGCGGTCAGCTCGTCCCGCAGACGGGCCGCACCCGGCGCTTTCCCGCCCCGTCGGCTGACCAGCACCAGGTTCCGCACCCCGTGCCGGCCGACGAGGTGCCGGGCCAGCACGGTGCCCAGGGTTCCGGTCGCACCGGTGACCAGAACGGGGCCCGCGCCCAGGTCGACGACGGCGTCCGGGGCGGCCGCCGCGGCACCGGCCGGGCGGGCCAGCCGCGGTACCAGGGTCCGGCCGTCGCGGAGCGCCAGTTCCGGTTCGGGGATCCGCAGCGCGTCCCCCAGTTCGGCCTCCCCGACGTCCGCCCCGGCCTCGACGAGCACGAACCTGCCCGGGTTCTCCGCCTGGGCGCTGCGGACCAGGCCGCGCACCGCGGCGTGCTCCGGGCCCGGTTCGACGACGAAGGCGTGCCGGTACCGGTCGTCCTCGGCCAGGACCGCCCGGAGCTCTACGAGAACCGAGTGCACCAGCGCCTTCGCCGCCGTCGGCACGTCCTGCTCGGGGAGACCGGCCGGGGTCCTCACGCGGTGGATGACGGCCGGCTCGAGGGCGGCGTCGGGGCCGGTGGCATCGCGCCAGACGACGGTGTGCATGCCCGCGGGCGCGCTGCTCCGCCCGACGGGCAGCAGCACCAGCTCGTCCACCGTCAGCACCGCCCGGCCTTCCCGGTCGTGGACCGCCAGGCTCGCCGCGCCGCCGCGGACGGTGACCCGGGCGCTCAGCGCCGTGGCACCGGTCGCGTACCGGGTCACCCCGGTCCAGGAGAACGGCAGGACAGCCGGTGCGCCGGGGTCCACGACACCGGGGAGCAGCACATGCAGCACCGCGTCGAGCAGCGCCGGGTGCACGCCGTAGCGGCCTGCCTCGCTCCGGTACCGCTGTGGGAGTTCCACCTCGACGAAGCGGTCCTCGCCGGTGTGGCGCGCGGACCGCAGGCCCTGGAACGCCGGACCGTAGTGGTAGCCGTGCTCGGCGAGCCGCTCGTACACGCCGGCCAGCTCCGCTTCGGCGCCGGCCGGTTCGGCCGCGGCCGGTTGGGGGGTCGCCTGCGGCCCGGGAACGAGCACACCGTGGGCGTGCCGGGTCCACCCGTCCGACGAGTCCGCCCCGGCGCCCGGCCGGGAGTGGATCAGCACCGGGCGGCTGCCGTCCGGACCCGGGGCATCGACCCGGACCTGGACCGCCACGGTCTCCTCCTCGGGCACCACCAGCGGCGCGACGAAGGTCAGTTCGGCGACCGTCGGGCAGTCCACGCGGGACCCGGCGTACAGCGCCATGTCGAGCAGCGCCGTGCCGGGGACGAGGACCTCGTCGCGGATCCGGTGGTCGCCGATCCAGCCGACCGCCCCGACCTCGCCGGTCAGCACGGTCGCCCCGTCGACGAGGGTGACCACGGTGTCCAGCAGCGGGTGCGCGTCGGACGAGTTCTCCAGCCAGTACCGGCGGTGCTGGAAGGGGTAACGCGGCAGCGGCACAAGTCCGGTCGCCGGAAGCGCCGCCGACCAGTCGACGGGCACGCCCCGCACGTACAGGGCGCCGAGCGCGGCGAACGCGGTCTCCACCTCGCCGCGCCCGGACCGCAGCATCGACACCGAGGCGCCGGGGTTCACGTCGGCGCCCTCGTCCGCGACCGCCTGCCCGGCCATCGCGGTGAGCACCCCGTCCGGGCCGAGCTCGACGAACTCGGTGACGCCGTGCGCCCGCAGGGTCCGGACACCGTCGAGGAACCGTACGGCTTGACGGACATGGGTGACCCAGTAGTCCGGCGACGTCAACTGCCCGACGGTGGCGAGCTCTCCGGTGACGTTCGAGACGACCGGGATCCGGGGCTCGTGGAAGGCGATGGTGTCCAGCGCGGAGCGGAAGTCCCCCAGCACCTCGTCCATGTGCGGCGAGTGGAAGGCATGGCTGACCGGGAGCCGCCGTGTCCGCCGGCCGCGGCCGGACCAGAGCCCGGCCATCGCGGTCACGGCGTCCTCGTCCCCGGACACCACCACGGCCCGGGGGCCGTTCACCCCGGCGATCTCCGCTCCGGTCACCAGGCAGTCGCGCACCTCCTGTTCGGAGGCCTCCAGCGCGGCCATCGCCCCGTCGTCGCGGGCGGACTGCATGGCGGCCCCGCGTGCGGCGACCAGGCGGCAGGCGTCGGGCAGGTCGAACACGCCCGCCACGTGCGCCGCGGCCACCTCGCCGACCGAGTGCCCGAGGAGGTAGTCGGGGGTGACGCCGTGGTGCTCGGCGAACCGGTGGAGCGCCACCTCGACCGCGAACAACGCGGCCTGGGTGAACGCGGTCCGGTCGAGCAGTGCCGCGTCGGCGCTGTCGGGTTCGGCGAACAGGACGGCGGTCAGCGGCCGGTCGAGTGCCGGGTCGAGGTGGGCGGCCACCTCGTCGAGCGCGGCGCGGAAGACCTCGGACCGCTCGTACAGTTCGCGTCCCATCCCGGCCCGCTGCGCGCCCTGGCCGGTGAACAGGAAGGCCGTGGCGCCGCGGCCGGTTCCGTGGCCCTGGACCACGCCCGTCGCGGCGGCACCCGTCGCGACGGCGTCGAGGCCCCGCAGCAGGGAGTCCCGGTCGGCGCCGACGACGACGGCCCGCCGGTCCAGCTGGGCGCGGCGGAGCGCCAGCGTGCCGGCGACGTCCGGGAGGCCGACGTCCGGGTTCCGCTCCAGGTGGGCGCGCAGCTCCGCGGCGCGGGTGCGCAGGGCCTGGTCGGTCCGTGCCGACAGCAGCAGGGGCACCGGCGGCCGGCCGGGGCGGGACGGCTCTCCGGACTCCCCGGACTCGCCGGACTCGCCGGACTCGCCGGTGAGGGGCTCGGCCGCCCGGTCCGCGCCCGAGACGGGTCCGGCCTGCTCGAGGATCACGTGGGCGTTGGTGCCGCTGATGCCGAACGCGGAGACTGCGGCCCGGCGCGGGCGGCCGGGGTCCGGCCACTCCCGCTCCTCGCCGAGCAGCTCGATCGCGCCCGCGGACCAGTCCACGTGCGGTGACGGCTCGCCCAGGTGCAGCGTCCGCGGCTGGATGCCGTGCCGCATCGCCTGGACCACCTTGATCACGCCGCCGACGCCTGCGGCGGCCTGGGCGTGTCCGAGGTTGGACTTCAGTGAACCCAGCCGCACGGGCTCCTCGCGGTTCTGGCCGTAGGTCGCCAGCAGAGCCTGCGCCTCGATCGGATCACCGAGGCGGGTGCCGGTGCCGTGCGCCTCGACGAGGTCGATGTCACCGCCGGACAGACCGGCGTCGGCGAGCGCGGCGCGGATCACCCGCTCCTGCGAGGGCCCGTTCGGGGCGGTCAGGCCGTTGGAGGCTCCGTCGGAGTTCACCGCGGACCCGCGGAGCACCGCCAGCACCCGGTGTCCCTTCCGGCGGGCGTCCTCCAGCCGCTCGACCAGCAGCAGGCCGACCCCCTCCGACCAGCCGGTGCCGTCGGCGTCGGCCGAGAAGGACTTGCAGCGCCCGTCCCCGGAGAGCCCCTTCTGCCGGGAGAACTCCACGAATGTGCCAGGCCCGGACATGACCGTGACACCGCCGGCCAGGGCGAGATCCACCTCCCCCGAGCGCAGCGCGTTCGCGGCCAGGTGCAGCGCGACCAGCGAGGACGAGCACGCGGTGTCCACGGTGATCGCCGGCCCCTCCAGGCCGTAACTGTAGGCGAGCCGGCCGGAGACCACGCTGGAGGTGTTGCCGGCCAGCACGAAGCCCTCCACCTCGCGCGGGGTGGCCGGCAGCCGCGACGCGTAGTCGTCGTACATCACGCCGGTGAACACGCCGGTCCGGCTGCCCCGCAGGCCCGACGGGTCGATGCCGGCGTCCTCGAAGGTCTCCCACGCCGTCTCCAGCAGCAGTCGCTGCTGCGGGTCGGTGGCGAGCGCCTCCCGCGGCGACATGTCGAAGAACGCCGCGTCGAACAGGTCCGCGTCGTGCAGGAACCCCCCGTGCCGCGTGTAACTGGTGCCGAGGTGCTCCGGGTCGGGATGGTAGAGCCCGTCGAGGTCCCAGCCGCGGTTGTCCGGGAACTCGGAAATGGCGTCGCGTCCCTCCACCACCAGCTGCCACAGGTCGTCGGCCGAGCGGACACCACCGGGGTAGCGGCAGGCCATGCCGACGATGGCCAGCGGATCGTCGCCCCGGCCCCGGTTCCTGCGCCGCGGGGCGCCGGTCCGCTCCCGGCCCGCGCCCTGGTCGTCGTCCTCGGCGAGGAAGGCGGCCAGGGCCCGCGGTGTGGGATGGTCGAAGACCAGAGTCGCGGGGAGCTGCCGGCCCGTGGCCGCGATCAGCCGGTTCCGCAGTTCGACGCCGGCCAGCGAGTCGAAGCCCTGCTCACGGAACGCCTTGCCCGCGTCGAGCACGGCCGGGCTGGGGAGCCCCAGCACCCCGGCCGTGGTCACCCGGACGAGTTCCTCGGCCTGCTGCGCCGTCAGTGACCGCCCGGCGTGTGCGGCCTGCGCGGGACCGGTCGGCTTCCGGCGGCGCCGGACCAGACCGGAGAACAGGACCGGCACGGCGTCCGCGTCCGGCAGCAGGGACGGCCGGAGCGCCGCCGGGACCGGCAGTGCCGTGTCAGCCGCGTCGACGGCGTCCGCCGCGTTCGGTGACAGGGCCCCATCGAACAGGGCGAGGCCCTGCTCCGCGGTCAGCGGCTCCACGCCGGAACGCGCCCAGCGGTCCAGGTCGGCGGCGCCGAGGGACTGCCCCATGCCCTCTTCCCACAGCCCCCACGCCAGGGACGTCCCGGGCAGGCCGAGGGCACGGCGGTGCGCGGCCAACGCGTCCAGGTAGGTGTTCGCGGCCGCGTAGTTGCCCTGGCCGGCGGTGCCGAGCAGGCCGGAGATCGAGGAGAACAGGACGAAGGCGTCCAACTCCAGGTCCGCGGTCAGCTCGTGCAGGTGCCGGGCGGCCTCCGCCTTGGCGGCCATGACCGTGCGGACGTGGCCCTCGGTCAGCGCCGGGATGGTGGCGTCGTCCAGCACTCCGGCGGCGTGGATCACCGCGGTCAGGGGCGCGTCCGCCGGCAGGCCGTCGACCAGCCCGGCCAGCGCGGCCCGGTCGGTCACATCGACGGCGGCGACACGCGCGCCCTCCAGCTCGGCCGTCAGCTCGGCTGCGCCGGGCGCGTTCGGGCCGCGGCGGCTGACGAGGAGCAGGTTCCGCACACCGTGCCGGCGGTGGAGGTGCCGCGCGACCAGCGCGCCCAGCCCGCCCGTGCCGCCGGTGACGAGGACGGTGCCCCGGGGGTTCCAGCCGAGTCCGGTCTCGGCGCCCGTGGCGTCGGCCGGGGAGGACCTGGTGATGCGGGGCACCAGCAACGACCCGTCGCGGACGGCCAGTTGCGGCTCCCCGCTCCGCACGGCCGCTTCGACCGCTTCCGCCACCGGGGTGAGGTCCGCCGAATCGGCCGCCCCGGCGAGGTCCACCACGACGACCTGGTCCGGGTACTCGCTCTGGGCGGTGCGCACCAGACCCCACACCGCGCCGGCGGCCGGATCGGCGACGCCCTCGCCCGGCGCGGCCGGCACCGCGTTCCGGGTGACGAGGACCAGCCGTTCGTCCGGGTCGTGCTCGGCGGCCAGCCAGTCACGGACCGCCCCCAGCGCGGCGAGGGCCGCGGCCGTCGGGTCGCCGTCCGGGGTGACCTCGACGACGGTGGGCCGGAGCGCGCCGGCGGCGTCCGCACTCGTGGCGCTCCGGGGCCGCCAGGACAGCTCGTACATCGGGACGGCGTCGGTGGCCGCCCCCGACGCCCGGAGGGCCAGCGCGTCCACGGAGGCCACCGGCGCACCGGTCGGGTCGGCGAACAGCAGCTCGTACGTGTCGCCTCCGGCCGGGGTGATCCGGACACGGAACTCGGTCCCGCCGGTCGAGCCTGCGTGCAGGCGGACCCCGCTCCACGCGAACGGCAGCCGAGTCCCCTCCCCGCCGTCGACCAGGCCGAGCACGATGGGGTGCAGCGCCGCGTCCGCCAGGGCCGGGTGCAGCAGGAAACCCTGGTCCGCGGCGAAGTGCCCGTCCGGGACGCCGACCTCGGCGTACACCGTGTCCCCGTCGCGGTACACGGCCCGCAGCCCGCGGAACACGCCGTGGTAGTCGTAGCCGCGCTCGGTGAGGAGCGCGTAGGCGTCCTCCACGGGCACCGGGTCGCCGGCGGGCGGCCAGTCGAGCCGGTCCTCCGCGCCGGAGTCCAGCCCCGCGTCGGCGTCACCGAGCAGGCCGGACGCGTGCCGGGCCCAGTCCTGTTCGCCCTCCCGGCGGGAGTGGATCGCCAGCTGCCGTTCCCGCACGGTGACCTGGAGTTCGACGGAGCCGGAGGCGGGAAGCCGCAGAGGGCTCTCCAGGGTCAGGTCCGCCACCTCGGGCAGGCCCACCCGTTCGCCGGCGAACAGCGCCATCTCCAGCAACATCGTTCCCGGCAGCAGGACCGAACCGTTGATGACGTGTCCGGCGAGCCAGGGATGGCCGTCCACCGAGACGGTGCCCGCGAGCACCACCTCGTCCCGGTCGACCAGTTCCACGACCGAGTCGAGCAGCAGGTGCCCCGAGGCGCCGCGCGTGGGGCGCGGCGGCAGCCAGAAGCGGTCCCGGCGGAAGGGGTGCGTGGGCTCCTCGCCCCGGGCCCGGGCCAGAGCGGCGGCGAGGACGTCCGCCTCGGACCCGGCGGACCGGCTCAGCGGGACGGCCCGCCGAACGCCCGCGGACCGGAGCAACGGGGTGAGCGCCGCCGACGGCCCGATCTCGACGAACAGGCCGGCGCCGGCCTCGCGCAGGGCCGACACCGCGTCGTGGAACCGCACGGTGGCGCGGATCTGGGTGACCCAGTGCTCGGCGTATCCGGAGGGGTCGGCGGGCAGGGGGAGCCCGGTCACGGTGGAGATCACGGGAATCCGCGGCGGCCGGTGACCGACCGTCTCGGCCACCGCCCGGAACTCGTCGAGCACGTCGTCCATGTGGGGCGAGTGGAAGGCGTGGCTGACCGTCAGCCGGGTGACTCTGCGGCCGCGTTCGCGCCAGCCGGCCGCGGCGGCCTCGGTGGCCTCGGCGTCTCCGGCGAGCACCACCGACACCGGACCGTTCACCGCGGCCACCACGACTCCGTCGGCCAGGGTCTCGGCGACCTCGGTCTCGGTGGCCTCCACCGTGATCATCGCGCCGCCGGAACGGGCCTGCTGCATCAGCCGGCCACGGGCGGCCACCAGCTTCGCCGCGTCCTCGAGCGAGAACACACCGGCCACATAGGCGGCGGCGAGCTCGCCGATGGAGTGGCCCGCCAGCATGTCGGCGCCCAGACCCTGCTCGGTGGCGAGTTCGGCCAGCGCCACCTCGAAGGCGAACAGCGCCGGCTGGGTGTAACGGGTCTGGTTCAGCTCCGTCGCGGCGTCGGGTCCGTCACCGAAC
This sequence comes from Streptomyces sp. NPDC006384, assembly GCF_042870695.1. Lineage (NCBI taxonomy): Bacteria > Bacillati > Actinomycetota > Actinomycetes > Kitasatosporales > Streptomycetaceae > Streptomyces > Streptomyces sp. NPDC006384. The sequence goes on from NZ_JBIAHR010000011.1 coordinate 163,184, forward strand.
ATCAGGTCCTTCAGCGGCCGGTCCAGATGGCGGTCGAAGGCTGTGCACACCTCGTCGAGCGCTCGCGCGAACACCGGGAACCGCGCGTACAGTTCCCGGCCCATGCCGGGCCGCTGCGCCCCCTGGCCGGTGAACACCAGCGCCGTGGGGGTCCGCTCGCCCTCCTCAAGGACCACATGGGCGTTGGTTCCGCTGATGCCGAAGGCGGACACGGCGGCGCGCAGCGGCCGGTCCGCGCGCTCCCAGCCGCGGGCCCGCGTCAGCAGCTCGACCCGGCCCGACTCCCAGTCGACCCGGGAGGTGGGGACGTCGACGTGCAGGGTGCGCGGCAGGACCTCGTGCCGCATGGCCTGGACGGCCTTGATCACGCCGGCGACGCCGGCGGCGGCCTGGGTGTGACCGATGTTCGACTTGAGCGAGCCCAGGAACAGCGGGACGTCGCGGTCCTGTCCGTAGGCGGCGAGGATCGCGTCGGCCTCGATCGGGTCGCCGAGCGAGGTGCCGGTGCCGTGCGCCTCCAGGAGGTCGACGTCGGCACCGGTCAGGCCGGCGTCCTCCAGCGCGGTGCCGATCAGCCGCTGCTGGGACAGGCCGCTGGGCGCGGTCAGCCCGTTGGACGAGCCGTCCGAGTTGATCGCCGTTCCACGGATCACCGCGAGGACCGGGTGTCCGCTGCGCCGGGCGTCCGAAAGCCGCTCCAGCACGAGCATTCCGACACCCTCGGACCAGCCGGTGCCGTCCGCGTCCGCCGAGAACGGCTTGCACCGCCCGTCGGCCGCCAGCCCGTGCTGGCGGGAGAACTCCTCGAACATGCCCGGAGTGGCCATCACGGTCACCCCGCCGGCGACCGCCGCGGACGCCTCGCCGGCGCGCAGGGCGCGTACCGCCAGGTGAAGGGCGACCAGGGAGGACGAGCAGGCCGTGTCCACGGTGAGCGTCGGCCCCACGAAGCCGAGTTGGTAGGCGATCCGGCCCGACAGCACGCTGGGGGTGGTCCCGGTGAGGACGTAGCCCTTGACGTCCTCGTCGGCCTCGTGCATCCGCGGGCCGTAGTCGGAGGCGGTGCCGCCGACGAACACGCCGGTGCGGCTGCCCCGCAGCGACTTCGGGTCGATGCCGGCCCGTTCCAGGGCCTCCCAGGTGGTCTGCAGCAGCAGCCGCTGCTGCGGGTCCATGGCCAGTGCCTCTCTGGGGGAGATGCCGAAGAACTCCGCGTCGAACTCGGCGGCGGTGCCCAGGAAGCCGCCGACACGGGAGTAGCCCTCACCGGGCTGCCATCCGCGGTCGGTCGGGAAGGCTCCGGTCACGTCCTGCTCGTCGGCCACCACACGCCACAGGTCCTCGGGGGAGGCGACGCCGCCCGGGAGGCGGCAGGCCATGCCGACGATCGCGATCGCGTCCCCGTCGCGGCCGGACCGCCGGTCCGGCCGCCCCGCCGGGACCGTCGGGTGCGCGCTCCCTCCCGCGTGGACCGGGCCGGTCCCGGTTCCGGTGAAGTAGCCGATCAGGTCCCGGGGAGTGGGGTGGTCGAACAGCAGGCCGCCGGGCAGCGGACGTCCGGTGGCGGTGGCCAGGCTGTCGATGAGTTCGACCGTCATCAGCGACGAGAACCCGAGGTCCCGGAAGGTGGTGTCCAGTTCCACGTCGCCCGGGTCGCCGATGCCGAGGGCCGCCGCCACCTGGTGCGTGACCAGGGCCGCCGGATCCGCGCCGGACTCGCCCGTGCCGAGGTCCTCGGTGTCCCGTGCGGGGGTGAGGGCCTCGCCGGTCCAGAACCGCTCCCGCTGGAACGGGTAGCCCGGCAGCCGGACCCGCTCGGCCCGGACGTCCGCGAACGCCGGCAGCCAGTCGACGTCCTCGCCGCCGACGAACGCCGTCGCGAGCCCGGTCAGCAGCGCGGTCCGCTCGTCGGCCGGCTCGTCCACCGGTTCGGCGCCGGGCGGGGATGTCGTGATCGCGTGCGGCGCGGGCCGGTCCTCCGCGAGGGCGTCGAGGCCGCTGCGCAGGTCGTCGGCGTCGGAGGCGAGAACCACGGCCCGGTGCCGGAACGCCGTCCTGGTCGTCGCCAGGGAGAAGCCGAGGTCCTGCGGTGTGAGACCGGTGTCGCGCAGCAGGGCGGCGTGCGCCCGCAGCGCGGCCGGGGTCCGTCCCGAGACGGGTACCGGCACCGGCACCGGCCGGGTGTCCGGCTCGGGCCTGGTGTCCGGCAGCGGCACGGCCGCGGGGCGGTCGGCGGCCGGCGGTTCGCTCAGGACCACGTGGGCGTTCGTGCCGCCCATCCCGAAGGACGAGACGCCGGCGATCAGCGGCCGGTCGGAGTGCGGCCAGTCGCGCAGGTCCGTGTTGACCCGCAGCCCGAGACCGTCGAACGGGATGTCCGGGTTGGGGGTGGCGAAGTCCAGGCTCGCGGGCAGGCGCCGGTGCCGGATGCCGAGCACCGCCTTGAGCATGCCGGTGATGCCGGCGGCTCCCTCCAGGTGCCCGATGTTGGTCTTGACCGACCCCACCAGCAGGGGGTCCTCGCCCGCGACGACCGCGTCCGCGCGTCGCTCCGCGAAGGCCGCGCCCAGCGCCGCCGCCTCGACCGGGTCGCCGACCGGGGTGCCGGTCCCGTGGAGCTCGACGTACTGCACCTGGTCCGCGGTGATCCCGGAACGCCGCAGCGCGGCCCGGATCACCCGCTCCTGCGCCTGCGGGCTGGGCACGGTCAGACCGGGGGTGGCACCGTCGTTGTTGACGGCGCTGCCGCGCACCACGGCATAGACGTCGTCCCCGTCGGCGAGGGCCGCCGACAGGGGCTTGAGCACCATAACCACCGCGCCCTCGCCGCGGACGTAGCCGTTGGCCCGGGCGTCGAACACGTAACTGCGGCCGTCCGGAGACAGACCTCCGAACCGCTGCGCGCCCAGCGCGCCCTCCGCGAGGAGATTGAGGTTCACACCCGCCGCGATGGCGATCGGCGACTCGCCCGACCGCACGCTCTGCGCGGCCAGATGGACCGCGACCAGCGACGACGACTGGGCCGTGTCCACCACCACGCTGGGGCCGCGCAGGTCCAGGGCGTAGGAGACCCGGTTGGCGATGATCCCCCGGTGCACACCGGTGTTGGTGTGCTGGGTGATCGTGCCGTCGCCACCGCTCAGCACCAGACCGGCGTAGTCGTCGCGGAGCGACCCCACGAACACGGAGGCGGCCGAGCCGGCCAGACCGGCGGGAACGATGCCGGCGTCCTCCAGCGCCGTCCAGGCCAGCTCCAGCACGAGACGCTGCTGCGGGTCCATTGCCGCGGCTTCCCGGGGGGAAATGCCGAAGAAAGCGGCGTCGAAGTCCCCGATTCCGTCCAGGAACGCTCCGAAACGCGCCCCGCCGTCGTTCCGGACCGAATCAGATATCCCCTGCCGACGGTCGACAGGAACTTCGGTTATCGCATTGCGACTGTCGCTGAGGAGATTCCAGAACTCCGCCGTACCCGTTGATCCGGGCAAGCGGCAGGACATTCCGACGATCGCCACCGATTCGTCATGACCGTCCCTGTGCCCGTCATGCCATGTCGCCATCTGAACAGCTCTTTCCTTCGTCGTCCTGGACAGTCGCGATGCGAGGGTGCCGGTCTTTTCAGGCGGCGGATCCCGAGACCGGACCGGCGGGCAGCAGGGCGGCGCCGTCCTGGTCGCGGAGCACGGTCAGCAGCCCGCGCAGACCGGCTTCCAGCCGGTCGATCTCGGCGTCGGTGATGTGGACGGACGGCTCCAGGCGCAGGGTGTTCACGGCACTGGCCGTCGGGAGGATCCGCAGGGCGTGCACGCGCAGCAGGTAGCCGGACAGCAGGTAGCCGAGCAGACCCGCGCGGGCCTGTCCGGCGATGACCTCCGAGGACGAGTCCGACTGGTCGTGCAGCTCCAGGCCGATCATCAGACCCTTGCCGCGGACGTCCTTGACGACGGTGGCGAACTCCTCCTGGAGCTTGCGCAGCATGTCCGCCAGCCGGTTGCCGCGCTCGACGGCCAGCCGGTAGACCCGGCCGCCGTCCGCCTCCAGCAGCTCCACCGTCCTGATGGCGATCGACGTGGAGAAGGCGTCCTTGGCGAAGGTCGAGCTGTGCACCAGTTCGAACTCCTGGCGGTAGCGGGAGCCGCGCACCAGGGTCACGGCCGCCTTGGCGACGCCGCCGCCCAGGCTCTTCGCCAGCGTGAAGTAGTCGCCCTGGAGGCCGACGTGCGAGCTGGCGAAGAAGGCCCCGGTGCGGCCCATGCCGCTCTGCACCTCGTCCACGATCACGGGACAGTCCACCGTCGCGCAGGCCTGCCGGACGCGCTCCAGGGTCTCCCGGTCGAACACCCGGATCCCCGCCTCGCCCTGGACCGGTTCCAGGACGAACGCGGCGACGACCGGCAGTTCGTGTTCGACGACGCGCAGGGCGCCCTCGGCCGTCTGGAGGCCGAACAGCGTCGTGCGGACCGAGTCGATGGTCTTGGCCACCGCGTCCGGCTCGTGCACCGGCACGAAGCGGCACTGCGCGGCCAGCGCGGAGAACGGCGTCCGGAAGCCGGGGTTGTGAGTGAGCTGGACGCTGCCGACCAGCTTCCCGTGGAAGGAGCCCTCCGGCGCCAGGAACACCGGCGCGGTGGTCACGCGTGAGGCGTTGACGCCACGGATCGCGGCGATCACCTCGTCGGGCGCGGACCCGGCCGGCAGCTCCGTCGCCGCGGCCAGGCGGTCGTAGGACCCGCCGCCGGCCACCGGGGAGCCCGCCGCCCGGGCCCTCTCGAGGTGTGCGTCGATCTCCGCGGCCAGTTCCGCCACCTTCGCGACCCGGTCGAACTCGGCGTGCTTCATCGCGATCTCGACCGCCTCGGCACCGCTGTTGGCGAAGATCGCCGAGTAGCTCTCCGAGGTGCCGAACTCCCGCCGGATCACCGCGTTGATCCGCTGCGCCAGCTCGTTGGCGTACGGGTGCCGGGAGAACTGCGAGTGCACCGGCACGCCCTGCTCCAGCAGTTCCCTCGCACAGCCGACGATCTCGGGATTGCTGTGCCCGACGATCGTCGAGCCGTAGCCGCCGACGAGGTCGAGCACCGGGACCTCACGCCCCGTCCCGTCACGGTAGAAGAGAGTGTCCTTTTCCGCCCTGGAATAGTGGACGTCCAGTCCGAGAGAGGCGAGCAGACCCCCGAGATAGGGCTCCGCAAGGTCCTGGTATTCGATCTCCGGATTCATTTCGCGTCGGGTTCCCTATCTATGAGGCCTACGTGTCCGGAACCCTACCGGCGCCTCGTAACGGCCCTGTAATCAGACGCTAATCGGCTCGCCAGCCCTTGGTCACCGGGCGCCGTTCCCAGGGGAAAGAGTGCCGAGTTACCGCTCACGGAACTCCTTGGACGACACTGGCGGAGGTTGTGAGTCGCATCAGATGTTCTCCAGGAAAGGAAAATATCCGTGCACGGTACCGAGGAATCGGCCGGCGTCTCTCCCGGCCGGATACCGGGAGCTGAGCGTGAGCACTGACGAGAACCAGCTCCGCCAGTACCTCAAGCGCGCTGTCGCCGATGCCCAGGCCAGCCGCAGACGGCTGCGGGAGATCGAGGAGAGGGACCGGGAGCCCGTCGCGATCATCGGGATGGCGTGCCGGTACCCCGGCGGCGCGGACTCGCCCGAACGTCTGTGGCGGATGGTCGCCGACGGCGTGGACGCGGTCAGCCCGTTCCCCGAGCACCGCGGCTGGCCGCTCGAGGCGCTCTACGACCCCGACCCCGCCACCGTGGGCACGTCGTACACGGACCAGGGCGGATTCCTGCACGACGCGGACCGGTTCGACCCCGAGTTCTTCGGCATGTCTCCGCGCGAGGCCCTGGCCACCGATCCCCAGCAGCGCCTGCTGCTGGAGACGGCCTGGGAGAGCTTCGAGCGCGCCGGCATTCCCGCCGACGCCGTGTCGGGCAGCCGGACCGGCGTGTTCATCGGGTCGATGTACCACGACTACGGATCACGCCCCTTCCTACCGCCCGAGGAGTTCGAGGGCTACCTCTACAGCGGGAGCGCCGGCAGCGTCGCCTCGGGCCGGCTGGCGTACGTCTTCGGCCTGGAGGGCCCCGCGGTCACCGTCGACACCGCCTGCTCCTCGTCGTTGGTCGCCGTCCACCTCGCGGCGGCGGCGCTGCGCCGCGGGGAGTGCGACCTGGCCCTCGCCGGCGGGGTGACCGTGATGTCCACGCCGCAGGCGTTCGTGGAGTTCTCCCGGTTGCGCGGCCTGTCGGCCGACGGGCGCTGCAAGTCGTTCGCCGCGTCCGCCGACGGCACCGGATGGGCCGAGGGCGCCGGGATCCTGCTGGTGGAGCGGTTGTCCGACGCCCTGCGCAACGGCCACGAGGTGCTCGCAGTGATCACCGGATCGGCGGCCAACCAGGACGGCGCGAGCAACGGACTCAGCGCTCCCAACGGGCCCGCCCAGGAACGGGTGATCCACCAGGCCCTCGCCTCCGCCGGACTGACCGCCGCCGACGTCGACCTCGTCGAGGCGCACGGCACCGGTACGCCTCTCGGTGACCCGATCGAGGCGAACGCCCTGCTCGCCACCTACGGCAAGGGGCGGCCTGCGGACCGGCCGCTGCGGCTGGGGTCCCTCAAGTCGAACATCGGCCACACCCAGGCGGCCGCGGGCGTCGGCGGCATCATCAAGACCGTCCAGGCCATCCGCCACGGCGTGATGCCCAGGAGTCTGCACGCCGAGGAGCCGACCCCGCACGTCGACTGGGGCTCCGGCGCGCTGGCCCTGCTCACCGAGGCACAGGACTGGCCGGAAGCGGACCGGCCGCGCCGGGCCGCGGTCTCCGCCTTCGGGTTCAGCGGCACCAACGCACACGTCATCGTCGAGCAGGCGCCGGAACCGGCGGACGGGGAATCTTCCGGGGAGCCGGCGACCACGCCGACGGCCGTGCCCCCGGCGCCGGTCCTGCCGTTCCTGCTCTCGGCCCGCTCGCCGCAGGCGCTCACGGCTCAGGCCGGGCGGATCGCCGGACTGCTCGCCGAACACCCCGGACTCGGCCTCGCCGACCTGTCCTACTCGCTGGCCACCACCCGCACCGCCATGCGGCACCGCGCGGTGGCCCTCGCGGCCGGCCGGGACGAGCTGCTCGAAGGGCTCGCCGCCCTGGCCGCCGGGGACTCGGGCACCGTCACCGACGTCAAGGACGAGGGCCGGATCGCCTTCATGTTCACCGGCGGAGGCGCCCAGCGGGTGGGCATGGCTCACGAACTGGCCGAGACCTTCCCGCCTTTCGCCGCGGCCTTCGACGAGGTCTGCGCGGCACTCGACGAGCACCTTCCACGCCCGCTGCGCGAAGTGATCGAGTCCGGCGACGAACTCGACCAGATCGACTACACCCTCGCCGCCCTCTTCGCCGTCGGAGTGGCGCTCTTCCGCCTCTTCGAGACGTGGGGCGTGCACCCGGACTACCTGGTCGGCCACTCGACCGGCGAGCTGATCGCCGCCCACCTCGCGGGCGTCCTGTCGCTGTCCGACGCCGCCGTCCTGGTGACGGCCCGCGGACGCCTCATGCGGTCCCTGCCGGAGGGCGGCGCCATGATAGCCGTCGAGGCGACCGAGGAGGAGGTCCGCGAGACCCTCGACGCCGAGGGACGCGCGGTGATCGGCACGGTCAACGGCCCGCAGGCGGTCGTGGTCTCCGGCGACGAGGACGCCGTCCACGGCGTCGCGGCAATCTGGAAGGAGCGCGGCCGGTCGGTCAAGGTGCTGCCGATCCTGCGCGCCTCGCACTCGCCCCGGATGGATCCGATACTCGACGAGTTCCGGGGCATCGCCGAACAACTCACCTTCCATCGGCCCAAGACCGGGATCGTGTCCACGGTGACCGGTCAGGTGGACCCCGGTGACGGCTGGTCCTCGCCCGAGTACTGGGTGCAGCAGATCCGCCGTCCGGTCCGGTTCCTCGACGCGGTGCGCGCCCTGGAGGCCGAAGGCGTGACCACGCTGCTGGAGCTGGGTCCGGACGGGGTCCTCTCCGCGATGGCCGCCGCCGGTGCGGAAAACGCGGTCGCGGTGCCCGTCATGCGCCGCCTGCAGCCGGAGCCGCGGACGCTGATGCGCGCGCTCGCGGTCCTGCACACCCGGGGCGTCCCGGTCGACTGGCAGGCGTTCTTCACCGGCACCGCGGTGCGCAGGGTCGCCCTGCCCACGTACCCCTTCCAGCGCGAGCGGTACTGGCTGGAGCCCTCGGCGGAAGCGGCGGCCGGCGCGGGCGTGGCGTTCGGCGGGCCGGAGCCGCTCGGCGCGCTCCACCAGGTCCAGTGGCTCGCGGACGTCGTCCGTCCGTCCGCCCGCGTCACCGCCTGGGCGCGCCTGGGCCGGTTCGCCGGCACGGCGGACGGCGTCCCCTCGTACGAGGACCTGGCGGCCTTCGGACAGGCGCTCGACGCGGGGAACGCGGTGCACACCCTCGTGGTACCGCTGACCGTCCACCCGGAGGGCGCCCCGGAGGCGCAGCCGGCCGACACGCCGCACCGGCTGACCCGGCGCACCGCGGAGCTCCTTCGGGAGTGGCTGGCCGACGAGCGTTTCGCCGGCGTCTGCCTGGTCCTCGTCACCCGGGGAGCCGTCGCCACGGCGGACACCGAGTTGCCGGACCCGGTCGCCGCGGCCGTCTGGGGGCTGGTGCGCTCCGCCCAGTCGGAGGCGCCCGGCCGGATCCTGCTCGTGGACACCGACGCCGACGACGCGGAGCCGGTGGCCGCGGCCCTCGGGGCCGACCTGTCGGCCGACGAGCCGCAGGCCGCCGTGCGGTCCGGGCAGGTCATGGTGCCCCGGCTGGGCCGGGTACGCCCCTCGGCCGGACGCCGCGGGGCAAACGGCCCGGTATGGAACCCGGACGGCACGGTCCTCGTCACCGGCGGTACCGGCGTCCTGGGCGCCGCCGTCGCCCGCCACCTCGTCACCGAGCACGGCATCAGGGACCTCCTGCTGGTCGGCCGAACCGGTGCCGACGCGCCCGGAGCCGACACCCTGGACGCGGAACTGACCGGACTCGGCGCGACGGTACGGATCGCCGCCTGCGATCTCGCCGACCGGGACGCCCTCGCCGCGTTGCTGGACGGCATCCCCGCCGACCGGCCGCTGACCGGCGTCGTGCACGCGGCGGGAGTGCTGGACAACGCTCTGCTGACCGCGATGACGCCGCGGCAGTTCGACACCGTGCTCGGCCCCAAGGCCGACGGTGCCCGGCATCTCCACGAGCTGACGCGCGAAGCGGACCTGTCGGCGTTCGTGCTGTTCTCCTCGACCGTCGGGCTCTTCGGAGGCCCCGGCCAGGGCAACTACGCCGCCGCCAACGCCTACCTCGACGGGCTCGCCCAGCACCGGTGGGCCCTCGGCCTGCCCGCGACGTCGCTCGCCTGGGGACTGTGGGACGTCGACGGCGGCATCAACCAGGGCCTGGGCGATCCCGACCGTGTCCGGTTCGCCCGCGACGGCTTCGTCCCGACCGGCGTGAAGCAGGGCCTGGACCTCCTCGACAGGGCTCTCTCCTCGGGTCGGCCCGCGGTGGTCGCCACGGCCTTCGACCCGGACGTCCTGCGAGGGCTCGACCGGATCCACCCGCTGCTGCGGGACGTGGTCCCCGCCCGGAGCCGACCGGCGGACCAGGACGCCGACGCCGAGGTGCCGTTGGCGCAGCGGCTGTCCGGGATGACCGCTCCCGAGCGCATGGAGTTCGCCCTCGACCTGGTCCGTGACAGGGTGGCTGCGGTCCTGGGCCTGAGCGCCCTGGAGGCCGTCGACCCCGAGCGGCCGTTCCGGGAGCTCGGCTTCGACTCTCTCACCGCCGTCGAGATGCGCAACCGGCTCAACACCGCCACCGGCGCCCGGCTTCCGGCCACCGCGGTGTTCGACCACCCGACGCCCTCGCGGCTTGCCGCGTTCCTGCTCACCCTCGTCGCCCCCGACGAGGCGGCGCCGCCGCGGTCGGCCGCGATCGCCGCCCTGGACGCGCTGGAGCAGGTGCTCGCGGGCCAGGACGGCAGCGGCCCCGGCGACGACCGGGACGAGATCACGGTCCGGCTGCAGACCCTGCTGTCACGGTGGCTGGAGACCGGCACACAACCGGGCGACGTGGCCCACGAGGACCCCGCGGACTCCCTCGTCTTCGCATCGACCGACGAACTCCTCGACCTCATCGACAACGAGTTCGGCCGCTCCCAGCACTGACTCCCGACTCCTGGAACGGGTAACTCCCCTCATGGCGGATGAGAAAAAGCTCGCTGACTACCTGAAATGGGTCACCGCAGACCTGCGGAAGGCCCGCCGGCGCATCGCGGAACTGGAATCCGGCCGGACCGAGCCGATCGCGATCGTCGGCATGGCCTGCCGCTACCCCGGCGGCGTCCGCTCGGCCGACGACCTGTGGCAACTCGTCGCCGAAGGCCGGGACGGCATCACCGAGTTCCCCGCCGACCGCGGCTGGGACATCGACTCGCTCTACGACCCGGATCCGGACGTCCCGGGCACCACCTACACACGGGAAGGCGGATTCCTCGACGGAGCCACCGACTTCGACGCCGACTTCTTCGGCATCTCACCCCGCGAGGCGCTCGCGATGGACCCCCAGCAGCGGGTTCTCCTGGAGACCGCCTGGGAGACCTTCGAGCACTCGAGGATCGATCCGACCTCTCTCAGGGGCGCCGACGTCGGCGTCTTCGTCGGCGCCGTGGAACAGTCCTACCTGGGACTCGCCGGTCCGCGGGAGCTCGAGGGCTACCTCCTGACGAGCAAGCTCGGCAGCGTCGTGTCCGGCCGGCTCTCGTACTCCTTCGGTTTCGAGGGTCCCTCCATGACCGTGGACACGGCGTGCTCGTCGTCCCTGGTCGCCGTGCACCTCGCCGCGCAGTCGCTGCGCACCGGCGAGTCCCGTCTGGCCCTCGCCGGCGGTGTGACGGTCTCCGGGTCCCCCGGCGGATTCGTCGACTTCTCGCGGCAGCGCGGCCTGGCGCCCGACGGCCGGTGCAAGTCCTTCGCCGCCGCCGCCGACGGCACGAGCTGGTCGGAGGGCGTCGGCCTGGTCCTGCTCGAACGGCTCGAGGACGCCGTGCGGGACGGGCACCGGGTGCTGGCCGTCCTACGGTCGTCGGCGGTCAACTCCGACGGCTCCTCCAACGGGCTCACCGCCCCCAGCGGCCCCGCACAGGAGCGGGTCATCCGGACCGCGCTCACCGGCGCCCGCCTCGACGCCTGCGACGTGGACGTCGTCGAGGCCCACGGCACCGGCACCCGGCTCGGCGACCCCATCGAGGCCCAGGCGCTGCTGGCCGCCTACGGCGATGCGCACACGCCCGAACTTCCTTTGTTCCTTGGGTCCTTGAAGTCCAACATCGGGCACTCGGTCGCGGCGGCAGGCGTCGGCGGTGTGATCAAGATGGTGCAGGCGCTGCGGCACGCCGCCTTGCCGCGGACCCTGCACGTCGACGAGCCGACCCCCTTGGCCGACTGGTCCACCGGTGCGATCGAGCTGCTCACCGAGCACCGCCCGTGGCCGGAGACCGGTCGGCCGCGCCGCGCCGCCGTGTCTGCGTTCGGTGTCAGCGGCACCAACGCTCATCTCATCCTCGAGCAGGCGCCCGAGGAACAGGAGCCCGAGGAACACGGACTCGGGGAGCGGGCGCCCGCCGCCGCCCCGGCGCGGATTCCCACGCTGCTGCCGCTGCCGTTGTCGGCCAGGAGCCGGACGGCGCTGTCCGCCCAGGCGCGCAGCCTGACGGCGTTCCTCGCCGACCATCCCGACCTGGCCGCCGTGGACCTGGTCCACTCGGCGGCCACCACGCGGGCGGCGCTGCCGCACCGGGCCGTGGTCGTCGGCTCGGACCCGGACTCGCTGCGCGAGGCGCTCCGCCCGCTGGCCGAGGACGGCGCCCGCAGCACCGAAGTGCCGCCCGGGAAGGGAAGAATCGGATTCCTCTTCACCGGCCAGGGGGCCCAGCGGGCGGCCATGGGCAGTCGGCTGTACGAGGAGTTCCCGGTGTACGCCGAGGCCTTCGACGCGGTGTGCGCGGAACTGGACCCGTACCTGGACGTCCCGCTGCGCGAGGCGCTCGGCGACGAGGACCGGCTGAGCGGCACGGGTTACGCCCAGCCCGCGCTGTTCGCGATGGAAGTGGCCCTGTACCGGCTGTACGAGGCATGGGGGGTCACCCCGGACTTCCTGGTCGGGCATTCGATCGGCGAGGTGTCCGCCGCCCATGTGGCCGGGGTGCTGTCGCTGCCCGACGCGGCCGCCGTGGTCGCCGCGCGGGGCCGGCTCATGCAGGCCCTGCCGGAGGGTGGTGCGATGGCCGCCCTGCAGGCCACCGAGGACGAGATCACTCCTCTGCTCGGGCACGCGGACGGAGCCCTGACGATCGCCGCGGTCAACGGACCGGTGGCGACGGTCGTGTCCGGCGATCGCGACGCGGTCGAGGAGATCACCCGCACCGTCCGCTCGTGGGGGCGCCGCGTCAAGGAGCTGACGGTCAGCCATGCCTTCCACTCGCCGCTCATGGACCCGATGCTCGAGGAATTCGGCCGGGTGATGCGAAAGGTCTCGCTGAACGCGCCGGCCGTTCCGCTCGTGTCGACGCTCACCGGCCGGCTCGCCTCCGAGGAGCAGCTCCGTTCTCCGGAGTACTGGGTCGACCAGGTGCGGCAGCCGGTGCGCTTCCACGACGCGGTCCGCACCCTCGTCGGCCAGAACGTCACCGTCACCCTGGAACTCGGCCCGGCCACCGTCCTGTCCGCACTGGTCGCCGAGGCCTCGCCGATCACCCCGGTGGCCGCGGTGCGCGACGGGGGGACCGAGGTGCACGACGCGCTCACGGCGCTCGGCGGGCTGTGGTCCGCCGGGGCATCCGTCGACTGGCGGGCCGTCCTCGCCGGAGCCGGCGCGTCCACGGTGGACCTGCCGACCTACCCGTTCCAGCGGGAGCGGTACTGGCTGGAGCCCGCACCGGCCACCGCGCCACCGGCGGCGCCGCCCACCGCCCGGGAGTCGATCCTCCGCGTCGGCTGGACGCCGTTCGACCCGCCCGTCCCGACCGCCCCTTCGGCGTCGGCCTCACTGAGCCTGGTCGGGAGCGACACCCCGATGACGGCAGGCCTGCCGTGGCCCGCCGCCGGCACGCCCTTCGGCGACGTGGCGGACGTCCTGGCCGCGCTGGGCACGGGCGCGCCGTACGACGCCCTTCTCGTCCCCCTGGCGTTCCGCCCGGGCGGTGATGTGCCGCAGCGGGCCCAGGACGCCGCACAGCGGGTGCTGGCGCTGGTGCGGACGTGGCTCGCGGACGACCGCGCCGCCGACACTCCGCTGGTCGTCCTCACCCGTGGGGCCGTGGCCGTGGACGACGCCGGGACCGGCGTGTCGGACCTCGTCGCCGCGCCTCTGTGGGGCCTGTTGCGCTCGGCGCAGTCCGAGGCGCCCGGCCGGATCGTCCTGATCGACATGGACGAGGACCCCCGGTCGGCGGCAGCCGTGCCGGGGGTCCTGGCGTCGGGTCACCCCCAGGCCGCCGTCCGCGCCGGCGGTGTGCTCGTACCCGGCGTCACCGACGTACCCGCAACCGACGTACCCGCAACCGGCGCCTCCGCGACCGCCACGCCCGCGCAGGACACAGCCGGGCACGACACAGCCGCGCGCGAAGCTGACGCAGCGTCTCGTCGCGGGGCTCCGTGGCGTACCGACGGCACCGTCCTGATCACCGGAGGCACCGGCGCGCTCGGCGGGCTGTTCGCCCGGCACCTGGTCCGGGCCCACGGCGTGTCCCGGCTGCTCCTGGTCGGCCGACGCGGACCGGAGGCGGACGGAGCGGCCGAACTGGCCGCGGAACTCACCGGGCTCGGGGCCCGGGTGCGCGTGGCCGCCTGCGACCTCGCCGACCGGGACGCGCTCGCCGCGCTGCTCGGTACCGTCGCCGACGAGCACCCGCTCACCGGGGTCGTGCACGCCGCCGGTGTGCTCGACGACGGCCTGATCCAGGACCTGACCCCGGACCGGCTGGCCGCCGTCCTGCGGCCCAAGGTCCACGCCGCGTGGAACCTGCACGAACTCACCCGCGACCGCGATCTGGACCGCTTCGTCCTGTTCTCGTCCGTGGCGGGCGTCATCGGCGGCACCGCCCAGGCCGCCTACGCCGCCGCCAACACCTTCCTCGACGCGCTGGCCGCCCATCGGTCCGGTCTCGGCCTGCCGGCGACCTCGCTGGCCTGGGGCCTGTGGGAGCAGGAGCGCGGCATGAGCGGGCACCTGACCCGCGCCGAACTCGACCGGATCGCCCGCTCCGGCCTCCTTGCGATCACCGAGGAGACCGGGCCCGAGATGCTGGACCTCGCGCTCGACGCGGGCCGGCCCGCCCTGGTGGTCACCCCGGTCGACCGGACCGCGCTGCGTGCCGACGTCCGGCGGGCGCCGCTGCTGCTGCGCAGCCTGGTCCGGGACGACGGCGCGGCCCCTGGAGGAGCCGGGCCCGAACTCCGGCCGGAGGCCCTGGCGGAGCTGTCCCCGGCCCGGCGCCGGGAGATCGTGGCGGAGTTCGTCCACCGCGAGGCGGCGCTCGTCCTCGGTCACTCCGCGGCCCGGGCGGTCGACGGCCACCGGCGCTTCTCCGACCTCGGGTTCGACTCGCTCACCTCGGTGGAGCTGCGGAACCGACTCTCCGAGGCCACCGGCCTGAAGCTGCCCCCGTCGCTGATCTTCGAGCGTCCCACCCCCGAGGAGCTGGTGGAACACCTGGGCGCCCTGCTCTCCGCCGCGACCGCGGGGGCGTCCGCGGCCGCCGGCGTCGACCTCGCCGCGGAGGTGCGCCTCGACGAGGACGTACGGCCGGCCGGTGAGGTCAGCCGGGTGGCCGACGATCCCCGCGAGATCCTGCTCACCGGCGCCACCGGGTTCCTCGGCGCCTTCCTGCTCCGCGACCTGATGCGGTCCACCACGGCCACCGTGCACTGCCTGGTGCGGGGCGACGACCGGGCCGACGCGACCCGCCGGCTGTACGAGAACCTGGAGTGGTACCAGGTCCGGGACGACATCGTCCCGGCGCGGATCTCCGTCGTCCTCGGGGACCTGACCGCCCCGCGGCTCGGCCTGGACGAGGCCGCGTTCGACGACCTCGCCCACCGGGTCGACGTGGTCTACCACGCCGGCGCGACGGTCAGCTGGGTGCGGCCGTACACCGAACTCGCCGCGGGCAACGTGGGCGGCACCCACGAGGTGCTCCGGCTCGCCGCGGCCCACCGGACGGTCCCGGTGCACTACGTCTCGACCACCGGCGTGTTCCCCGCCCCCGGCCCCGACGCGGCACCGGCCACCGTGGACGCGCCCACCGGGCCAGGACACCTGCTGCACAACGGGTACCTGCAGAGCAAGTGGGTGGCCGAGCAGGTCATCGAGCTCGGACGGAGCCGCGGACTGCCCGTCTCGGTCTACCGCGTGGACGTCGTGTGCGGCGACAGCCGTACCGGCGCCTGCCAGACGAAGGACTTCGTCTGGCTCAGCCTCAAGGGCCTGCTGGAGAGCGGAGCGGTCCCCGGCAGTCTCGCCGGGGTGCTCCACATGGTGCCGGTGGACTACGTCAGCGCGGCGATCACCCACCTCGCGACGCGGGAGGACACCGCCGACCGGACCTTCCACCTCTACAACCGGCAGGACCAGTCGTTCACCGAGTTCGTCCGCCACCTGCGTTCCTTCGGCTACGACCTTCCCGAACTCGACTGGGGCACCTGGTCGGCCCGGGTCCGCCGGGACCGGAAGAACGCCGTCGTCCCCCTGCTGGACTCGTTCGAGGGCATGAACGCCGGGCGCGGCACCACCACCTACCCGCCCATCGACGTCTCGGAGACCGAGCTGGCCCTGCGCGGCAGCGGCATCACCTGCCCGCCGGTCGACCGGGCCCTCTTCGACAAGTACGTGGACTTCTTCGTCCGCGCGGGCTGGTTCCCGCCCCGCGGGCCCCTTCAGGACGCACAGAGAGGGTGAACAACACCACCATGGAGAACACTGGTCGCGAACGAGTGATCGTGCTGGGTGCGAGCATGGCGGGTCTGCTGGCCGCGCACGTGCTGGCGGACCACTACGCCGACGTCGTGGTGATCGACCGCGACGACCTGGCCGGGGACGACATCGGCAGGGGGCACAGCGAGACCCGGCGGGGCGTCCCGCACGGCGGGCACCTGCACAACCTGCTGGCCGCGGGCCTGCTCGCGCTGGAGGACCTGCTCCCGGGCATCACCGAGGAACTCACCGCGGGCGGCGCGGTGGTCGGCGACGGCACCGCCGACGTCCGGTGGGTCGTCAAAGGCACCCATATGCCCAAGCCCCGCTCCGGGCTGCCGCTGCTCTCGGTCAGCCGGCCGCACCTGGAGCGACGGGTGCGCCGGCGGGTGCGCTCGCTCGCCGGCGTGACCTTCCTGGAGCGCACCGAGGCCACGGAGCTGCTGACCTCGCCCGACCGCTCCACCGTGGCCGGCGTCCGGGTCATGGAGGGCGGCGCCCACCGCGACCTGACCGCCGACCTGGTCGTCGACGCGACCGGGCGGCGCACCCGTACCCCGGGGTGGCTGGCGGAACTCGGCTATCCGGCGGTCGAGGAGGAACAGCTCACCGTCAACGTCGGCTACACCACGCAGTACTACCGGCTCTCCGCGGACCGGATGCCGGACGAGGTCTCCATCGACGTCAGCGGCTCGGCGGCCGTGCCGCGGGGTGCTCTCTGCGCCAAGATCGAGGACGGCTGCGCCGTCGTGACCGGTTACGGCGTCGCCGGCGAGTACCCGCCCCGCGACACCGCAGGCTTCCACGACTTCCTGAAGTCGCTGGCCGCCCCCGACATCCACGACGTGGTGCACGACCAGGAGACGCTCGGCGAGCCGCTGTGCTACCGGTTCCCGGCGAACCTGCGACGCCGTTACGAGCGGATGGACGCGTTCCCCGACGGGCTGCTCGTCATCGGCGACGCCGTGTGCAGCTTCAATCCGGTCTACGGGCAGGGCATGACGGTGTCGGCGCTGGGCGCCACCGTGCTGCGCGACCACGTCTCCCGGCCGGCGCCCGTGAACCCGCGGGCCTACCTCGCGGACCTCGCGGCCCGGGCCGTCGACCACGTGTGGGAGCTGACGACCGGCGCCGATCTCGCCTTCCCCGGCGTGGGCGGTGAGCCGACCGAGAACCAACTGGCCGAGTACGCCTACCTGGACCGCCTGCTGGACGCGGCGTCGGGGGACGGGCGGCTGCTCGTCGCCTACGCGCGCGTGGCGTTCCTCCTGGACCCGTCGGCGGCGCTGGTCTCCCCGGAGATCCAGGAGGCGGTGGACCGGGCCGCCGGCCCGGCAGCCCGCCCGTAGCGGAGGCACGTCCCCGACGGCAGCCGCCGTCGGGCGGTCTTTCCCCGGTAATCGAGGCACGCCCCCGCACGTCCGGGCGCGATTACCGGCAGGAGACCGGATCGGGGAGCGGCCGCTGATAGCGTCCGGGGCAATCCGAAGAACTCCCCAACAAATCTGTTCCGTTGCCGCATAAGAGAATGCCGCAGGAACGAATGGAGAAGAAGCGTCGTGAGTGACAGTCAGTACATGCTGGTGTCCGACGTCGACAAGCACCAGGAGGCTTTCGGAATAGCCTTCAACTCCGGCGACGCGGAGGCGGTCAACGCGATGTACACCGACGACGCGGTCGGAGTGTGGGAGCCCGGATTCCCGCTCTACGGACAGGCCCGGCACGATTACGTGGTCGAATTCCTGGCCAAGCGCAAGCCCTCCGTGGAGGCGACCGTCCGCCAGCAGCTGGTGGTGGGCGACACCGCGATGCTCGTCGTCGAGTGGCAGATGGAGGCGCTCGACGAGAACGGCGAGCCCGAGCAGCTCGAGGGCGTGGCCATCGACGTGCTGCGCCAGGGCGAGGACGGTTACTGGCGCTACGTCGTGGACAACCCCTTCGGCGTCAGTGGCCCGTGGGACGCCGAGGCCGAGCAGGCCTGAACCGAGGACGCGGGCACGGGGCCGCCGCCGGCTCCCCCGCACCACCGAACACACATCGCGGCGCCCGCCGCCCGAACTACGGAGACACACCCGTGACCATCCTTCCCCCTGCCGCATCCCCGGTCACCGTCATCGGCCTGGGCCTGATGGGCCAGGCGCTCGCCGCGGCCTTCGTGGCCAAGGGCCACCCGACCACCGTCTGGAACCGTTCGGCCGGCAAGGCCGACCGGCTCGTCGCCGACGGCGCCACCCTCGCCGACTCGGCCGCGAGCGCCGTCGAGGCGAGCCCGCTCGTCGTCGTCTGCGTCTCGGACTACGACGCCGTGCACGGAGTGCTGGACCCGGTCGGCTCCTCCCTGGCCGGCAAGACCGTGGTCAACCTGACCACGGCGAGCTCCACCCAGGCGCGGCAGACCGCCGAGTGGGCGGCCAAGCTCGGCGCCGACTACATCGACGGCGCGATCCTGGCGATGCCGCAGGCCATCGGCACCGCCGAGGCGACCCTGCTGTACGCCGGCTCCAAGACGGCCTTCGAGAAGCACCAGGCCACCCTCCAGACGCTCGGCGAGACCGGCACGGTCTACCTCGACGAGGACCACGGCCTGTCCGCTCTCTACGACATGTCGGTGCTGAGCATCATGTGGGGCGTCCTCAACAGCTTCCTGCACGCCGCAGCGTTGCTGGGCACGGCCCACGTCAAGGCCACCACGTTCGCGGAGATGGCGACCACCGCGATCAACGTGACCGCCGACTACGTCACCGCGTACGCGGAGCAGATCGACGAGGACACGTTCCCGGCGACGGACGCGACCGTCAACGTCCACGTGGGCGGCATGCAGCACCTGCTCGAGGAGAGCCAGGCGCTCGGCGTCAGCACCGAACTGCCGAAGTTCTTCCTGGAGCTCGCCCGGCGTGCGGTTGCCGACGGCAACGCCGAGGACAGCTACGCGGCGATGATCAAGCAGTTCCGCAAGCCGTCCGCCTGATCCTTTTCCGTATTCCGCGCGAGCAGGGCCGGGAATTGCGTCACGGGTCTCACTGCCCGGTCCCGGTCCTGCCCGATTGTCCACAGAAACGATTCATCTTTCTGGAACAGAGCCCACGGGGGAAAACTCTTGCTCAACGATCACGACATGACGAAAAGGGCCGCGTCCCGCGTCTTCCTCTCGCGGAGGAATCTCCTCAGAACGAGCGGCCTGGCCATCGCGGGAACCGCGCTCGGCGCGGGAGTGCCCGCCGCGGCCGAAGCCGCCGAGGGGGCGGATCACACGGCCCGGACCGCGTACGACACCATCGTCGTCGGGGCCGGCCTCGCCGGTCTCACCGCGGCCCGCGAATCGCGGAAGAAGGGGTGCAAGGTCCTCGTCCTCGAGGCGCGGGGCCGCATCGGCGGGCGCACCTGGACCGACACGTTCAACGGCTGGGAGATCGAGCGCGGCGGCGCCTGGGTCGACCCGCTGCAGCCGCACGTGTGGCAGGAGATATCCCGCTACAACCTGACGATCGTGGCGGACCAGGGTCCCGAACGCGTGCTCATGCCGACCCCGGGCGGGTTCCTCGAGACCGACCCGGTCACGGCGTACACCCGGCAGGGAGAGCTGTTCGCGCCGTTCTTCGACGGCTCGGCCGAGTACTTCCCCAAACCCTACGCGCCGTTCACCCGCGAGGACCTGATCACTCCGCTGGACCGATTCTCCCTGCGTGACCGGCTGAACCAGCTGGCCTACTCGCCGGAGGACGAGATGCGGATGACCGGCACGACGGGGCTGTACGGGTCACCCACCTCGCGCGGATCGATGCTGCAGCTGGCCCAGTGGTGGGCACTGGCCGGCTGGAACTACACGGGCTTCTCCGGCGTCAACACCTATCGTCTGGCACAGGGCACCATCGCCCTGGCCAGCGCGATCCTGGCGGACGGCCGGCCGGACCTGAAGCTCAACTCCCCGGTCGCCTCCGTCACCCAGCAGTCCGGAGGGGTGAAGGTGGTGACCCGGGCGGGGGCCGCCTACACTGCGGCCGAGGTCATCATGGCGGTGCCGGTCAACGTGTGGAAGGACATCGCCTTCAGCCCGGCGCTGCCGCAGGCCCACCAGGACGCCACCGCCCAGGGGTACGGCGTGCCGCGCCAGCGCAAGCTCTTCCTGGATCTGACCACGCCCACCGACCGGTTCATCGCCGAGGCGCCGGAGACCGCTCCGTTCGTCATCATCGGGCGGCTGAACGACGACGCCCCCGTCGTCGCCTTCAGCGTGGACGACACCCTGGACGTGAGCAGCCGCGCCGCGGTCGAGGCGGCGGTGCGGCGTATCGTGCCGTCGGCGACGCTGCGCGACCACACCGTGTCGGACTGGGAGGCGGAGGAGTTCTCCCGCGGTGGACCCGCGTTCCGCCGGCCGTACCAGCTGACCCGGCTGCACAAGGCGATGAACAGGCCCTTCGGCCAGGTGAGGTTCTGCGCCGACGACCTCGCTCTCGGCTGGATCGGCTACATGGACGGCGCCATCGAGTCCGGGCTCCGCGCCGCCGGTTCGCCGACGCTGTCGCCGACGCCCGGGGCGACGACGCAGGCGCAGAGCGGTCTGCGCGTGGCTCTGCCGGCGGTCGACCGCAAGGTCTACCGGTCCTTCGTCGGCCTGTGACGACACACCAGCGGACCACGAAGCAGGAGGTAGTCATGCCGGTGCGGGAATCCGCGGCCGAGCCCGTGGAGACGCTGTTCTCCTGGTTCCGTCGGATGCAGGGACAGCACTCGGTCCACCACGACGACGAGTACGGGTGGCAGTTGTTCCGCCACGCCGACATCACCCGCGTTCTCACCGACCCGAAGACGTTCTCCTCGGACACGGTGCGGCTGTTCAACGAACCGCAGCCCGATCTCGACCTGTTCCTCACCGGGAACCTGGTCACCAACGACCCGCCGCACCACCGCAGGCTGCGGCGCGCCGTCAACCAGTCGTTCACCCCGCGTGCGGTGGCGGGTCTCTCGGAGCGGATCGCCCGCACCACCGAGTCCCTCCTCGACCGGCTGTCCGGATCGGACGGCTTCGACCTGATCGAGGCGGTGGCCTATCCCCTGCCGATCATCGTGGTCGCGGAGATGCTCGGGCTGCCGCCCGAGGACGTGCCGATGTACCGGGCGTGGGGCGACGCACTGGGCGCCCTCGACGCGGCGACCGTGCCGCCGAAGGTGATGGAGTCCGAGGTGGCGCCCGCCATCCGGGAGATGAACGAGTACATCCTCGGTCATGTCCACAGGCGCCGGCGGAACCCGGCCGACGACATGCTCACCGGCCTGGCCCACGCCGTCGTCGACGGTGAGCCGCTGCGGGACGTCGACCTGCTCGGCCTGGTCGGCCTCACGCTGTTCGCCGGCCACGCGGCCTCCATGGCGATGATCGGCAACGCGGTCCTCACCTTCGACCGCCACCCCGAGGAACTCGCCGCCGTCCGCGCCGACCGAGCGCTGGTGCCCGGCGCGGTCGAGGAGCTGATGCGCCTGTATCCCCCGTTCTCCAGGATGGCGCGGGTGACCACTGCCGAGACCGAGATCCGAGGACAGCGGATCGGCAAGGGCGAGCTGGTGACCCTGTGGATCGGCGCCGCCAACCGGGACACCGAGCGCTTCACGGACCCGGACCGCTTCGACATCCACCGCGACACCGGCGGGCACATCGCCTTCGGGCAGGGCATCCACTTCTGCCTCGGCGCCCCGCTGGCCCGGCTCGAGGTCGGCATCGCGCTGAACGCACTGTTCGACCGCTTCGACGAGATCACCGTCGACCACGCGGCCGGCGTCGAGTTCGAGAACCCGATGCAGATCATCTGCCCCCGACGGCTGCCGGTCCGGGTCTCCGGCTGATCCGGTATCGGCGCCCGGCGCGCGCTCTCCCGCCCGCCGGGCGCCGATACACGAGCGCGCCGGTCCGCCCGTCAGGTTCACGAAAGGCCCGGACCGGGCGCGCCGTCACCGCCGCGCCGCCCCACACCTCTCCGAAAGGCCCTCCTCACATGGCCCCCACGCCCTCCTACGAGGACATCTGGCTCAGGAGCTTCCATCCCGCTCCGGGCGCCGCGGCACGCCTGGTGTGCTTCCCGCACGCCGGCGGCTCGGCCAGCTTCTACTACCCCATGGCCCGCGCGCTCTCCCCGGGCGTCGACGTCCTGTCGGTCCAGTACCCGGGCCGTCAGGACCGGCGCTCCGAGCCGGTGGTCACCGATATCACCGTGCTCGCCGAACGGATCGCGGACCGGCTGGCCGACACGGCGGACGGCCGGCCGCTGGCCCTGTTCGGGCACAGCATGGGGTCGCTCGTCGCCTTCGAGGTCGCGGACCGCCTCCAGGCCGCGGGTACACCGGTCTCCGCGCTCATCGTGTCCAGCCGCCGCGCGCCCCACCTGTACCGCGCGGACGACATCCGCAACCGGTCGGACGAAGGGGTGGTCGCGGAACTCCGCGAGCTGAGCGGCACGGACTCCGGGCTGCTGGACGACGAGGAGATCCTCCGCATGATCCTCCCCGCCGTCCGCGGCGACTACCAGGCCGTCGAAACCTACCTGCGGACCACGCCCGCCCGCCTGACCTGCCCCGTCCTCGCCCTGGCGGGGGACAGCGATCCACGCGTGAAGACCGAGGACATGAACGGCTGGGCCAGCCACACCACCGTCGGGTTCGACCTGCGGATCCTGCCCGGTGGTCACTTCTACCTGGTCCAGCAACAGAGCGCGGTGCTGGCGGCTGTCAGGGAACGCCTGGGTACCCTGCCTGTGGCCCGCTGACGGGCGGCACGCACGGCACACCGGACACCGCCCCGTCGGCCCGACAAGGTCCGGCGCGACCCGCGCGGGCCGAGTGGATCGCCTCGACCTGCATGGGCGGCCGCGGAACGCCGGCTGCCTCGTGCACAGGCTCGCTCATGCGTCCGCGCTCCTCTCCGGGCCTCGTCCGACGAGCGTGCACCCACATCCCTCTCGTGATCGAGCGCACCTGTGAAACACCACCCGGCCGAAAGCCCGTGCCCTGTCAAAAGCCTCAGTGGCCCCAGGCATCACTCTACGTAATCAGAAGCAGTCGCCAGTGGCCGGGGCTCTCAAGCCCTCATACAGGGGCGCCGCTCCTGGCGGGTGAGAGCACCCGCGTCGGAGCCGCAGGTCCTCCCGCCTGCCGTCATTTCCAGCGTCGTACGAGCGTCAAGATTTTCGGCGAGTCGGCCCACGACAGCTCTCGCGCGCGTCTCGGCAGCGGAGAACCGCAGGTGGGGCGGGTGTACCCCGCCCCACCTGTTGTGTACGACAGAACACGTCGAGAGCCGACCCGGTACGGTGAACCCGCAGGTCAGGTGCCCTTCTTCACCGGCTCCAAGATCGCCACGCACTCCACGTGGTGCGTCATCGAAAAGGTGTCGGCCTGAGCGAGTCAGGGAAAAAACCAGGTCAAAGCCGCTTTCTCGCCTCTTTGCCCTGCTTGCGGCGTCCAGAGCGTCAAACGAGCGTCACGCCGACAGCCCATCCCTGCTGCTCAGGGCAGAAGAGACTGCGCAACCAGCTCACCGGCAGGATCCGCCTCGGCTCACTCCGGACGCCAGCTCGCACATCATGCCCCGCCCTACTTCTCCGGTCGCCATAATGGAGTCATGTCCTCCAGCCCACAACACCTCACACCCACGCCGAGCGACCTCTCGGGAGTGGTCGCCGAGGACCTGGCGCTGTACCGGGAGAAGTTCCGGCGGCGTCTGCCGGAGTCGCTGGACGAGTTGCGCGGCCAGACCCAGGGGGTCGTGGAGCTACCGCTGCACATGGCTTGGTCCGGGATGACCTCCTACGACCTGAGCAAGCCTCGCCAGCGCATGGGCCTGTACCGCACCGTCCTGCACGAGGGCCTGCGCGACGATCTGCCCCGGTATCTCGACCGGGATCTGCTCCTCCAGATGTGGCCGGTTCTGCGCACCCTCGTCGGTCGCACCGTGCGCACCGTGTGGGAAGACGCCTTCCCCCAGCTCGCCTCCCGCACCCGGGCAGCCGCGTGACGGACATGCCGGAGCTGCACACACGGCTCTTGGCGGACGTGATCGCCCTCGGCTCGCCGTATCCCCTGGTCCTCACCGGCGGATATGCGGTGCGGGCGCACCGCCTCGTCAACCGCCCCAGCCAGGACCTTGATGTCGCCACAGAGAACCCGGCGCCCATGGCCGATATCGCGGCCACGCTCCGTAGCGGTCTCGAAGCACGGGGGTGGCAGGTGCATGCACTGGAGACCGCCCCGCTGTCCGCCCGCTTCACCGTGACCGACCCGGCCACGGGGCAGGAATGCGAGGTCGACATCCTCAAGGAGATCTTCTGGCGGCCGGTCGCCCAGAGCCCGTACGGGCCCGTCCTCGCGGAGGAGGACGTGATCGGGACCAAGGTCCGCGCCCTCGCCGACCGCGGAGCGCCCCGCGACCTGATCGACGTGTTCGCGGCCTCCCGCCGCTGGACCAATGCCGAACTCGAGGAGTTCGGCCGCCGCCACGCCCGTGGCCGCTTCGAGCGCGAGGATCTGCAATCGAACCTCACGGGCGCCGAGTGGACCGACGACGAAGCCTTCGCCGCCTACGGCCTGGACGGGGCCACCATCACCGCTCTTCGTACCTGGGCCGTGGAGTGGGCCGACAGCCTCGCGGCCCGACTCCTCGAAGTGTCCGATGATCTGGACATCGACGGCTCGAATCCGGACTGAACCGCATCTGCGAGCTGCCGACGAGACCGACCAGCCCCGTAAAGCCCTCACTCACGCGGGCGAGATCAGCCGCGGCGCGCACAAGAACATCCAGACCCTCAAAGCCGGTTTCCGCGCCCGGGTCATGGACTGGAACGCAGACCCCGAGCCGTTCATCTGGACCAAGACCGCCGAGGAGATCCTCAAATCCCTCGCCCGTTACTGCCGACAGATCTCCGGCGCAGAACACTAACCCCTATGAGCTCTTAGCGTTGTTTTTCCGCGAGAACTACCGGGACCCCTGGAACGAAGGCTCCGCACGGCGGAGGAGACCCTCGCCGACGCGTCGGACGAGGAGCTTGCCGCGTACGGCGAACTGCTGACCGCATACGAGGAACGCGGCGGATACGAGGCGGACGCCCGTGTGGACGCCGCCATGCACGGGCTCGGACTGGCCCGGATCACCCGGGAACGCCCACTCGGCTCGCTGTCCGGCGGCGAGCAGGCGCGCCTCGCACTCGCCTGCACCCTGGCCGCCGCCCCCGAACTGCTGCTCCTGGACGAACCGACGAACCACCTCGACACCGCCGCCGTGCGCCGGCTGGAGGAACACCTGCGCGCACACCGCGGCACCGTCGTCGCGGTCACTCACGACCGCGGCTTCCTGGAACGCATCGCCACCACGATCCTCGAGGTCGACCGGGACGAGCGCACCGTGCGCCGGTACGGCGACGGGTGGGCCGGCTACCGCGCCGCGAAGGCCGCCGCCCGGCGCGGAGCTGAGCAGCGGTACGCGGACTGGGCCGAGGAGGTGGCCCGCGCGCAGGAGCTGCTGGAGGCCGCCGGCAGGCGGCTGGCCATCACCGGCCGCGACCCGAAACAGGGTTTCGGCAAGCACCGCCGCTCCAGCGAGGCGAAGCTCGGCGGGCAGGTGCGCTCGGTGCGGGAGCGCCTGGACCGGCTGCGCCGCAACCCGGTGGCGAAGCCTCCGGAACCGCTGCGGTTCACCACGGCACCGCCGTCGGCAACCGGCGGCCCGGCTCAGGGCACCCTCGCCGAACTCGACGGCATACGGGTCAGGGAACGGCTGCGCCTGGACGGGCTCCTGACGATCGAGCCCCAAGGGCGCCTCCTGGTCACGGGCGAGAACGGCGCGGGCAAGTCGACGCTGCTCCGCGTCCTGGCGGGCGACCTGGAGCCGGACGCGGGCACGGTGCGCCGCCCTGCCCGGATCGGCTACCTCGCCCAGGAACTGCCCGTCCACACCACACGGCTGCCGCTGCTCACCGCGTACGCCGCCGGACGGCCCGGGCCGCCGGACGAGTACGCCGAACAGCTCCTGTCCCTGGGCCTGTTCCGCGAACAGGATCTGCACGTCCCCGTCGCCGCCCTGTCCGTGGGACAGCAGCGGCGGCTGCAGATCGCGACCCTGGTGACCCGGCCCGCCGACCTCCTCGTCCTCGACGAACCGACCAACCACATCGCACCCGACCTGGCCGAGGACCTTCAGGCGGCGCTCGCGGCGTACCCGGGGGCGGTGGTCGCGGTCTCGCACGACCGCGACTTCCGTACGCGCTTCGAGGCTGAACAGCTGGAACTGCACAGCGGCCGCAGACACTGACCCCACCCGGTCAGGGCCACCCCCCTTGAAGCACTCGACACCTCATCGATCCACCGAAGCAAGGGACCCACGGCCTGAGAGGGGCGTGGCCGCACCGCGGTGGGTCCACAGGAGTGCTCCTGCGAGCAGTACGGTGCCTCCCAGCAGCCAGGGCGGCGGGCCCGGCGGAAGGAGGCCGATGGCCAAGCCGGTGAGGGCTCCCACCAGTTGCTGGGCGAGGGACTGGACGGACAGCGCGGTGGCCCGGCCCGAGCTTGTGACGCGGCGGTGCAGAAGAGCGTTCTCGCTCGGCCCCGCCGCGCCGAGCCCCAGGTAGACCAGGCCGTAGCCGACGGCGGCGAGGACCGTGGAACCGGCTCCGGTGAACGCCGCGGTGGCGCCGAGCAGGAGCAGACCGCTCGCGCTCGCGCCGAGGCAGGCCATGACCGCACGTTCGCCGCCGCCCGCAAGCCGGGCGGTCCACGGTGCAAGGTGGCTGCCGATGGCCGCGCAGACGAATCCGGCGCAGGCGAGTGCGGCGAAAAGCACCGCTCCCGACTCCGACGCGCCCGTGAGGGCCGCGGCCCTGCCGGGCGTGAGCAGTTCGGTCGCGGCCAGGGCTCCGCCCGCGGCCCCCGCGCTGAGGAGCACCCGCCGGACCAGCGCGTCCCGGCACCCGAGGCGCAGTCCGCCCATGACAGTGACCGGGATGCCGTGGAGTACGCCGCGCAGGGTGGCTGCCGGCCGGGGCGGCTCCCGCAGAGCGGTCAGGACGTACAGCACGAAGGCGATCTCGACCGCCGAGCCCAGCAGCATCGGAACGGAGAGGGGCAGTACCAGCCCGGACGTCGACTCGCCGAGCCGGGCGCCGAGGTCGGGGCCGAGTCCGAGCAGCCAGGGAAGGGCGCCGCCGAGCAGGGTGCCGGTCGCGAGCGCGGCGGAGGTCGCGAAGCCGCCGCGGGCCAGCCCGGTGCGCAGTTCGGCGTCGGGGCCGGAGTGCGCCTGGACGGTGTCGACGTACCAGGCTTCGGCCGGGCCGCTGGACAGGGCACGGCCCGCGCCCATCAGGGCCATGCCGAGGCCGAGCAGCCAGGGAGCGGTGCCCAGGCCCACGAGGGCCAAGGCGGTCAGGTTCAGCAGGCCGGCGCAGGCCAGAACGGTGCGGCGGCCGAGGACGTCGGACAGTCCTCCGGTGGGCAGTTCCAGCGCGGCGGCGGTGAGGGAGTGCGCGGCGAGGAAGCCCGCGATGGCCGCCATGGCCATGCCGCGCTCGGTGAACAGCAGGATCAGAGGGGCGATGCTCAGCCCGAGGGGCAGCCAGAACAGCACGCAGACCGTGAGGTAGCGGCGGCGTGCGGCGCGTGTGTCCAGCGGGCCGGTCACGACGCGTCCTCGGTCTCTGTCCCCGCGGGGGGAGAGGTGTCCGCCTCGGTGCCGGGGCCGCGCGGTGCCAGGGGCAGTCCGGCGGTGAGGAGGACGACCTGCGCTGCGCGGGGGTCGTCCACGTCACGGGTGGTCAGTTCCTTCAGCTTCCGGTCGAGCACCTCCCAGAGCTCGGTGAGCGACTCCGGGGTCAGACGGGGCATCAGGTCGGTGATGCCGGACGGCTCCACCCACTCCTGGCCCAGCCGCCCGTCGGCGAGATCGGCCTCGTGCCGGGCGAGGGACGCTTCCAGGTGCTCGATCTGGGTTCTGCGCGCCAGGCCGACCCAGGCGTGGCTGCCCGGTGCGGCCGCCATCGCCTTGTTGCTCCAGGAGGTCACCGCGTGCACGGCCTTCCAGCGGCGCTCCCGCCCGTCACGGTGCTCGGCCTCGGCGACGAACGCGTGCTTCGCCAGGACCCGCAGGTGGTAGCTGGTGGAAGCGGACGACTCCCCCGTTCTGACCGCGAGTTCGCTCGCGGTGGCCGGGCCGTCCTGCCGCAGCATCCCGAGCAGCCGGATCCGCAGAGGGTGGGTGAGGGCCTTCAGGGCTGCCGCGTCCCGCTCGGGATCGAGTACGCGTTTGTGCTCTTCGCTGACCATGGCGGGAGGGTAGAACGGCCCGGGGATTTCCCAAAAGTATTTTTGCAAAATTTGTTCTGGAAAGTTTCCGGCTTCCCGGTCCCGGCGCGGGTCCGGCGGCCGGTCATCTGCTGTCGGCCAATCCGCTTGGGCGCGCGGTGGTCCCGGTGCTTGTGTGCGGGTGTGGAGATCCTGGTTCTGGGCGGAACGGCATGGGTGGGCCGAGAGCTGTCGCGGCAGGCGGTCGAGCGCGGCCATCGGGTGACCTGCCTCGCGCGCGGCGAGAGCGGGGAGGTCGCGGACGGAGCGACGCTGGTCGCCGCCGACCGGCGCGATCCGTCGGCGTACGCCCCTCTGCTCGACCGCAGGTGGGACGCGGTCGTCGAGGTGTCATGGCAGCCGGGCTTCGTCCGTGGTGCGCTCGACGCGCTGGGCGGCAGGGCCGGGCACTGGGTGTACGTCTCATCCGGCAACGCCTACGCCTCCCACGCCACGCCGGGAGCGGACGAGTCCGCGCCCCTGCTCGCCCCGACCGACCGGAGCGAGGTCGGCCGCGAGCTGTACGGCGAGGCGAAGGTCGCCTGCGAACAGGCGTCGACGGCCGCCGTGGGCGACCGCCTCCTGATCGCACGAGCCGGGCTCATCGGCGGCCCGGGCGATCACAGCGGGCGCTCCGGCTACTGGGTCGCCCGCGCCGCGCGTGATCCGCGGGGGCCGATGCTGGTTCCCGACACCCCGGCCATGCCCACCCAGGTGGTCGACGTACGGGACCTCACCTCCTGGCTGCTCGACGCCGCGGAGACGGGCACCACCGGCACCTACGACGCCGTCGGCCCGGTCGTCCCGTTCGAAGAGTGGATCAAACTGTCCCGCGCCGTCGGCGGGCACACCGGTCCGGTGGTCACCGCCGGCTCGGCGTGGCTGCTCGCCCACGAGGTGGCCCAGTACATGGGGCCCGAGTCGCTGCCGATGTGGCTGGTCGAGCCGGGCTGGGAAGGGTGGTCGGCCCGGGACGGGTCCGCGGCGCGCGCCGCGGGGCTGCGTCACCGGCCCCCGGCGCGGATGCTGGCCGACACACTGCGCTGGGAACGCGAGCAGGGGCTGGACCGGGAGAGGCGCGCAGGCCTCAGCGCGCGGCACGAACGCGAGCTGCTCGAGGCGCTCGGCTGACGACGCCGGACCGGTCCCCCGGACGCCGCCCGGACTCCGCTCGACGACGGCTCGAGGACCGCTCGTGAAAGCCGGCCCGGAACCGTTTCGCGGGCCGCGGCGGCCGAGGGCGCCCGCCTATCCTCGGGGGACAGCGCGCCTCGACACGATATGTGGACATCAGACCGAAGCGAGGTCGTACCGATGACAGCCGCTCCGTACCCGCAGCAGTACGGTCCCCCCGGCGCTCCCGCACCGCAGACACGGCCGCAGACACAGCCGCAGACACGGCCGCGGACACCGTCGCGGCCGGCCGCCCGTCCGGGCAGGGCCGCCGGGGTGCTGCACCTCGTGTCGGTCGTCCTGCTCGGCCTCATGGCCGGCCTGTTCTTCGCGTACGACATCTCGGTGATGCCCGGTCTCGCCGGGACCGACGACCGCACCTACGTGGCCGCGATGCAGCAGTTCAACGCGGAGATCGACGGCAACGGCCTGTTCGCCCTCGTCTTTCTCGGCGCGCTCCTCGCGGCGGGCGCCGCGGCGTTCCTCGAGTTCCGCCGGGGACACAGGGGCGTCGCCCTGTGGGCGGGCCTGGCCGCCGTGCTGTACCTGGCCGTCCTGATCCTCACGGTGGGCGTCGAGATCCCGCTCAACGACCGGCTCGCCGGCCTCGGTGACCCCGCAGAGGTGCGGGACTTCTCCCTCGTCGACACCTTCGAGGGCACCTGGGCGGCCGTCAACATCGTCCGTACGCTGCTCAGCACTGCGGCCCTGGGCTGCGCGGCGTACGCGGCCAGGCTGCACGGCCGTACGGAGGCGCTGTCGGCCGTGCAGCCCGCCGGCCGTTGAGGCGTCCGGCCGTTCGGCCGCCGGCCGCTCAGCTCCCGCCGTGCACTACGAGGGCCCAGCACAGCAGCCCGGTGGCGGCGGTGCACAGCACGGTGCGCACCACGTTCGCCCGCACCCACGGCCCTTCGAACTCCTCCCGCACGGCACGGGGCTGCGTGATCCTGCCCGGTGCTCCCGCCGCCGCCAGGGCGTTGTTGAGCGGGATGTTCACCCGGCCGGTGACCGTCAACGAGGCGATGTAGCAGACGAGCGCCGAGACGGTGGGCACCATCGCGTCCCGGTCCCCGCCGCCGAACTGCAGCCCGGCCGCGAGTGCGGTGAACACGAGGGCTCCGATGTAGCCGAGGAGGAACCACCCGTTGAGGATGGCCACGTTGATCCGCTGCATCACGTCGATGAACGTGCGGTCGTCCCCGCCGCGCAGTGCCGGCATCACCGATATGGCGAATCCGTAGAACAGCCCGCTGACCAGCCCGGTGGTCACCGTGGCCGCGACGAGCGCGAGCGTTTGTGCGATCTCCATTGTCCGAACCTTCCGCTTCTGCCGGCCTGTTGCGCGTCCGCCGGTCAACTCTTCGCCGCTCGGGGCGGTATGTTCCGGCGGCCGGCCGGCCGCCGGGCGGGGTCAGCCCACCCGGATCACGGCCCGCCCACCCGGATCACAGCCCGCCCGCCGGTCTCCGGGCCGCGGGCCGCCACGGGCTCCGGGCCGGCCCTCAGGATGGAGCGCTGCAGCCGGCTGATCGTCGCCGACGGCTCCAGGCCCAGTTCGCGTACGAGGGTGGTGCGCAGCCGCTGGTAGACGTTGAGCGCCTCCCCGCGCCGGCCGGAGCGGTGCAGGGCCAGCATGAACTGGCCGTGCAGACTCTCGTGCATCCGGTGCCGGCTGACGAGGACGGTCAGCTCGGACAGCAGCTCGCGGTGGCGGCCGAGCCGCAGATCCGCCTCGATGCGCCGGTCCAGCGCACACAGCCGGGCCTCCTCCAGGCGCTCGACCTCCAGGCCGATCCGGTTGCCGGCGGTCACGTCGGCGAGCGCGGAGCCGGTCCACAGCGACAGTGCCTCCCGCAGCCGCCGCGCGGCGGCGGTGAAGTCCTCGGCGTCCATGGCCCGATAGCCCGCATCGGCCTGCTGCTCGAACTCGCGGAAGTCGACCCGGCCGCCGCGGGTCTCCAGGCGGTAGCCGCCGGGGAGGGTGACCAGGATGTCCTTGGCGGTGACAGCTCCCTCACCGGCCTTGGCCAGTGCCTCGCCGATGAGGTCGCGCAGTTGGAGGACGTACGTCTGCAGGGTGGTGCGGGCGCTGCGCGGCGGTTCGTCGCCCCACAGTTCCTCGATCAGGGAGGAGACCGGGACCACCCGGTCGGCGTGCAGGGCGAGCAGGGCCAGTACCCGGCGCGGTTTCGGAGCCGTCGGTGTGATCGAGACGCCGTGCTCGCGTACGGACAGCGCTCCCAGAACTTCGATGTCCACTGTGCTTCTCCCCCTCGGACCCCACGCCGGTTGCGTGCGGACCCATGCCGCGAGGGCCGCCCCTTGATCGCCCGGACGGCGTTCGATGACGCAGGCTAGGACACGATTAAAAAAACAGCATGGTTGGTTTGTCAATGAGAAAGGAGAAACCTTCAGACCCGCGAGGCGTCCGCCCGTCGGCGCCGACCGCCCCCGGGCAGCGGTGAAGCCGACGTGAAGTGCCTTTCCTTCAACGGAGTTGCCGCGCCGAGGCAGTGCCTCACCGATGCCGGCACGGCACGGTGAGGCAGCGGCGACCGGGACGCGACCCGGCTCCCGACAGCGAGTCGCGCCCATCACTCCGAGTAACATAAAGGGCATATCACTCCAGAAAGCAGACCAGTCAGTCTGTTTCTGTCGTCCCGCCGCCTCCCCCACTCCGGAGCCCGGCCGGCGGGCAGGTGACCGCCGGAGCTGCCACCAACCGCCGCGAGGCCCCGGACGAGTCCGTCACGGGATCCGTCGACACCCCCTCTTGCGTCCCCTCCTCCCCTCTTGCACCCCCTCTTCACCGGAACCCTTGAGGCCGCCCAGGACGCCGACGATAAGATACGTACCGGACGGTTTTTTCGCGGCGTCGCTCCGGGCTCCGTCCGTCGAAGCGATCGTCAAGGACCGGGAGGACCGCACAGTGGTGAAGCAGGACCGCGCCATCCGTACGCGCAGGATCATCCTCGAGGCGGCGGCGAGGGTCTTCGAGGAACGCGGTTACCGGGCCGCGACCATCGCCGAGATCCTCAGCGCCGCCGGCGTGACCAAGGGGGCCCTCTACTTCCACTTCGGATCGAAGGAACAGCTGGCCCAGGGCGTGCTCCACGAACAGGACCAGCGGTTCACCATCGACGACCGTCCCTGCAAACTGCAGGAGCTCGCGGACGTGGTGCTGCTGCACGCCTACCGCCTGCAGTCCGACCCGATGGTGCGCGCGGGCGTCCGGCTGACCATGGACCAGTACGCGGAGGGCCTCGACCGCAGCGGTCCCTTCCTGCGCTGGAGCGGCGTCTGCCGGCAGCTGCTGGAGAAGGCGCAGGCCCAGGGCGAACTGCTCCCCCACGTCGTGCCGTCCGTGACCGCCGACGTCGTGGTGGGCACCTTCGCCGGTGTGCAGTCCATGTCCCAGACCGTCAGCGACTACCGGGACCTGCAGACCAGGACCACCGTGCTGCTGCGTCATCTGTTCCCCAGCATCGCCGTGCCCTCCGTACTCGCCTCGCTGGACCTGTCCGAGCAGCGGGGCGAGTCGGTCTACGAGGAGATCTGGCGTCGGCTCGAGAGGCAGCCGCCGGCCGCCACCGGCTGAACGCGCCCGCGCCGGACATGACCGGCATCCCCGCCGGCGGCCGGGACTGCACGCTCTCGGGTCACGCGGGCGTCGGCCTGCACACCGAGTCGGGGACCGAGTCGGGGACGTTGTCCGCGAAGCGCACGGGCGAGCAGGGCGGCGCGGTCCTCCTTGAGGACGGTGAGCCGGCGGCCCTCGGCATCACCTACCCGGCCAACGTCTCGGGCGGCTCCGGTATCCGCACCGCGGGCCTGCTGGTGACCCTGCCGGACGAGACGAGGTCGGTCACCCTCGACCGGCCGGGCTCCGCCGCACTGCCCGTGACGGACGGCTCCGGCTCCCCGGTGGAGGTCGGCCCGGTCGGAAGCGCCGGCCAGGGCGGCTGACCCGCACGTCCCCGAGGGGACTTCGGGGGCCGGGCGCGGATTCACCCCGCCTCCGAGACCGCTCACGAACCGCAGCAGCCACCCGCCGGGGTCTCATCGCCGGCGACCGGGGCGGCCGGGGCGACCGGGGCGGCCGCCGGCGCGCAGCAGCCGCCGCCGTCGGCCTCCTGGTCGTCGGGGGCGTCGAAGAGGCCGGCGCCGCCGCAGACTCCGGTCTCGGGGAGGGAGAGTTCGACGCGGTCGGCGGACTCCAGATCACCGGCGATCGCGGCGGCGACGGAACGGACCTGCTCGTAGCCGGTCATCGCCAGGAAGGTCGGGGCACGGCCGTAGGACTTCATGCCGACCAGGTACACCCCCTGCTCGGGGTGGGACAGCTCGCGGTGGCCGTGCGGGTAGACGGTGCCGCAGGAGTGCTGGTTGGGGTCGATCAGCGGCGCCAGCTCGACGGGGGCCTGGAGGCGCTCGTCGAGGCCGAGGCGCAGCTCGCCGAGGAAGGACAGGTCGGGGCGGAAGCCGGTCAGCACGATCACCTCGTCGACCGGGTCCAGGCGGCGCCCGTCCTCGCCGGCCAGGACCAGGCGGCCGTCGGCGGCTCGCTCGACGGCCTCGGTGCGGAAGCCGGTGACCGCGTCCGCGTGGCCCTCCTCCACGGCGGCCTTCGCGGCCAGGCCCAGGGCGCCGCGCGCCGGGAGCTGGTCGGCCTCCCCACCGCCGAAGGTGGAGCCGGTGATGCCCCGGCGCAGGAGCCACACCGCCTTCGTGCCCGCACCGCCGCCGGTCTTCGCGAGGCCGGCGAGGAGGGCGAGGGCGGTGAAGGCGGAGGCGCCGGAGCCGATGACGGCGGTGCGCCTGCCGGCGTACCGGGCGCGGACGGCAGGGTCCGTCAGGTCCGGGACGCGGTAGGTGATCCGGTCCGCGGCGGCCTTCTCGCCGAGCGCGGCAAGACCACTGCCACCGGCCGGTCCGGGCGTGGCCCAGGTACCGGAGGCATCGATCACAGCCCGGGCGAGGACGCGCTCCTCACGGCCGCCGGCGTACTCGACGTGCACGACGAACGGCTGCTGCTCGCGGCCGGCGTCCACGATCCGGTCCCGGCCGGCCCGGGAGACACCGGTGACGCGCGCACCGTAGCGGACGCGGTCGCCGAGGACGTCGGCGAGGGGCTGCAGATACTGCTCGGCCCAGTCGCCGCCGGACGGGTACGCCGCAGGGTCGGGCCGTGTCCAGCCGGTGGGAGCGAGGAGCTTCTCGGCGGCGGGGTCGACGACCTCCCCCCAGGTGGAGAACAGGCGTACGTGCGCCCACTCGCGCACCGCGGTGCCGGCGGTGGGCCCGGCCTCCAGGACCAGAGGCTCGATGCCCCGGTCGGCCAGGTGGACGGCGGCGGCCAGACCGACGGGACCGGCCCCGATCACGACGACGGGCAGCTCGGTGGTGACGGGCGCGTTCACGGCGACTCCTAGCGTTGTTTAGACATCCATCGATGACTTACGCGGCCAGCATCGCACCTGTATCGATGTACGTCAACATAGATAAGCGTCTATCCAAGGAGGTGACTTCACCTCTCGGGCGCGACTCCCCACGCGCACCCCACGGGTGATTACGGCGTAATCACCCCCTCGCTCGTGCCACTGCCGGTGATTACGCCGTAATCACACCCGCCCGCACTCCCCCGCGGTGATTACGGCGTAATCACCGCTCCCCCACCCCGCTAGTTCGACGTATGTCAACATAGGCGTATGTCGAACGCGAAGGTGCTGCCCCTGTCCGAGCCCGCCGCCGGCCGGACGGTGGTGCCGTGCTGCCCGCCACTGACCGAGCGTCCGATGACCGCCGAGGAGGCCGAGAGCGCCGCGCGGATGTTCAAGGCGCTCGGTGACCCGGTCCGCCTGCGGCTGTTCTCCGCCGTGGCCTCCCACGAGGGCGGCGAGGCGTGCGTGTGCGACATCTCCGACGTCGGCGTCTCCCAGCCCACCGTCTCCCACCACCTGAAGAAGCTGAAGGAGGCCGGCCTGCTCACCTCCGAGCGGCGCGGCACCTGGGTGTACTACAGGGTCGAGCCGTCGGTGCTCGCCGCGATGGGTAAGCTGCTGACGATGCCGGCTGCGGCCGGACCGGGACGGGGCAAGGAGGCACGGTGAGCGGGGCGTCGAGCGCGGTGGTCGTGCCGCTGGCGGCGGAGCACGCCGAGCAGGTGCTGGCGATCTACCAGGCGGGCATCGACGAGGGCAACGCCACCTTCGAGACCAGCCCGCCGTCCTGGGAGGCGTTCGACGCCGCGAAGCTGCCCGGGCATCGCTTCGCCGCCGTCGACGAGCGGGGCAGGGTGCTGGGCTGGGTGGCGGTGAGCAGGGTCTCGGACCGGTGCGCGTACGCGGGCGTGGTCGAGCACTCCGTCTACGTCCACCCCGCAGCCCGCGGCCGCGGCATCGCCTCCGCCCTGCTCGAGGCACTGATCGCCTCCACCGAGCAGGCCGGCATCTGGACCATCCAGGCCGGGATCTTCCCCGAGAACACCGCGAGCCTCGCGGTCCACCGGCGCGCCGGCTTCCGTGTCATCGGCACGCGGGAGCGGATCGGACGCCACCACGGAGCCTGGCGCGACGTCGTACTGGTCGAGCGCCGCAGCCCCGTCGTCGCCTGACCGTCAGTACGGTCGGGCGATCGCGCCGGCGGCGAGCTCTTCCTGGCCACCGCCGGTCACCACCACGTCCACGTGCCGCGTCACGGCACCGTCGTCACCGCGCCGGCGTCACGGCACCGTCGTCACCGCGTCGGCGGCGAACTTCCGGCGCCAGGCCAGCGCGACGTGGACCAGGCCGATCAGCACCGGGACCTCGATGAGCGGGCCGACCACGCCGGACAGCGCCTGCCCGGAGGTGACGCCGAAGGTGGCAATGGCGACCGCGATGGCCAGCTCGAAGTTGTTGCCCGCCGCCGTGAACGCCAGCGTCGCCGTGCGGTCGTAGGCCAGACCCAGGCCCTTGCCGAGCAGGAAGGTCCCGAAGAACATGACCGCGAAGTAGACCAGCAGCGGCAGCGCGATCCGCACCACGTCCAGCGGCTGCGAGGTGATCGTCTCCCCCTGCAGGGCGAACAGGACGATGATCGTGAACAGCAGCCCGTACAGCGCCCACGGTCCGATCTTCGGCAGGAACTTCGCCTCGTAGCCGGTACGGCCCATCCTCCGCTCGCCGATGCGGCGGGTGAGGAAGCCGGCCAGCAGCGGGACACCGAGGAAGACGACGACGTTCAGCGCGATGTGCCAGACGGACACGTCCAGGCCCTGGCCGTCACCGAGGCCCAGCCGGCGCGGCAGCAGGTCGAGGTAGAACCAGCCCAGCAGCCCGAACGCGAGGACCTGGAAGACGGAGTTCAGCGCGACGAGCACGG
The DNA here is from genome assembly GCF_042870695.1 of Streptomyces sp. NPDC006384. Lineage (NCBI taxonomy): Bacteria > Bacillati > Actinomycetota > Actinomycetes > Kitasatosporales > Streptomycetaceae > Streptomyces > Streptomyces sp. NPDC006384. Next base: position 200,053 of record NZ_JBIAHR010000011.1, read on the forward strand.
CCGCGGCCTCCCGGTCGCCGCACGCGAGGTCGTTCCAGATGATGACCATGGCGATGCAGCGGGCCAGGCCCACGACGATCAGCCCGGTGCGGTACTCGGGCAGGTCCGGCAGGAAGATCCACGCCAGCGCGAACATCACCGCGGGTCCGATGAGCCAGTTGATGACCAGAGAGGAGATCATCAGCTTCCGGTCACCGGTGACGGCGTCCAGCCTGTCGTAGCGGACCTTGGCCAGGACCGGGTACATCATGACCAGCAGCCCGAGCGCGATCGGCAGCGAGATCCCGCCGATCTCGATCTTCGCCAGCGCGCCGTCCATCCCCGGGACGAGCCGCCCCAGGCCCAGGCCGACGGCCATGGCCAGCAGGATCCACACCGCGAGGTAGCGGTCGAGGGTGGAGAGTTTCCTGACGAGCGAGGTGTCCCCGCTCCCGGCCGGAGCGGAGGTGGTGGGCTCGGCGGAGGTCACGGGCAGGCCCTCCTGTTCTCCGCGGCACCGCGGGCGGAGGCGGCAAGCCGGGCGAACTGCTCGGACAGCCCGGCCAGGACCTCGGGCCTGAGCCGGTAGTAGGTGAAACGGCCGCACGGCTCGGTCTCCACGATCCCGGCCTCGCGCAGCACCTTCATGTGGTTGGACAAGTTCGTCTGCTTGGCTCCGGTCTCCTCGACCAGATGGGTCGTGCAGAGCGTCTCGCGTGCCAGCAGGGTCACGATCTTCAGGCGGAGCGGATCGCCCAGCGCCCGGATCACATCAGGATCGACTGAAGTCAGCATGCGCTGATACTGTCACATCATCATCCGCTGACATCATCACCTACTGACATCAGCGGGTACTGAAGTCAGCGGTGGGCCGGGCCCGCCCTGCGACGAGAGAGAACGCTCCCATGGCCGACAAGCCGTCCGTCCTGTTCGTCTGCGTCCACAACGCCGGGCGCTCCCAGATGGCCGCCGCCTGGCTCACCCACCTGGCCGGCGACCGCATCGAGGTCCGCTCCGCCGGTTCCGCCCCGGCAGCCGAGGTCAACCCGGCTGCCGTCCAGGCGATGGCCGAGGCCGGCATCGACATCTCCGAGGAGACGCCGAAGGTCCTCACCGCCGACGCGGTCCGCGCGTCGGACGTCTGCATCACCATGGGCTGCGGCGACACCTGCCCCGTCTTCCCCGGCAAGCGCTACCTCGACTGGAAGCTCCCCGACCCCGCCGGCCAGGGCGTCGAAGCCGTCCGCCCCATCCGCGACGAGATCAAGACCCTGGTCGAGGACCTGATCGCCGAACTCGCCCCCGTGGAAGACCGCCCGAGCACCTGAGCGGGAGCCGTTCCACCGGCTCATTCCCCCCGGGCGTCGGCCTGCTCGGCGAGGGCGCGGGCCAGCTTGCCCAGCCGGACGGAGTCTCGTTCCAGCGCCTTCGTCCCCAGGAACCGGAGCAGGTCGAAGAACAGGTCGTCGTTGCCCACCTTCGCGTCCAGCAGCATGGCGAGCGCCCCGGGCTGGTCGTACGGGACGACTCGGGCGCCCTGCGCCGTGCCCGTGCCCCGGCCGTTGCCGGCCGCAGGCTTCGGCGGAAGAGCATCCGCGCGCGGCTCCGGGATCACCTCCGGGGCCGCCGCACCGCCCTTCGCCCCGCCTCCGTCACGGGTGATTACGCCGTAATCACCCCCGCGCTCTCCCCCACCGGTGATTACGCCGTAATCACCACCACGCGTATCCCCGCCGGTGATTACGCCGTAATCACCACTGCCCGCGCTCCCGCCGCTGACGACACCGCTCTCACCACCGCCCGCACCGCCGCCCGTGCTCCCGTCGGTGATTACGCCGTAATCACCCTCACCCTCACCCGGGCCCCCGGCATCCGCCGCCGACGCCCGCGGCGACGCCTCCTGGTTCCCGCCGGCCCGGGAAGCCCGTGCCGCGGCCTCCTTGAGAGCGCGCTGTTCCTTCAGTTCCTCCAGGGCCGCCGCCTGCTGGTCGGCCGGCCTGTTGCCCACCGCGCGCAGCAGGTCGATGGGTTCCTCACCGATGCGGCTCTGGAGTTCGGGGGTCAGGTTGAGCAGTGCGAGACGCTGCGACACCCAGCCCTGGGAACGGTGCAGGCGCTTGGCCAGAGCACGCTGGCTCCCGTGGATCGCCAGAAGCCGTTGCAGAGCGCGAGCCTCGTCGAGCTCCTCGAGGTCCTCCCGGTGGATGTTGGCGACTAGCGCGGACTCGAGAAGCTCGTCCGGTGTCGCCCCCTGGTCGTCGTTGACCATGACCTTGACGGTGGCGAGCCCGGCTTCGCGCGCGGCGGCGAGGCGGGTGCTGCCGTCGACGACGACGTAGGCGGTGTCCGGTTCGAGGTTCGCCTCCTGGTCCGGGTTGGCCCTGAGATAGGCGTCGCGGTTCATGACCGTGATCGCCTGCTTCTGCCCGTGCGTCTTCAGGCTCCCGGCGAGGTCGGTGAGATCACCGAGGCTGGTGCGGGGGTTGTCCGGGTTCAGACTGACGCGGTCGACGGGGAGTTCCGTGGGGGGAGCGACACCGTCGGTGGGGACTCCGGTGGCCGCGGCGACGGCCTGGCGGCGTGCGCTGACGGTACGTACTCCCCCGCCGAACCGTCCGGCCCCCAGCTGGTCGGCCTTGCTCACAGGACCTCCCTCGCCAACGCGCGCATGCCGACGGCCTGCTGCGACTTGGGCGCGTAGGACAGCAGCGGCCTCTTCACCCGGACGGCTTCCTTCTGTTCCTTGAGGTCTCCGATGAGCCCGATGACGCGAGGATCCTTTATGTCGACCCACCCCTGCAGCGAGGAGGTGGCGATGTAACCCCGGCGGGAGTCGTAGAGGTTGACGACGATGCCGAGGTAGTCGATGTCGACCTGGAGGTCGTTCCGCAGGTCGTCGATCTGGGTCGTCAGCAGCTCGAAGGCGTCCGCCGAGCTGTCCTCGGCCTGCACGACGATCAGGGCGCCGGACTGTCCGGGCTTCTCCCCGTCACGGCGACGCCCGTAGTACGCGGCGGCGTCCATGCTGAGCCCGAGGCTGGGCGGGCAGTCGACGATGATTACGTCGTAATCACTCTCGAGGGGAGCGAGCGCCCTCTCGAAGGCGGCTTCCCTGGCACGTACGGCCGACAGGCGTACGTCGAGGAGGAAGGCGTCGTTGCAGGCGGGCAGGAGGTGGAGCCGGCCGCCGAAGACGTCGTCGTCGATGGAGACGACGAGGTCCCGCAGGTCGCCCTTGGGGTCGCCGGCCATGTGGTTGGTGAGGCTGTCGCCGCTCATCGGCAGGGGAGTGGCGCCGAGCTGGTTGGTGAGGTGGCACTGGGGGTCGAAGTCGACCAGGAGCACTCGCAGCCCCGGCCCGGGCAGGTTCTCGATGTCGAGCGCGCTGTCCCCGGGACCGGCCTCGTCGCTCCCGTCCCCGCCGTCGGTCCCGCTCGCGCGCAGGGCCTTGGTCAACGCCCTGGCGATCCGCACCGGGTACAGGGTGTCGGAGTCCTCGGCGAGGGCCTCGCCGAGTCCGGCGGTGATGGCGGTCTTGCCCACACCGCCCTTCTGGTTGCAGACGATGATGCGGCGCGTGGTCTCCGGCCGTCCGACCTCCGGGGCGGGGTTGGCGTCGAGCCACAGCTGGACCGACTGGGCGAGGCCCTGGATCAGAGAGACACGACGGTCGGCCGCGGTCTGCCGGAACTCCTCCCACTGCCCCGGAGGCAGGAACGTGGAGAAGGAATCGGCGCCGGAGGTGTCGACGGCGGCAGGAGCGGAGGCCAGGGCACACCAGTCCCTGATGCCCTGCTCGACCGCCGACTGGATCTCGATGCCGTACTGAGCGGCTCTGACCTTGAGCTTCTGCCGGAGCCATCCCGGCAGCTTGGAGACGACCTTCTCACGGTCGCCGGATGCGACTGGCGAATTCATGGGGACACCATACTAACGTTCATGATCGACAGAAGTACCGACACGTTAGTTAGGCAGATTGTCGGCGGCTTCCTCCTCCACCCGGCCCACCTCCACCGGTGATTACGCCGTAATCACCTACCGCCCGACAGGGGAGACCCTCGGCACTCACGGCACCCCTGACCCACCTCGGCCGACGAAAGGCAACCACGGCGATACCGGCAGCCAAGTGGACAGGCGCGCGTGTGTCCCCGTCACCACCCACGACCTCCGCCACGCCTTGTGACTGCCCGGATGCAGCAAGTCCCCCGGGCCTCCGGTGCACATCCCCGCTCAGGGGGCACCCCGAGGAACGGAGCGCTTGCGCGAGTACCGCAGGGCCTCCCGTACGGAGAGTTCCTCTGGTTCCTTCCTGCCGCACAGAGAGTGCGCAGCCCCCGCGCCGCTCTGACCTGCGAAAACGCGTGCTCGATCGGCACCTCAGGATGCCTATATCGGCATCCTGAGGTGCCTATATAGGCATCCTGGGATGCCGATACATGTCGTCAGTGGTCATGTCGCCTATGGTCATCGAAGGAATCTCGAGGTTCGCTCGACGACCGTCGGCGACATGACGGCAGGGGTACGCGAAGGAAACGTCGGGTTCCTTCGATTACCCCACACGACATGTCGTCACTGGTAATGTCGCTGGCGTCAGAGACAAGCCAGGTCGGGGGTCAGCAGGTGCCGAATCAGGGGCGCAGTGGACGCAGCCGTGCGCTGGTCAACATCGCGACCGGTGAGGTCCATGAGCTGCTGGAGCAGGACGAGGACGTCCCTCGCCGGTCCTACGCCTTCGGCGGCCGGCACGGACAGTTCAGTTTCGAGCGGGTTCTCGCCATGCTCTCGGCCGATTCGGGGATCACGGGCAACGAGTTCCGGCTGTTCTTCTACTGCGGGATCATGACGTACAACGGCAAGGGCGGCGCCACGGCGAGGGAGGCTGCCGACTACCTCGGGCTGACCCCCCAGGCGACGAGGAGAATGGCGAAGAAGCTGGCCGAGCACAAGATGCTTCTGGTGGCCGACGTGATCGGGCGGACCATCAGGTACCGGGTGACTCCGCACATCGTCTCCAGCCTCTCCGGACGGGAACAGTCCGAAGAGGCGGCCGCCTACCACCTGCCGACCCTGCCGGGCCGCCCGGCGCAGCGACGAAGGGCCTGACCATGGCACGCAACAGTCCCTATCCAGAGCTCGAGGCCCTGCAGGCGCGCATCAGCGATCTGTCGCACCTCAAGCAGAACGTGCTGATGACCTACGCGATCCTGGGCGGTCTGGACAGCAGCGTCGAGCGCACCGCGGCCGAGCTGGCCGAGCTGATCGGCGTCCCCGCACCGCACTTCTCCCGGGCGCGCCGCGAGCTGGAGGCGGCCGGCTACCTGGAGTGCACCCACACCATGGGCCAGGTGAAGTTCTTCCGCCTGGGCGAAGCAGCCACCGCGCGCCAGGTCGTGGTCCCCCTGCTGAGCCGGCCGACCGGCTGACAGCACCGCCGGACGAAGGCGGCGGGGGAGTGGCGTCCTCGTCGCCGGGCACCACCGCTCCCGCAGACGGAGCTGTTCCTCCGCCGACGCACCCGATATACCCGAGGCACCCGACGACCTGATCGGCCGAACCGAGCCGGGCCGGGCCGTCGACCGCGCTCGCACGGAACGCGACCGAAGAGCGAGCCACCGGCGAAAGAATGCGCGCTTCGATGCGCGTTTCGATGCGCGATCGGGATAGGGTGGTGCCGGAGGTGGACCCTGTGACCGCTGAGAACGAACTGTTCAGCGCCGTCGACGCGCTCCTGGAGCAGGTGGCCCAGGACGACCTGCCGCCGGTCCCCGAGCGCAGGCGGCTGCGGGAGGCCGCCGGACTGAGCCAGGCCCAGATCGCGGCGGCCCTGGGCACCCGCCGGGAAGCGGTCGGGAACTGGGAATCGGGCAGGACCGCACCGCGGCCGCCGCAGCGCGCCGCCTACGCCAGGCTGCTCGAAGGACTCGCCGCGCGGTTCCCCCCGGAAACCCGCCCCGCACCGGCCCCGGCACCGGAGACACCCCCGGCCCCCGCCCCCGAGACCACCGACGCCGAACCACCGGCCCCGGCCGCGGCCCCGACGCCACCGCCCCGGCACGCAGCCGCACCGGAGCACCCGAAGCCGCAGAAGCAGCAACAGCAGAAGCAGCAGAAGCCACCGGCCACGCCGAAGAAGCCGGCCCCCCGCACCCCCCCGACATCCGCCGACCAGCGCTTCGAGAACGGCCCCCTCGCCGTGGTCGACGCCGCCGACGACGGCGAGGTCCTCGCGTACTGCGTGGGCGGCCTGGTCCTGGACGTACCCGCCAGAACCCTCCCGGCCCTCGTCGAGTGGACCCTGGCCGAGGCCAGGCTCGGCCAGGCACGCCTGCACCGCAACGGCCGCGACGCCGACCCGCTCCTCGTCCTCACCCCGGCCGCACTGGAACGCTACGGGCTGCCCGCCACCCTGACCGAGGACGAGCGGCACGCCGGACGCCTCCCGGACGGCCACAAGGCGGTCGGACAGCTCACCAGGGCGGGCTGGAAGCTCACCCAGCGCGGATTCGGCCCGTGGGCACGGATCTACCGCCCCGCCGAAGGAGCGAAGCGCAACTGCGTCCAGCTGTGCATCCCGTCCTGGAACGCCCTGGACGTCCGCGAATGGGACCGGAAGGACGACCCCCGGCTGCCGACGATGCACCCGGCCGACCTCGCCCGGTACCTGGGCACGTACGCGGAACGCGTGATGACACCCCGCGGCACCGCGGCCGTCACCGGCCTGGAGCTGATGACCGCGCTGCGCCCCCCGACCCGCGCGGAGAAGGACCCCGTCACCGGCGAGTTCAGGCAGGCCTTCAACGACGACGCCCTCACCGCCGTGCACGACGTGGTGGAGTGCGAGGTCCCCGACGAACACCCCGTCCTCAAGGGCAGGTTCGCCCGGCACCACCTGCGCACCCCGGCCGAGATGCTGATGGAGGAACCGTACGACTGGTGCCGGCCGCTGACCGACGAGGAGTGCGCGCACCGCTACCTGGTCGCCATCGACGTCAACATGTCCTTCGCGGCGGCCGCCAACGGACTCACGGTCGGCCTGAACGGCCCCACCCACCTCACCGGCAACCCGCCCTTCGACGCGTCCCTGCCCGGCTCCTGGCTGGTCGACCTGAGCCACGTCGACCTCTCCCGCGTCCGGCTCGGCGGCCGCACGGTCGACGGCGACCGGCTCCCCAGCCCCTTCACCCCCAAGGGCGACCGCCCCACCGGCCCGGCCTGGTACGCCACCCCCACCGTCGCCTACGCCCAGGAGCTCGGCTTCGACGTCGCGCCGGTCGAGGCGTACGTGCGCACCCGCACCGGCCGCTACCTGGACCCCTGGTACAAGCACCTGCGCGACGCGTACGTGGCGACCATGGCCGACCTCGGCGTCACCACCGACCTGACCGGCCAGGAGTTCCTGGACGCGGTGGCCCGTTCCCGGCACGGGGACACGACGATGATGCTGCTGGCGGGCGCCATCAAGGCGACGGCCAAGGGCGGCATCGGCAAGCTCCGCCAGCGCAACCGGGGCCAGGTGCCGTACTACGAACCGTGGCCGGCCCTCGCCCGGGAGACCTGGCGCCCGGACATCCGGGCCGCCGTCCTGGCGAACCAGCGCATCGGCATCCACCGCAAGCTGATGAGGACCGCCGCGGCGGCCGACCTCTACCCGGTCGCGATCGGCACCGACGCCATCGTCTACCCCTCGCCCGGCCCGTCCCCGCTGGACGTCCTGCCGCACACCCCCGACGGCAAGCCGGCACCGGGCACGTTCCGGCTCGGCGTCTCACCGGGAATGGTCAAGCACCAGGGCACCCGGACCGTCCTGTGGGCCGAGGAACAGTTCGAGGAACACGGCGGCGTCTTCAACGTCGCCAACCTCATCAAGACCGACCCGGCCGCCGGGGAAGGGGAGTAGCCGACGATGACGGACCCGGTCGGGGACGGCCTGGACCGCTCACTGGAGGGCGCCTTCACCCGCCCCCTCCCCAAGAGCGCCCAGGCCCAGATGAAATACCTGGTCAAGCAGCTCAAGGGAACCAGAGCGGCCGCCCGGCTCCTCGGGATCTCCCAGCGCACCGTGGAGCGCTACGTCAAGGGTCAGCTCCACCGCCCCCGCCGCGACCTGCGCGACCGCATGGAACGCGAGGTCAGGAAACGCTGGCAGCCCAAAGTGCGGGAACGGGCCAAGCGGAAGGCCGCCACCACCGACGGCCTGGTCCTGTCCGCCCGCGCCCGCTTCGGTTTCACCGCCGCACCGGGCACCAGCGACGACGCCCGCATCCGCGACATCACCCAGGCCCTCACCCCTCAGTGGGCGGACCGCCTCTTCGCCGCCCGCGACGCCGGCGCCACCGAACAGCAGCTCCAGCGCATCGCGGCCGAGGGCCTCGCCGAGATGTACTTCCGCAACAACAACACACGCGCCCCCGGCCTCGGCGTGGAATTCACCGACATCGAACGGATCGACATCGACCTGTAGCCCGCCCCGGCCCCTCGCCCGCCGTCACCTCGCGACGCCGGTGCAGGCCAGTACCGCGGTGGCGGTGGCGTCGAGGAAGAGCATGAACGTCCAGGACCTGTCGGCCGCGTCGATGCGCCCGATGCGGAGAGGCTCTTCTCCCGCGCGGGAAAGGATGTCGACGGTGTCGGCGAGGGCCAGCGTCGGCCGGCCGCGCTTTTGGGTGACACGGAGCCGCGTCCGGTAGATGTGTGCCAGGTGGCCGGCAGGAACCAGGCCGTCCCAGACGACGAAGGTCCCGCCGGCGGTCAACGCGTCGCGTGCGGGTCCGCATGCCGTCGTCCGCTCACCGAGCATCCCGGCGAGCTCGTCGCGCGTCACGCCGCACCGCCGCCCTGCGCCGTGGCCGACCGGACGCCGAGGGCGAGCAGCGTCACGGAGGTGATCCTGGCGACCGTCCGTCTGAAGCGGGGCTTGCGCAGCGCACGCGAGGCCCGCCGGATCAGGAGGGTCCAGCCGGAGAGCCAGACCGCCATCAGCAGCGCGTGAGCGGTGGCGAGGACGAGGACCTGGCCCGCGAAGGAGTCCTCCGGCGCGATGAACTGGGGCACCAGGGTCAGGTAGACCGAGGCCGCCTTCGGGTTGAGGACGTTGGCGAGCAGCGCCTGGAGGTAGAGAGAATCCACCTTCTCCGGCAGAGACCGGCGGGCCGGAGAGCGCGCCGGGCGCGCCGGCCGCGCCGGACGTGCGGCGGAGCGCCATGTCCAGATGCCCAGGCCGATGAGATAGGCCGCGCCGACGAGCCTGACGGCCGTGAACGCCTGGCTGGAGTGCATGACCAGAGCCGACAGCCCGGCCACGGCGAGCACGGCGTGGATGTACAGGCCGGTGACCGTGCCGAGGGCGACGGGAAGAGCCCGGCGGCGGCCGTCACCGGTGACGTGCTGGACCAGAAGGGCCAGGCTGGCCCCCGGGGTGGCGACCAGCGGAAGCAGTGCCGTCAGGAATCCCATGACGGCGAACGGATGGACCACGATGTCTCCGGGGGCGGACCGGGTCAGAGCACGACGCGGTAGTGGGTGGTCAGACGCCGGTCGTCGCCCAGAACGTGGAAGGCGAGGCCGGGCGGCTGGTCGCGGTCGGCGGGGCGGTCGCCCTCCCAGGACATCCGCAGGGTCCAGGTGACGGCCGGCCCGACGATCAGGGGGCGGGCGGCGAAGACCGAGGCGGCCGCCGTGTGGGCGTGTCCGGTCAGCACGGCGACGACCTGGGGGTACGCGTCGAGCAGGGCGGCCAGTCGCTCGGGCTGCTCGAGCATGCAGGAGTCGGGCAGGGGGTGGTGGAGCTCGACCGGGGGCTGGTGGAAGGCGATCAGTGCCGGGGTGTCCGGCGACAGACCTGCGAGCCGGGTGTCGATCCAGTCGAGTGTCCGGTCGTCGAGACGCCCCTCGTCGCGGCCGGGGATGGTGGAGTCGCACATCAGGACGGCGGTCCCGGCGACGTGGTGGATCCGGTTGACCGGGCCCGGGTCGGGAGCTTCTCCGAGCAGGGCCTTGCGGTAGGCCGGGCGCGCGTCGTGGTTGCCGGGGCAGGTGAACACCGGGAAGGGGGCCTCGAGGATGCGCGCCGCTTCCTCGTACTCCGCCTCCGTGCCGTGGTCGGCGATGTCCCCGGTGACCAGCAGCGCGTCGACCGGGCGCGGCAGGGCGCGCAGGTGGTCCATGACGCGTTCGGCGCGCCGGGTCGCCCTCTGACTGCCGTCCAGGTGCAGGTCGCTGATCTGGGCAAGCAGCACTGTCATGATCCATCCCCCTCATGGGCGGCCCGGCCGCCGCCCCCACCGGGACGGAGCCTTCGGGCACTTCCCTGTCTAACGGTAAATATGATTCAACCGTTAGGGACTTTAGAGTGTGTGCAGGCGTGTGATCAAGTGGTCGGCGCAGGCCGAAGGAGACACCGATGGAACGCTGGCTGGCACTGGAGTTGGCGAGCACGATCCGCCACGACGGAGACGGCGGTGTCGCCGACGACCTCGCCACGGTGGACGGAACGGCCCGCTGGATCCAGGACCAGGCCGACCTCCTGGCCGCCCATGCCGTGCCGGGGGAGGTCGTGGCGGACGAAGACCTCAGGAGCGAGATCACCGAACTGCGGCGCGCGGTCCGCGCGCTGTTCGCGCGAACGGTCAGCCCCGCGCCCCCCAGTCCGGCGGACGCGCGCCGGCTGATGCCGGCCGACCGGGCGATAGCCCACCTCAACGCCGTCGCCGCACGCGAACCGGTCGTTCCGCAACTGCACTGGCCGCCGGAAGGACCGCCCACCACCCGTCTGCGGTCGCCGGAGAACGACCCGGCGACCCGGCTCGTGGCAGCCCTGGCCCGCGCCGCCATCGACTTCCTGAGCGGCCCGCAGCATGAGCGCCTGCGCGCCTGCACCGCCCCCCGCTGCGTGCGCTACTTCGTCAAGACCCACGGACGGCAGGAATGGTGCAAGCCGTCCTGCGGAAACCGCGCCCGGGCAGCCCGCCATTACCGGCGCCACCGCCCGGCACCCGACGACGGCCAGAGCGTGCCCGACGATCGCGGCGGTGAGGTGCGGCACAGCGCGGCAGGGGCCGGTCCCGCCGCCCCGCCCGAGCGGCCCGGCGGTCGGTCCCCGGTGCCGCCCGCCGCTGATCGCGGCGACAACGGCGGGCGGCACAAAGCCGCAACCCCACCGCCTGTCCGCCCGCCCACCGCCACGCCCGGAGACTTTGTCAGGGCCGGTTAGCCTGCCTCCATGTCAACTCTGGTACACGCACTGGCACTCTGTCCCCTGACCCCGGCCGCCGCGGCAGAGTTCCTGTCCCTGCCCCAGCAACCGGCGCCCGCGGACGATGACGACGCGCTCGACGCCGTCATGGACGCCCGGGGCTGGACCTGGGAACACAGTTGTCTGACGGACTCCTACCGCACGGGCTTCGGGCATCCGCTGTGCACCGAGGGCGACACCCCTTTCGGAGATCCGACAGCGCGGTACTTCCTGGCGTTCGGGGAGCTGTACCCCGTCGACCCGCACGACGAGCGTCTCGTCAACATGCCCTGGCTGGACAGGCTCGTGGACAAGTGGGGCCGTGCCCCGGGCTGGACCGTCCAGCGTCCGTCCTCGGTGGAGGCCTGCACCGAGGCGCTCGACCGGGCGGCGGAGGCCGTCACCGCCCACCTCGGGACAGCTCCGGAGCGGACCGTCATCAGCGACGCGGCCGTGATGACGGGCCCGCCGATGCCTCACCACATATGGCGCACCGCCACCCATGCCGTGATCGTGGGGCCGCACACGGACAACGGCCCGTACGGCCACCTCACCCATCTGCAGGTCGCCGCTTCCCCCCTCGGTCACGCCCCCGACCTGCCGCCCGAGGACGACACGGCGGCACTGGACCGCTGGATCGAGACGCACGTCGACTGGTGACACCCCGCCCGCACCGAACGTTCCGCACGGCTGCCGCGTCATAGAGCAGACGTATGGGGGAGAGGCGGGAGGGGAGGGCCGTTGCTCCGCAGAAGAACGAGCCGCAGCCGGGAGACGGACCACGGCGCCGACGATCCGCTGGACGCGGCCCAGGAACACCGGGTACGGGCGGTGCTCGCCCTCGGTGGAGTGCCGCAGGCGGACCTTGCGGACGGAGTGCAGCAGGTCCGCCTGCGGCTGCTGGAGCGGGCGGCCGGCGGCCAGGAGGCGCCGCGCAACGTCTCCGCGTGGGCCGCCGTCGTCGCCTCCAATCTCGCCATGGACTGGCACCGCGCCAGGCACCGCCGAGAACGCCTAGGCGAGCGACTGGCCTCGCTGCGGCAAGGAGAACCCTCCTCCGGCGAGGACACCCGGCTGCTCTCCCTCGCCGTAGCCCAGGGCCTGGACGAACTGCCCGAGCCCCAGCGCCAGGTCCTCGTCCTGCGTTTCTACGCCGACCTCTCCGTCCGGACGATCGCCCAGCAGCTCGGCATCCCCGAGGGCACGGTCAAGAGCCGGCTGCACACCGCCGTCCGTGCCCTGCGCGAACGGCTCCACGAGGACGAGGTGGTATGACATGACCGCCGAACACACAGGGAACGACGGCCACGGCGAGCCGGACCCGTTGATGGCCGCGATCCTGGACGAACCGATGCCCCGCCCGGCGTACTCCGACGCCGACCGCGTGACCGAGTACCGCGCGGCCCGCGCCGACCTCGCCGCGCTCCGCCGGGAACTCTCCTCCCTCGCCGACGCGCTCACCGCCCAGGAGCCGACGCGGTCCCCTGGCGGGAGCCCGGCCGGACACCCGCAGCGGTCCGGGCCGCCCCGGCGGGCGCGTCGCGGCCGGGCCGTCGCGGCGGGCGGCCTCGTGGCGGCCCTTGTCCTCTGCGCGGTCTCCGGGCTGACGTGGCTCCTCGCCACGGACCGGGCCGGGACGGGTCCGACCGGTGACACCGCCGACGCCAAGGTCAGTGCCGGCGGGTACGTGGCCTGCGCCCGGCTGATCGCCGAGGGCACGGTCACCCGGGTCGTTCCCGAGCCCGGCACCGCGCACGACCGGATCGAACTCGCCGTCACACGCCGCCACAAGCCCCGGACGGGACCCGACCGGGTCACCTTCCTGATGGACCACGACGCCTCGCCCCGCCTCCGGCCCGGTGACCACGCCCTCGTCGTCGTCCCCCGCCACGAGAGCGGCCCCGACCTCTGGAGCACAGGCGAAGAACAGATCGCCCACGACCGTGCCTGGCTCCTCGAGGGACTCGAAGAGTCCCGCACACTCACCTGCGACGAGCCCTCCGCCACCGACTGACCACCGCACCCGCCCGGCCTCGGCCACGGGACCGTCGTCACCAGGGACGTACCCGTGGATCGCACGGTTCGCCGGTTGACAGCCCTGTACCGCGGACGGGGGCGGCTCTCCGCGCCCACGGGTCGGCGCGCCGTCGGCCCCAGGGGGCCTCCGGAGCGCCGACGGGGCCCGCGGGTGCGCGGGCGGCCGCGGCTCGTCGAGGGTGTCGAGGAAGGCGTGGCTGAGACCGGCACGGGCCGATGGAGACACACGTGGCGGGTGATCCGTCGGCTGCGGCCGCGTCGTGGCGTGCTTTCGGCGGCTGAGGACGGGGAAGGGGAAGCAGGCATTTCGTCGACAGGCGGACAGTGGTCACCCTCCTGGACGCCGCACAGGGAAGGGCTGAGCGGAGCCTCGCGCGACTGCTCGGGGGAGCACGGTGTGCGGGCGCGGTCCGCCGCAGACGACAGCCTGTACTGCTGTAAGAGAGGGCGCGCAGCGAAAAAACGCCCTGACCTGCAAAAACACCTTCCGGCACACGGTTCTGACGATCTGGCAGCCGGTTCTGGGCATCGTGCACCCGGTTCCTGAGAGCAGGGCAAGGAGTTCTGGAAACCGTTGTGCCCATGTTCTGAGAACCGTGACCACGTCTGCAGGATCTGCCCAGATTGACGTCACGTACATGAGCAGACACTGATTTCCCCGGGGGACGGCTTCGGCGGCGCATCGATACGGGGTGGAGCGCCACGTCCTGGAGGCGGACCAGATGAACTCCACGCTCATGTACGTTAAGTTCATCTGGTCGGCCCTGAGGTCGCCGCTCATCGACGTCGAGGCAGTGTCCGATCCCGGGAGGGCCTGTTGGGAGCAGTACGCAGACTGGTCGATGCCGACACCGGCGAGGCCATCCCCTACGCGCCCTACGCCTTCTCGGGCGAGCACATCCAGGTGGACAAGGCCAGGGTCGAAGCGATCACCGAGAGCAGGGAATTCACCCCGAGCCAGAAGTTCATGGTGCTGTGGTGGATCGGAGTCTCCCCTCAGGGCATGGCACCGCTGAGGGCGACCGGCGCGGACATCGCCAAGAAGGTGGGGATGACCGCGGATGCCGTCGGCAAGATCAACCGGAAGCTGCTCAAACGGCGCATCCTGATCGAGCGCGGACGCATCGGGAACTACAGGCTCTACCGGATCAGCCCGTACATCGCCTTCCACGGGACCGGCATCGAGCAACGGGAAGCGATCAAGACATGCAACCCACCGGACATCCCCGGTTTCGACAACACGTCTCCTTCGCTGTGGGAGGTCCAGTGAACAACGACGACAAGCGCAAGCTCCTGGACGTCCTGCACCGCACGGCCGGCATGACCGCCAACCAGCGTCTGGTCGTCATGCTCTACGCGATGCACCCCACCGACCGCGCCGGTGCCGTCATCGAGACCGGCGCCAAGCTCGCCGAGCTCGTCGGCATGTCCCCGACCGTCTTCTCCCGCACCCGGCGCCAGGTCGTGGAGGCCGGATGGCTCGAGGAATCCGAGCGGCTCGCGCACATCAGCTACTACAGGCTCAGTGCGAAGTGCACGGGTGAGGACGTCGTCGTCCCCCTGCGTCGCGCCACCTGAACGGCTCCCGGAGCAGAACTCATGTACGTGAGGTCAATGAGGAGCGATCCCGGGATCGCTCCTCATTGACCTCACGTACATGACAGCCCGCGTCTCCGGACATCGACGGGCAGGCGACTGTCTCCCCAGCACTCTTTCTCCGGCGGTACCGCCGCTGCCGGACGCCGCTCAGCCGCTCCTGCGGGCCACGGCCCCGTGGACACCGCGGCCCGGGGCCGAGGCCATACCGGTGCTTCGAGACGCCTGTCGTACGTCCTCGGCGCGGTGTCGGACGGTCGCTCTTGTCCGGTGACAGGGGAGAGCCGACAGCCGTCCGGTCGACGGGACCGTATCGAGGTGGTACCGACCGTGACGGTTCAACCGAAGCAGCGTGGCTGGGCGACGTGGGTGGCTGAGGTACCTCCGCCCGCCGGTGGGCACGGATCCGTGCGTCGGGCTTCCGTTCGGTGGTGCAGGTGACGAGGGGAGTTCGTGGGTCAGGCATCAGGGCGAAGAGCACCACGGAGGGGAACCGGTCCTGCGGACCTCCGCGCTCTTTAAGAAGAGGCCGCCGCCGCCACACCCCTGCTGACCTGCGGTTTTGTCATCCCCATGGTGTCCCCGGGGACACATTTGGGGACGTGAAATGTCAATGTGGCGGTCACATTCCAGGTCAGAAATCAAGCTGTGGTTGATTTTCCTGAAGGCTCACCACGGCTGGTGAAACCGCAGGTCACAGGCGTGCGCCAGTCTCGGGAACACCCCTCGGCAGCCCCTCGCACTCGAACAAGATGTGCCGCCATCACGACACGCGAACTCAAGCAGCAGTTGATTTCCTGGGAACAGGATGCCTTGAAAATCAAGTACTGCTTGACTTTCGGAGCACCCCGGCGCCAGGCCCGCTCATCCCGCCCCCGGACGGCACGCCACCCGACCAAAAGACAAACCCTGCTTGATTTTTCGGTTAGTCTCTGGAGCGCCTGAGTAACGAAGGAGGTCCTGTGACAGCCGATCCGCCATCACACCGACGGCCCCGCCCGGTCGCTGACGTCTCATCGGGTGACGGGGGCTTCGACGACCTCCTGCAGGTCCTCGGAGAGCAACTGGGCGAAGTCGCCCGGAACGACGACCCCCGCAGCCGCCGCAAGCTCAAGAACGTCACCTTCGAGTACGAGGCCGGCCACACCGCCGTCCACGACATGGCGGGCGACGCCGGCTACAGCCTGGCGTCCAACTGGTTCACCCAGCTCCTGGCCCAGCTCGCCGTGGCCAACTCCATCACCAAGTCACAGCTGTGCGTGTTCCTCTACGTCGCAGGCGGCCAGCAGCGCGGCACCGGCATCGCCCGCTACACCCAGCAGGAGATCACCGACGGCCTCAACGAGCTGGCCAGGCGCAAGGGCGGCAAACGCATCACCCGCTCCACCGTCAACCGCGCCATCAAGGCACTGGTCGGCTACAAGTGGGTCGAGCAGCTCGGCAACGGCACCATCCAGCTCAACGTCCGCCTGTGGTTCCACGGCAACAGCAACTCCCAGCACGAGGTCCTCGAGCAGCTCGCCGCACAGCACGACCGGAACCCCGAGGCCTTCCCCCACGGCATCGGACCCGACGTCCACCAGGAGGAACTGGACCTGGACTTCACCCAGCACCCGCCCTACGGAACGGGAAGGCGTACCGGGTGACAACCGTCCACCGCCCGCCCCACCGGGCCGAAGAAAGAAGGGACACCGATGGCTGAGGTCATGTCGCCCGTCGTGGCCGAACGAATCTGGGCCCTGCCCGTCTCCGGGGCCACGGTCAAATTCCTGCAGTACCTGCTGTACCGGAGCGACTTCGGCGGCCACCTCCCCGTCCGGCAGAAGGACATGGCCGCCGAGTACCGCGTCACCCCGCAGGCTGTCAGCAACCTCATCGCACCGCTGTGCGAGCTGAACATCGTCCTGCGCCCGACGAACGAGGACGGCAGCCGCGGCCGGGGCAACTCCTACCGGCTCCACCCCCTGGCCGCCAAGTACGCCAGCCACCAGGACATGGAAGCCGCCTTCCGCTCGGCCATCGCCAGGATCAAGGCCGGCGACCTGCCCAACCTCCGCCTCCCGGCCTACCGCACGGTCCCCCCCGAGGCCGGGACCCAGCCCAATCTCCAGGTCGCCTGACGGCACAAAAACAGGGGCCCCACCGCAAGCGGTGGGGCCCCTGTGCCTGAGTAAGAAGTACCCCCGACTATACCCAGCCGGCCCTCCCGCGGCACACCGAAGGCCGATGCGCCGTACGGACAGGGAAACGCGCCGCCGCCTCGGCCGTCGTCGCGTCCGGGCCAGCCGACGGCGTGCAGCGAGCCGCGGACGCCGCTCAGCCGGTCCTGCGGGCCACAGCCCCGTAGATGCCGACCCCGGCCGTCTCCGCCGTCGGCGGCGTGTCCGGCCGCCACAACGGGACTTGCACCAGGCCGGGTTCGACCAGCTCGAAGCCGTCGAAGAACCGCTCGATCTCGGCGCGGGACCGCAGGGTGAGAGGGGTGGCGGCCCTGTCGTAGACGGCCTGCGCCGTGCTGCAGGCGGCGAAGTCGCCCGTGGCGTGCGACAGGACCAGGACGCTGCCCGCCGGCAGCGCGTCGCGCAGGATGGCGATGACCCGCTCGGGAGAGCCCTGCACAACCCACGCGTGTTCACCTGGCTGATCGCCGTGGCGTTCGGCGTGTGCACCGTGGGGGTCTTCTTCGCGATACCCGCGGTCGCCCGGGCGGCCGAGCAGATCACCGGCCTGGACAACGCGGGCAAGCTGGTGGCACACGTCCGTGCCATCCTCTGGTGCGCATCACTGCAGATCACCATGGTGGACCTGGCCTACCGCCCGGAGTACCTGCGAACCGCCATGTACCAGCGGCTGTTCGCGGCCGCCGTCGAACTGGCCGTCATGATCCCGCTCTTCGTCGCGGCGAACGACGAGGACGTCGAGTTCACCACGGCGTACGCCGACCACCCGTCCGTGGCCGCCTACCTGCTCGTCTACCTCTTCTACGTCCTGGTCACCTGCGGCGAGCTCGCTTTCATGTACGGCCGGACCACCCGCCGCAGCCGGACCACCCGCCCCTGGACCGGCGCCGGCTTCACCCTGTGTTCCGTCGCGGCCGCCCTGGGCGTCGGATACACGCTGTCCAAGGGGTCGTACATCGTCTTCCACGCCCTCGGCCACCCGTGGTCCCTCGACGTCGAGGAGACGGTGAGCCCGGCACTGAGCGGCCTCACCGTCCTGTTCCTCTTCACCGGCCTGACCATGCCCATGCTCGGCGGACTGCGCCGACGGCTGCGCGGCCGCAGAGAAAGCGCGGAGAGCTGAGCCGCACTCCACGTCTGCGTCATCGCCGTCCCCTCCTTGCGCCCGGCAGGCCGTCATCTCCCGCAGGACGGCCCGCCGGTAGAGTCGCTCCGGGGAGAGCACCGATGTGTGTGGGGGACTCATGACGGCAGCGGGCGCACCGCCCATCGTCTTCGTACACGGAACACGGTTCAGCGCGGGACAGTGGAGCCCGCAACTCGCCGCACTGCAAGAGGACTTCCCGACAGCCGCTGTCGACCTGCCGGGCCACGGCACCCGCTCTGCCCAACCCTGGAGCCTGGACGCGGCGACGGAGATCATCGCTTCCGCGGTGGACTCGCTCGGCTGCGGACCGGCACTGGTCGTCGGGCACTCGCTCGGCGGATACGCCTCGCTGGAGTTCGCACGGCGCTGCCCCGAGCGGCTGCTGGGACTGGTCCTGGCCGGGGCCAGCGCCTCGACCCGGGGCCCGTGGGCAACACCGTACCGGTGGATCGCCGGACTCGTCCCCCGCATACCGGCGGACCGACTGGCCCGGTGGAACGACCGGTTGCTGCGCCGGCTCTACCCACCCGAGGTGGTGGAGGCGACCATCCTCTCCGGCTACGCCTTCCACACTCTGCCGGCCGCCTGGGGCGAGGTGCTGGGCCGCTTCGACGCTGGTGCGATGCGTCATGTGGCGGCTCCCGTGCTCATCCTGAACGGCGAGAAGGACACCGTCTTCCGGTCCGGCGAACCGGACTTCGCCCGCGCTCATCCGCACGCCCGCGTCGAGCTGATCCCGCGGGCAGGACATCTCGCGACTTCGATGATCCGGACGCCTTCACCGATGCCGTCCGCCGCTTCGCTCTGCAGCTGCCCGTACGCGGCTGAGCGCGCCGGAGCCGGAACCACCAGGGCCGCACCGCTCGGGAACGCAGGAGCGGCGTCCCGTGATCACGACAGGAGTGTCATGAGACCGTAACCGCGCTTCCCAGGGGAGCGCCGCACCGTTCAGGATGGTGATCGGCAAGGAGAGGCCAGCCGGAATGACCAGCCAGGCCCGGCCACATCACCGTCAGCAGGGGGAGTCCTGTCATGTTTCGCACGCACCGCCGTAAGTCCGTCCTCGCCGCCGCGGCCCTGGTGGCCACGACGATGCTGCTGACCGCCTGTCAGGGAGAGGACGCGGAGGACGGCGGCAAGCCGACCGGGGCCTCGGCCTCGGGTTCGGCTGCCGAGGGGAAGTCCGGCGACGGCGGGAGTGGTACCGGTACCGGTACCGGCAGCGGGTCCCCGTCGGGTGAGAAGGGCTCGGAGAGCGGCAAGGTGTCGGGCAGGTGGGCCGGCACGGTCTCCTACCTCGCTCCCGGCAAGTACACCGTCACGGACGCGGACGGCGCGGAGCGGGCGTTCTTCACTTCCGAGGACACCGACATCGAGGGCGCGGGCAGGATCTGCGGTGACGCGGACGGCCAGGCCGCCACGCCGTGTACCGAGGAGGAGCTCGAAGCCGCGGCCAGGAAGGGGGTCGGAGCGACGGTCGACGTCAGGGACGGAGTGGCTGTCAGCATCATCGAGGACCGCACCAGCAGCGGCACCGGCGCCGGCAGCGGTATGGGCGAGGGTGAGAGGTCGGGGCTCTTCTCCGGCACGCTCGGGTACATGGCTCCGGGCAAGTACTCCCTCAGCCGCGACGGCAGCGAGCGTGCGTTCGTCACCTCCGAGGACACCGTCATCAACGGCGCGGGTTGGATCTGCGGTGATGCGGAGACTGTCACGCCGTGTACCGAGAAGGAGCTCGAAGCCGCGGCCAGGAAGGGCAATGTCGTTGTCGCTGTCCAGGTGAAGGACGGGGTCGCCGTCACCATCGACGAGGAGCACAACTGATCGAGGGCCCGGGCGGAGCGACGGAGTGACGTGCTCTCCACGATGCTCCGCGACGGCACCTTCCACGGCCTTCGCATTCCATGTCCTGCCCGGCGGGAACGCGGCCCGTCCTTCCCGTCCGGCAGCCGTGGGCTTCGATCGCTTCGTCCGGCACACCGGTGGTACCAGCGACGACGACGTCCCGGAGGAACCAGGTCCGTCAGACGGCTCGCAGAACTGTCCGCAGCCCTCATCGGCATGCGCGGAGGCTGCCAGTCCCAGCCTGGCTCAGCGGCATGGGGTGTTTCCCCTGGCTCTGCAAGCCCGCCCGGTGGCCGTGGTCAGACAGGCTCTGGACATCCGTGAACTGCCGAGGGGCCTTTCTTCTGTGCGGCCACACCGGTGGGCTCACCCGGACTAGAAGATTGATGAAGATCTTGGTGAGGGGCTGTCCGGCCGGATGCCGGACAGCCCCTTTGGTCATCCGGTGGCCATGTCGAGGTGCCAGGTGTGGTGGGTGCGGGTGAGGCCGAGGTTGATCAGGCGGCGGAGGTTGAGGGCGGCGGCCCGGTGGTGGAGCCAGGTGTTGTTCGCGATGGTGCCGCGGTAACGCAGGCGCCGGTTGCCCCGGTGGACGAGCCAGCGGGGGAGGGTCACCTGTCGGCGCGCGAGCACTGCACAGCAGGGAGGAATCCATCCCGGAGACGCCGTGCTCCTGCGGTTGCCGGGTGGAGGTGTGGTGGAGTGTCATCATGACGGACATTGAGACGGTCACGGTGCCTGGCCATGTCCGGGGGTACCCCGGGGTGGCGTTCGGGGGATACATAGCGGGGGTGCTCGCGACGCGGGCGACGACGGCAACCGTGCGGGTGGACCTGCGCCGGCCCACGCCGGTAGAGGTACCGGTAGAGCTCCATAGGACGGCCGAGGGTGGCTCCGTGCTGACCGGTGCGGAGGGAGTACTCGCGGTGGCCGTTCCCGACGAGCTGGAGCTCGACGTTCCGAAGCCACCCTCCTGGAACGAAGCATCTGCGGCGACCGAGGCATACCGCGCGGCTCCTTGGGAAGAGGCCGTGGACTGCTTCGGATGTGGACCGAGGCGCACGCCTGACACCGGACTGCGCCAACATTGCGAAGTCGTTCCGGGGCGGGATCTGGTGGCTTCCGCTTGGGCTGCCGGGCCGGCGCTCGCAGACTCGGCAGGCAACCTGCGGGCGGAGCTGGTGTGGGGGGCGCTCGACTGTCCCGGGAACGCGGCCGGCAGGCTCCTGGGAGGTTTGCGTCCGGGGGCGGTAACGGCTTCGCTCACGGCGAGGTTGCTTCGAGCGGTGCCAGTCGGGTCACCACTGGTGTCCTACGCATGGGTTGTGTCGGAAGAAGGGCGTAAACACCGGATGGGCGTCGCCCTCGCCACGGCGGCGGGCGACATCAGCGCGGTTGCCGCAGCGCTGTGGGTGGATCCTCGCTGACCGGCCCGGCGGTGGCGGTGGCCGTGGGACTGGCGGCCGAGCCGACGAAGGCAGCGAATACCGGCTCGGTCCCTGGCCTCGCTTCCGCAGCAGGTACCCCACCGGACGTGCAGCTCTCCGACACGATTGCCGGCAGTGCCGGGTTCGTCGTCGTCCAGGGTCGGGCATTCCCGGAGAGGGCGTCTCGCGCGCCTGAGTACTGGACCGTCGAAACCGGGCATCGTGTGTCACGATGCCTGAGCCCCGGGTTCGGCCGTCGCCCCTCGTGGTGCCAGGGGAGGGGCTTCGGGGGAGAGGGCGTGCACCGTGGGATCGAGGGGCATGTGCTTCCCGTCGCGCCGACGGCGACACCTGGGAAGGCCCCGCGTCATCGGGTGGTGTGTACGAGCGTCGCGGGACCGTCTACCGCAGCAGCGCGGCCCGCGCCCACCCTGCACAGTCCGTACTGCGGGCCCTGACAGCAGGCGGGCCGCATCCCCGCCCGGACCGCACCGGTGCGTGCGGTCCGGCTCATCCCGTCTGTGCCTGCCCGGGCCGCGCGAGCAGCCGGTCGAGCGCCTTACGGGTGCGGTCGGCGGCCGTCGGGGCAGCGAAGAGCTGGATCTCCTGGTTGAGGGCCATGTAGAGCCCGACGAGTTCGTACGCCACCTGGTCCGGGTCCGTGTCGGCGGGCAGGTCTCCCGTTGCCGTGGCCGAGCGTACCTCGGCCGCGAGGCGGCGCCGCCAGACCAGGGACAACCGCGCCAGAGCGTCACGGACGGGCCCTCCGCGGGCGTCGAACTCGATTGAGGCCGTGGTGAAGAGGCAGCCGCCGGGAAAGATCTCGTGCTCGGTCTCGAGGTAGGCGATCCAGGCGTCGCATATGGCCCGCAGGCGGGGAAGGCCGGGCTCGGCGGCCGCCGCGGGCTCCCACACCAGACGCGAGAACTCCGCCGCGGCGCCCTCGAGAGTCGCCAGCTGCAGTGCCTCCTTGGTGCCGAAGTGCCCGAGCACTCCCGCCTTGCTCATGCCGAGGTCTGCGGCCAGGCGGCCGATGGTGAGCCCTTCCAGGCCGTTGACGGAGGAGAGTGCGATACCGCGCGCCACGATGCGCTCCCGAGTCCGGTGGGCTTCGGCTGCGGAGTTGCGAGGGCTCATGCCGTCATCGTAGCGGAGCCGCCTCCTTTTAGCGTCCGACCGATCGGTTGCTATATTGCGGTCGGCCGTCCCAGTCGAGGAGGAGAACTGTGCGTTCGACCCCATCCGGAAGCCGCATCACCGCCATGGGCCACTACCAACCGGCCCGCGTGCTCACCAACGACGAGCTCTCCGCAATGGTGGACACCAGTGACGAGTGGATCAGGCGCCGTACCGGCATCGTCAGCCGCCGCATCGCCGACGCCGGTGAATCGGTGACCGACATGGCCACGGCGGCCGCTGGCAAGGCTCTGGCCGCCGCGGGCCTGCAGCCCGCTGAGATCGGGCTGATCACCGTCGCGACCTGCACAGCCGTCGACCGCTGTCCCTCGATCGCCGCCCAGGTCGCCGCCCGCCTCGGTCTGCCCGCCCCCGTCGCCTTCGACCTCAACAACGGCTGTGCCGGCTTCTGCACCGCCCTGGCCTGCGCCGACCACGCGATCCGTGCGGGCGCGGCCCGGCACGCCCTGGTCATCGGCGCCGAGAAGATGTCCGATGTCACCGACTGGTCCGACCGCCGCACCTGCGTCCTTCTCGGCGACGGTGCGGGCGCCGCCGTGCTCGGCGCCACTGGTGCCCCCGGGATCGGACCAGTGGTCTGGGGCTCCGACCCCGCCCGAGGCGACGCCGTCCGTCTCGCCGGCGACTGGCACCCGTACTTCGCGCAGGAAGGCCAGACCGTGTTCCGCTGGGCCACCGGCGAACTCCCCGCCGTCGCCCGCGACGCCTGCGAGCGTGCCGGTCTCACCTTGAACGACCTGGCTGGAGTCGTCACCCACCAGGCGAACCTGCGCATCATCGACGCGGTGGTGCGCCAACTCGACCTCTCCGCTCAGGCAGTGGTCGCCCATGATGTCGTCGAGTCCGGCAACACATCCGCCGCCTCGGTCCCGCTCGCCCTTTCCAAGCTCACCGAGAACGGCGAACTGCCTTCGGGTGCCCCGGTCCTGCTCCTCGCCTTCGGCGGTGGTCTCTCCTGGGCCGGCCAGGTCATCACCTGCCCCTGAACCGCTTCCGATACCTGCTCCTCCGCACCTGCGGCTCCCGTTGACCGAAAGGCCTGCCCGCCATGTACGCCAAGCAGTACGAGATCACCCTGCCCGCCGACTACGACATGGCCATCATCCGCAGGCGCGTGGCCATCGGAGGCCATCTACTCGACGACCGCCCGGGTCTGGGTCTCAAGGCGTATGTGGTCCGGGAGCGCGGCCTCAACGGCTCCCCGGTCAACCAGTACGCCCCGTTCTACCTCTGGAACGACACGGGAGCGATGACTCACTTCCTTGCCGGTGGCGGTTTCCAGAACATCCTCCGAGACTTCGGCCGGCCCGCCGTCCACCATTGGGCAGGCATTGCCTGCCATGCCGGTCCCGCCCGGAGCACCCTCCCCAGAGCGGCCTCGCGACGCCTCACTCCGGTGCCGGCCGACCAGGACCGGGACGGCACCGGTCTGGGCCTGGCGACTCTGATCGAGCGGGAGACCGTACGGCTGCGGGACCTTGCCCGCCTCGACGGCGTGCACACCGCCGTCCTGGCTCTGGATCCCCACCACTGGCAGTTGATGCGTTTCGCGCTGTGGGCGGACACCTCCGTGGCCGACGAGGAGGCGACCGAACACTACGAAGTGCTGCACCTGTCCGCTCCCGGCCTCGATGCCCTGCCCGAGGGCCGTCTCCCGCAGCCCGTAGCGACCCCGTGACCGTGTCCCGCGCCGCCGGACACCGCCGCTGTCGCACCCTCTCACCGATCATTTCGGTATGAGGGGTTATGTCCTGGGAAGTGGTGTACGGGTTCCCACCTGATCCAGGCGTTTGGCCCGGCGTCGGAGTGAGGGTCCGGATATGAGAACGGCCACCGGCTGATCTTCGAGATGTCGAAGCTCGAAGGAGATCAGCACGATGACCGCACCCGACAGTCTGCCCCTGCACGCCCTCGCCGAGGAGAACCTCGCCGCGGCGAGTCCCGACCTGCTGCGCGCGATGATCAAAGCGTTCGCCGACGCCCTCATGTCCGCGGAGGCCGATGCCCTCTGCAACGCCGAATACGGGCAGGTCAGCGACGAACGCGTCAACCACCGCAACGGCTGTCGCCCGCGGGAGTGGGACACCCGGGCCGGCACGGTCGAGCTGGCCGTTCCCAAGCTGCGGTCCGGCAGCTACTTCCCGCACTGGCTCCTGGAACGCCGCCGCCGGGCCGAACAGGCCCTGATCTCGGTGGTCGCCACCGCCTGCCTCCTTGGTGTCTCCACCCGCCGGGTCGAGAAGCTCGCCGAGCCCCTGGGCGTCACCCAGCTGTCGAAGTCCCAGGTCAGCGCGATGGCCAAGCACCTGGACGAGCAGGTCGCCGCCTTCCGCAACCGGCCCCTGGACGCCGGACCGTACTCCTTCGTCCGGGTCGACGCGCTGCCCCAGAAGGTCCGCGAGGGCGGCCGCATCGTCAACGTGCACGCGCTGATCGCGGCCGGCGTCAACGCCAACGGCCACCGCGAGATCCTCGGCCTGGACGTCGCCACCGCCGAGAACGGCGCCGGCCGGCTCGCCTTCCTGCGTTCCCTGATCGCCCGCGGCCTGTCAGGCGTCCAGCCCGTCATCTCCGACGCCCACGCCGGCCTCGTCGATGTGATCGGCGCGGTGCTGCCCGGCGCCTCCTGGCAGCGCTGCCGCACCCTCCCCCACACCCTGAACGGGCGCGGGCGGTACCCCCATCGCGAGGAACTTGCTGAGCCAGGTGCCGAAGTCGGCCCAGCCGTGGGTGGCCACGCTGCTGCGGACCGTGTTCGAACAGCCCGACACCGACGCGGTGAAGGCCCAGATGACCCACGTCCTGGACGCCCTGGAGGCCAAGTTCCCCAAGGCGGCGGCCCACCTGGACGCCGCCCAGCACGACCTGCCGGCCTTCACCGCCTTCCCGCGGGAGATCTGGCGGCAGATCTGGTCGAACAACCCGCAGGAGCGACTGAACAAGGAGATCCTCCTCCACGGCTGCGCCGCGGGAGGTGCCCTCAGCCGCACCGACGTGGTCGGCGTCTTCCCCGACCGCACCGCTGTGATCCGGCTCGTAGGCGCGGTCCTGGCCGAGCAGAACGACGAGTGGACCGAGGCCCGCCGCTACATGGGCCGCGACCTCCTCGCCAAGGCCCGACTCCACCCGATCGAGTCAGAAACCGACGACACCGCCCTGCCCACCGAACTCACCGCATAGCCTCAGAACGAGATCACCGAGTGGCCGTCGATACACCACTCCAGCGGACGTGACCGAATGTAGCCCCAGAAGGCGGGGCTGTTCTCGGCGTGGTCGGACTGTTCCCGGATCTTCTCTTCGCGCTTCCCGGCCCGTCGTGAAGTGGTGATGAACCCGGCCCGCATGGAGGGGCTGGTGAGGCAGACGGAGAGGCTGGCGTGTTCGGCGTTGCAGGTGATGATCTTGCGGACGGCGGCTCACCTCCGCTCGCGCAGAGAGGACCTCGCTGCGGCGTAGCGGTGTGCGTCCTCCTCCGGCTCACCTCCGCTCGCGCAGAGAGGACACGCTGGTGGCTGGGGGTATCAACACCCGCGGCGGCTCACCTCCGCTCGCGCAGAGAGGACGCCACCACCGCCGCCAACGCCGCCACCGTCGCCGGCTCACCTCCGCTCGCGCAGAGAGGACGTCAGGGACGCGATCTGCACACCCTGCCCGTACGGCTCACCTCCGCTCGCGCAGAGAGGACCGCTGCAGCTCGGCAGCCGCCGGCTCCAGCTCCGGCTCACCTCCGCTCGCGCAGAGAGGACGTTCTGCGCCGGTTCGGGGATCGGTTGGGGTTCGGCTCACCTCCGCTCGCGCAGAGAGGACGCTGACCAGTTTCGAGAGGATCCGCTGCACGGCGGCTCACCTCCGCTCGCGCAGAGAGGACTCCTCGACATAGAGCAGCAGGGACCAGTGGTCCGGCTCACCTCCGCTCGCGCAGAGAGGACGCCGAGCCATCACCCTCGCTGCCCTTGACCACCGGCTCACCTCCGCTCGCGCAGAGAGGACCCGGACGAGGCCGCCAGGCCCAACACGCGCGTCGGCTCACCTCCGCTCGCGCAGAGAGAACGGCAGGGCGCCGGAGTTGAGGGCGTCCATGAACGGCTCACCTCCGCTCGCGCAGAGAGGACAGGGAGATCGACAGGGCCACGGGTATCGGTTCCGGCTCACCTCCGCTCGCGCAGAGAGGACCGCAGCATCGACTGGGCGTCCTCGGTGAGCGCCGGCTCACCTCCGCTCGCGCAGAGAGGACCTCGCCACGTTGCTGCTCGCCCTGGTTGCAGTCGGCTCACCTCCGCTCGCGCAGAGAGGACGGCGCGTCGGGGACTGGATGGATCACAGGCACCGGCTCACCTCCGCTCGCGCAGAGAGGACGCCGGGCCGGTGTGGGACACCACCGAGGCATCCGGCTCACCTCCGCTCGCGCAGAGAGGACCCTTTCCGACCTGCAATGTTAGAGGGGGTTTGCTGTTTCTTGACCTTCCTTTCGGAATGCGACGAGGGTGAGGCCGTCGAAGTCGAGCGGGGTGCGGCGTTGTTTTCCGGCTGTGCGGAGTTCGAAGCCTTGTTCGTTGTTGCTGGGGTAGGCGAGGACGGCGGTGCCGTTGCCGACGCAGGCGGTGACGGAGGCCCAGAGTTCGTCGCGTACGCGGGCGGAGATGGTGCCCACGTAGAGCTCGGGGGTGACCTCGAGGAGCCATCGGGTGAGGGCGCCGCGGAGGTGGTCGGGGACGGCTGTGGTGGCGAGGACGGTCATCGAGGCCATGGGCGCCGTGCCTTCCGGTTGAGGGATGTCATGAGACTCCGCCGTGGTTGGTGCCGCCGGGGATGGCACCGGCCACGGGGTCCCAGAGATCGACGAGTTCCTCCTCGGGGTCGGGTTCCTCGCGGTCGCCGTCCGGGTCGAGGAGGGACTGGATGTCGTGGACGATGCGCGGCAGGAGCCGGAAGAGGCGCAGACCGTTGCGGAAGGAGCGGCGTGCTTCCGCCTCCGGGTCGGTCGAGGCGTTGAGGGAGAAGGCCAGCGGGATGGTCAGCTCGGCCTTGTAGAGGTCGGCGATGTCATAGACGAAGGCCTGCTGGTTCCCGCTGTGGACGAACCCCAGGGCGGGTGAGCAGCCCAGGGCGAGTACGGCTGCGTGGACGATGCCGTAGAGGCAGGTGTTCGCGGAGGAGAGGGCGAGGTTGACGGGGTCCTGGGTGTCCCACTGTGCGGGGTCGTAGCTGCGGCGGAAGCGGCCGATCTTGTACTGCTGGGCGAGGAGTCTGTACTGCGCCTTGACGCGCTGTCCTTCCATGCCGCGAAGCTGGGCCAGCGAGGTGCCGGGCGGCACGGAGCCTGTGCCGAAGCGCCGTTCGTACATGGCGGTGGCGACGGCGAGCCGCTGGTTGTCGTCGGCCCATGAACGGGCCTGGCGCTCGAGCCAGACGGTGGTGAGGGAGTCCGGCTGGGTTGCGGCGTAGCAGCGGACGCCGCCCGAACCGGTGACGACCACGGTGGTGCCGTGACGGGCCAGGGTGGCCAGGGCCCGGGCGGTGATGGAGGTGCCGGGGCCCAGGAGTACGCAGCTGAGGGCGGCGGTCGGCAGGTGGACGGTCTCCCTGCCCCGCCGGTCGCTGGTTACTTCGGCCAGCACTCCGGTGTCGTCCTGCAGGACGCGGACGACATCCAGGTAGAGGAACGACAGGGAGTCCGCGAAGCGGGGCAGCATGGCCACCGTGGGGGCGGCGAGTCTGCGGCGGCCGGCGGGGGAGGGAGGCGCGGTCATGCTCGGGTGCCGCCTTCGCGGGTTAGGGCGGGGGCGATGGTGAGCAGGCCGCAGCCGTAGGCCTTGCCGCGCCCGATGCCGTCGGTCAGTTTCGCCCGGAGCCGGTCGGGATCGATGACGGCGGCGGTGCCGTCGAAGCGGGTGCGGGCGTGGCGGATGCGCTGCTGGTCGGCGCCGCGTTGGCCGCGGATGCCGGTGGCGCTGTCGAGGGGCTGGGAGTGCAGGGTCAGCACCTTCAGACCGGCGGTGTCGGCCTGCCGTATCCACCACTCGTCGGCGTGGGCGCCGGCGAGTGGGACGACGGCGGGCAGGTGGTAGAGGGCGCGGGTGCTGGCCCCGGGCTTGCGGACCGGACTGGCGATACAGCGGAAGTGGATGTTCGCGCCGGAGCGGAGCGCGCTGAGGAGCGGGCCGATCTCCCGGACGGCCGCTGTGCCGTAGTTGTCGGGGAGCCGGCCGAGGTCGGGCTGGTGGCGGGACTGCATGAGGATGTACGGGCCGGCGGGGGAGTCTTCCACGCGGTGCAGAACGCCCAGTGCCGCCCGTGGGTCGGGGCCGGCCTCGTCGGGAAAGAGGGACATGAGCCGGCGGTGCAGCCCGACGGCGTTGCCGAGGTCGCGACGGGCGTCGCGGGAGGCGGCATGAGGGACGATCCGGGTCAGCCAGACGTCGTTCATGGACGGCTCCCCTCGCTGGTGTTCAAGTGGCGGTTCGCGTACTGGCCGAGGGCCTGGAGGTAGCCCGTGCCGAGACCGCCCCACTGGTCGGCGGGCGGGGTGACCGTGCGGCGGTACAGGGGCCGGGCCCGGTAGCTGCGCCGGGTGGGGTGGAAGGTGACGGGCTGGTCGTTGAGGCTTGTCGACGGGTGGGCGGCTTCTGCCGGGTCGCAGGCGTGGACGCCGTCGGGCAGCGGCAGCCGGTCGAGCGGGCTGTCGGAGAGGAAGTCGACGGCTCTGGTGGTGCTGCCGGTCCGGGGCGCCGGTGCGGCGAGGGGGAGACGCACCAGGTGGTGCAGGCAGTCGTCGACCAGGGCGAGGAGGAGGGGGCCGGTGGGCGGGCAGGCGCGCCGGCCCAGGAACAGGGGCCAGCGCGGGGTGCGCAGGGCGCTCTCGCACTGGGCGAGCAGGCCGGTCTCGGTGGGGCTGGTAACGGCGACGGTGAAGGCGGCGTCGGCGAGGTAGTAGCGGTGGGACAGCAGTGTGGTGGTGTCCCCGGAGCGCTTCTTGCCCTGGGCGGTGGTGACCGTGGCAGCGGCGGGCAGGCCGCCGCCGACGGTGTGCAGGTCGCGCAGGAGGACCCCGGGCCGGTCCACGCGCACGGTGAGACCGAGCCGCGCCAGGTCGTCGACGGGCTCCTCGCGGCCGCGGCCGAGTGCTGCGGCGAGCAGGCCGAGGACGCCGGAGCGGGTGGGGAAGGCGGCCGTGTCGCGCTGGTTGAAGTGGCTGTGGTGGCCCCAGGACTGCAGGGGACCGGCGCAGTGCAGCAGCAGTCCCGGCACCGCCGGGGCCGGCGCCTGCGCGTCGGCCCCGGCGGTGGTGTCCTGCGCGGGGACGGTGGTCGAGCTCACGCGGCGGCCCCGGAGGCGGTGGTGGTGAACGCGGTGCGGACGGCGGAGCCGATCAGGTCGTTCAGGGAGGCGTGGCGCTTGCCGAGGCCGGTGTGGCCCTTGGGGTCGAGGCCGGTCCAGCCGGACTGCAGGATGCCGGTGGTGCCCATGAAGGAGTTCACGGCCTGTGCGTAGGCGGACAGGGTGTCGCGGGAGGTGGCCGCGTAGCCGCCGTCGCCGGCCGCCTGCACGGGCTTCTCGAAGGCCGCGGCGAGGGAGAGGGGGCGGTCGGAGCGGACCGTGAGGTGGATCAGGTCCGGCACGGTGTGCGGGGCGGTGGAGTTCTTCTTCGCCTGGGGCAGGGACGCGACGAAGGACTGCAGGAACGCCTCGGCCAGCTCGCGGGCCGCCGCCAGGTCGCCGTCGAGGTTGGCGGCGAGTTCCTCCAGGTCCACGGTGGCGTACCGGTAGAAGGTGCCCGCGCTGAACTCGGCGTGGCCCATGTGGGCGCTGCCGCTGGAGTCGTTCCAGTCGGCGGTGACGTCGTCGACGGCGGAGAAGTAGTCGATCTCGACGTCGGTCTGGTGCGTCGTCATGGCGTGCGCGACCTGGACGGCGCCGTCCACACCGGCGTTGTCGACCTCGGCGAGCATGCGGCCGAAGAGGTTGATGACGCCGTTGCGGGACCGCAGGATCGCCGTCACCCGCTCCTTGGGCACGATGCTCTTGTCGGTGGTCTTCTTGATGTCCTTCGCGGCCTCGAGCTCGGCCCGCATCTCCTCGGCCAGGTCGGCGAGCTCGGCGACGGCGGTCTGCGGCACGTAGACCATGGCGTTGCCGATCACCTTGTTGGCCTGCACCTGCTTCTCCTTCTCCTCCAGCTCGAACTTGATGCCGCTGGCGGCCGCCAGGTGCCCGCCGGCCCGCGCGGCCAGCTCCGCGGGCCAGCCGCGCTCCTCGCTCAGCAGGCGGCTCACTCGCTCCCCGATCCGGCGGGTGCGCAGCGCGGTCTGGCCGACGCGCTGCTCGAAGTCCACGCGGATCGCCCGCTTCCAGCACTGGCTGGACACGCGGGTGCGCAGGACGCCGCCGTACTGGACGGTCTTGACCGAGTTGGTGTCGTCTCGATTCAAACAGGCGTACGGAACGGTCTGCAGGACGTGAGCGCAGAGGAAACGGGCGGACGGCTTCTGGGACACGAGAACTCCTCGAGAAAGAGTGTGGATGACGAGTGGTGGTGCGGCGGCCGGGGCTGGAGCGAACCGCCCGGGGCGGGGCCGGATCAGGCGTCGGTACCGGTCGGCGGCTCCTCGGCGTCGGCCTGTTCGCGCAGGCGGCGCTCCTCCTCGTGGAGGCGGCGGTAGAAGTCCTGCAGCCAACGGCGGGCGACCCGGCCGGAGTGCCGCCGCCAGTCGACGAGATCCTGCAGCAGCCGTGCCCAGTCGACGGGCACGTCCAGCGAGCGCAGGTAGCGGACCGAGGCCGGAAGGTGCCGGTGCAGACCCGGAAGGCCCTGCTTGCACAGCAGGTTCAGCCGGCTCTCCGCGGTGCCGCGCCGCATCGTGCGCTCGTGGCCGGGGCTGCGGACGACCGCCAGCGCGAAGGCTGTGCCGAGACTCGAGCCGTACTTCCGCTCCCTTTCGGCCTCCTGGGCGGCGGCCGCCGTCTCTGCCGTCTCTGCCGCCTTTACGGCCTGGGCGGCTTCCTGCCCGGCCGTGGTCTCGTCGGCGTCGGTGGCATCACCTCCGCGGCGTGCCTGCTCGGCGATCATCGCGGCAACGGCGTAGTACGCCCGCTGGGTGTCCTCGGACACGTCCTGCGGCACCAGATGGGCGATCACCTGGTGCATGCGCGGCACCGAGTCCAGATCCTTGCGTACGCCGGACCGCAGCGCGCTTCGCGCACCCGGGTCGCCCTCGCACTTCGCCAGCACGGCCCGCGTGAAGGCGCGGTAGCGGTCGAGGCGGGTGGGCTCCTCACCGGAGCGGGGAGCCGGAACTGCGGCGGTGGGCGGGGCCTGTGTGGTCACCGGGATCTCCTTCGGGTCAGCAGGCTGGTTCATGCCGCAGAGCCCTTGCCGGGCTTGCGGGAACGGGAATCGCCGAACAGTTCGACGCGGGCCTCCTCCACGGCCCGGGCCCCGCGCTGGGTGCGTGTCACCGAGGTGGTGACCTCGTCGAAGGCGAGGATCGCGAGGCCGAGGAACACCTTGCGGGCCGTGTCGGCGTCGAGGCCTGCGTCCAGGGCGGTCCCGGTCCGGTCCAGCAGACGGAACCGGTTCCAGAACTCGGCTTCCGCCGCGGGCCAGTACCGGGCGGCGCCCTCCTGGGCCCAGGCTTCCGCGCTGTCCTTCGGATCGTTCACATAGGTCCGCCAGGCCCGGCGCAGGGCGCGGTCCAGGCGGTTGCCGAACCGCTCGCCCGTCGCACGCAGCCGGCCGACGGCGGGCTTGCTGCGGGCCGAGCGCTTCTCGGCGAAGGCAAGGACCGGCGGCGTCACGGAATCGACGAACTGGGTGTCCTTGGCCTGACCGTCCTGCTCGAAGCCCAGAGCATGCACGCGCAGGTCCAACGGCAGTTCGACGGCCCACTCGAACACCTTCGGCCGCCGCGGCTGCGCGACGCCGGGCGGGTCGATCAGCAGCAGCGCGTCCAGGTCCCGCCACAGCGCCCGCTGCGAGTCCGCCGGCCGCGGATAGACGTTGCCCTGCTTGCTGATCTGCCAGATCAGGTAGTCGTCCTCCGGCCGGGCACCGCGGCCCTTGCGGTACGCCCAGGTGATGTAGGCGTCCCGCACCAGGGAGGGGTCGTCCTCGTCGGGCACCAGGAGCAGGGCGTGCATCGAGGCGGCGGTCAGACGCGAGCACGTCCCGGTCAGGGCGGCCGGCGGACCCTCGGGGTCGGGAAGCTCGTCCCACTCCCACGGGCACCGGTCCTGCTCCGGGTCGACACTCTCCTCCGGCGGAACCAGACCGGCCAGCAGCGTCTCGAAGAGCGTGGCGCCCTCCGGGTGGTACGACAGCGCCGACCGCAGAGGGCCTGCCGTGGCGCTGGCGCTCTTCGCCCCGCCGACCTCCCGGGACGAGCAGCGTCCGGACGGGCCGTAGTAGTGCCAGGTCAGCAGGTTGAGCAGGGCTTCGGACGCGGACAGCGGTTCGGGGCGGGTGTCCAGGCTGTGCTTCCACCAGGAGTGGTTGTTGCCCGACGGCCTGGTCACCACCAGCTTGTTCACCCCGGCCGTGCTTGCCGCGTCGCACTGCTGCACCAGCCGCGGGTCCTGCATCCAGGGGCGGCCGTCCGGGCTCGTGTCGAAGAGGAAGAACCGGTCACGGTAGGTCTCGGCGTACGCCTTGATCCTGTCCTCCGGGAGCATGCCTTCCGCCAGGAGCTCCTCCCGCCGCTCCAGCCAGTCGTCCGGCCCGGTCCTCGCCTCGTCCAGTCCCGTCACGCGGCTGGTGAGGGCGTACAGGACCCGCAGGAACGCCGAATGCGCCGGCGCCTCCGCGATGGCCAGACACTCGATGTCGTGACTGCGCAGCAGCAGCTCCAGCAGGCCGACCTTGGAGGGCAACTCTTCGGCACCTGGCTGCTGCTCGGCGTGCGGGGCCCAGCGGACGGGGATGAAGGGTTCGTGAAGGATGTTCATTGTCGGCCGCATAGGTCTCCAGACGGAAGGCAGAATGGGACAGGGCCCCGTGTGAAGCGGGGGTGACCCCGTAGCGGCTCTGAGAGACGTGACGAGGTGTCCCCCCTGCCCGCGAGAGCGGGTGGTCCGCTCCAGCAATGGCCAGGTGTGCACTGTGTCCGACCTGCTGGAGCGGCATGTCTGACGGTAGAGGAAGGTAGCTGCTCTGAGAAGAGCGGACCGGCGATCGGTCAGGCAAGATCGACAGTCGGTCAAAATTGCTCAAGTCCTGCTGCTGAAACGCCAATCGTGTGCGCGCCGCGAGGACACGTCCACAGTCCGTCCTTGACCTCGCGCATGGGGAGCAGGACGACATCCCGCAGCGTCGAGATCTTCTTCCACGGGGCAGGATGATCCCTCTCGGCATCGGCGCCCTCCCGGACCCACTTGCCGGGCACCGGCGCGGTGTGGGCGGCGACGGCGGCCACGTCGTCCCGGCTCAGGGGCCTGCCGTCCAGACCGGGCACCGGACCGCCGCTGCCGTCGCGGGCGAGTGTGAGGGATCCGTCCTCCTGCACGTACGCGCACAGCACCCGGCCGGTGTCCGCTCCCAGCCGTGTGGTGAGCAGCTCCTCCGTGACGCCTTCGAGCCGCCGGCTGATGAGATGCAACTGCCCCTCGATGTTGCCGGGGCCGCTGATCCCCACCATGGCGGCGAGGTCGGTCTCCGCCATCTCGGACGCCAGACGCTCCACGTCCAGGGACTTCAGCTCCCGCTCCACCGCCGCGTCGAGTCCGTCGACGAAGTCCGGCGCGTAGACGGCGTCCACGAGTTCCTGCACGCCGTCCGGCACCACGATGCCGTCCGCGGCCCGTTCGGTGAGCAGCAGCGAGGTGCGGATCAGCAGGCTTGCGTCGTACACCGACCCCCAGGTCGCCGGCTTGTCCGACTTCTGCGGGCGGCGGAAGGGGTCGAGGACGACCAGCTTCGGCCGGTCCTCGGCCTGTGCCCACACCGGCCGCCCGCCGGGGCCCCGGCGGTGGCGGCGGCCGCGGCCCGCGCGCTGCAGCAGCTGGGCCAGCGGGGCGAGGTCGCTGACGACCAGGTCGAAGTCGAGATCGAGGGATTGCTCCACCACCTGCGTGGCCACGAGGATCGACGCCGGCCGTACCGTCGGTGGCTGATCCGCCCGCGGCTTTCCGTAGGCGGCTTCACAGTCGGCGGTGATCCGCTGACGGTCGTTCGCCGGAAAGCGGGAGTGGAGCAGCCGGATCCCGCCTTCCTGCCCCGCGAGATCGGGGAAAGCGGCGCACAGGTCCCGGTAGGTGGCCTGCGCCTCGGGGACCGTCGTGCAGCAGACCAGAGCCGTCCCGCCCGCCTCCGCGACCGGCCGCAGTTCCTCACGAAGAGCCTCCCGGCGGCCTCCGGCCTGCGGTGGATCCGTCGGCTTCACAGCGACGTCCCAAGCCACCCGGCGCACCCTCACGTCGAGGGTGCGGGGACGACCGCTGCTGGTCGGGCGGGGGGCCGAGACCTCTCCGGTGACCGCGCTCGCGTACAGCCAGCCCGGGTAGCACGGGGCGATGGCGGCAGGCTCCAGGAAGCCCGCACCGCGGCGGTAGGCGTTGACCAGCGACGCGGCAGTGCTGCCGGTCAGCGTGGCCGACAGCAGTACCACCGGCGAGCGCATCGCCCCGAGCCACTCCAGCAGGGTGAGCAGCAGCTTGTGCATCCACGGGCCGTACGCGTGGGCCTCGTCGACGACGAAGACCTTCTCGTGCAACCCGAACAACGGCAGCACGTTGTACCGAAGCGGCAACACCCCGCGCAGCGCCTGGTCGATCGTGCCCACGGAGAGCGGAGCGAGAAAGCCGTGCCTCGCCCCGCGCAGCCAGGCGTCCGCCGTCACCGCCGTCGCCGCGTCCGCACTGACCTCACCCGCCTGGCCGCGGCCGACCGCCGTGGCCGCGGCGTCCTGGGCGGCCTGCCCGTACAAGGGGTTCAGCCAGGCCATGGAATGCAGCAGGGTGAGCGCGCGCTCCCCGCCGAGCGAGGACTCGGCGAACTTCCTCACCCGCTTGTACATCGCGTCCGCCGTGGCCATCGTCGGCAGCGCCACATACATTCCGCGGGCACCCGCCGCCGGCCCCAGGACCGACGCGGCATACAAGGCCGCCTCCGTCTTCCCGTCCCCCGTGGGCGCCGTCATCAGCACCAGACCCGCCCCGCCCTCGGCGACCAGGCCCGGCAGATGCTCGACGAGATCGCCCTGCAGCGGGTTCGGAGAGAACGGAAACATCTCCCCGAAGCTCTCCGCCTCGAACGTGGCCCGGCCCAACTGCGCCTCAGCCACCAGCGCCGACGCGGCAGCGCTTGTCCGCTGCCAGTGGGCGTCGACCTGTGCAGGCGTCCCCTGCCAGGCACCGTCGGCCGGCCGCACCTGCTTGATGGCACCGATCTGGCTGGCCAGCCAGTCAGCCGTGACCACCAGACCCGTCAGCACCACAGCCATGTCCGCGGACAGGACACCACCCGGCACGGCCTCCCCGCCGGTCACCCGCCGCAGCTCCTCGAAGTGCAACCGCCGCTGCTCCGCCCAGCCGGCCTCCCCCAGCCCCGGCTGATACTGGCTCGGCAGCCGCAACTGCGCCGCCGGCACCTTCGCCCCGAACACCCCGTGGTGGCCGCCCAGCAGCTGCCCCACCCAATGAGCCGCCGGAGCCTTCGCCCCGCCCACACCGGTCGTCCCCCGCCGCGTCGGATACCCCTCCTCCGCCAGCAGCGAGGCAAGCGACCAGTGCGTCGCCATCTCGTGACGGAACCCCCGCTCCCGTTCGGCACCCGGCGCGAAAAGATAAGCCGCATCGGTGCGCACCTTGTCGAACAGCGACGGCACCTGCGCCTGGAAGACCGGCGTGATCTTCCCAAGATCATGAAGACCCGCCCAGAACGACAGCACCGCTCGGCAGTCCTTCACATCCAGAGCCAACTGCTCGGCAAACCTCTCCCGAGCCGCGGCGGACAGCAGCACATCCCACAGAACGCCGAAGACCGCGGCAACGTCCAGGAGATGGCACATCACTGGGTACGCGCGCTCGAGACCGCGCTCCTTCCCCCAGAGCCTGGGATCAGGACAGGCACAAGGCACGGCAATTCCTTGCTGATTCGTCACGGCGATACTGCTACCAGAGGGCACTGACAATGGGCTCTGAGCAGGAAGAATGCTTCGTCTGCGCCGGTTCCTTCCCCCACTTGACCTCCGCTCGCGCGGAGAGGACGGTAAGACCCGAGTCCTTGGGCATGTCATGTCCGGCTCACCTCCGCTCGCGCGGAGAGGACCGTACCTGGGCTCCCCAGGCCGTCCCGGGGCTGCGGCTCACCTCCGCTCGCGCGGAGAGGACGCGACCCCCGTGGGGTGCGCCGCCGGTTTTAACGGCTCACCTCTGCTCGCGCGGAGAGGCCCCATCCAGGGCCGACAACCGAGCCCGCCCTGCCGGCTCACCTCCGCTCGCGCGGAGAGGACGTGTCGACCAGCCCGTTGTTCGCGATGAGGGCCGGCTCACCTCCGCTCGCGCGGAGAGGACCGCCCACGGGCTCGCCCGCAGCCGCAGCCTCGCGGCTCACCTCCGCTCGCGCGGAGAGGACGCGCTGTCCCGCATGGGTGCCGCTGTCCGGAACGGCTCACCTCCGCTCGCGCGGAGAGGACCCGGGGCGCTGCTGGTGGTGGTCATGCGGCAACGGCTCACCTCCGCTCGCGCGGAGAGGACTGAAACCGGAGGGCGGGGCCGTGGCGGGGGAGCGGCTCACCTCCGCTCGCGCGGAGAGGACTTCGCAGCCTCCTTCTGCGCGTCGGCAACGGCCGGCTCACCTCCGCTCGCGCGGAGAGGACACGACACTCGCAATGGAGTAGTCGACGAAATGCGGCTCACCTCCGCTCGCGCGGAGAGGACCCCATCAGGTTGGAGACTCAGCCCTGGCGTGCCGGCTCACCTCCGCTCGCGCGGAGAGGACCTCGGTGAAGAAGCAGGCGCGGCACCCAGACGCGGCTCACCTCCGCTCGCGCGGAGAGGACCAGGCGAAGGGCTGGGCCGGGATCGGCTACAACGGCTCACCTCCGCTCGCGCGGAGAGGACGGCGCCCACGTCGTCATCCAGCGCTCCCGCGGCGGCTCACCTCCGCTCGCGCGGAGAGGACCCTACATGGAGGTGTACGAGGCCGGGCAGCGGCGGCTCACCTCCGCTCGCGCGGAGAGGACCCCTTCTGCCCGTCGACCCAGCCGTCGTGGTTCGGCTCACCTCCGCTCGCGCGGAGAGGACGCATTGTTGGCGGCCTTGGCGGCAGCGTTCGCCGGCTCACCTCCGCTCGCGCGGAGAGAACCCGGGACCGGCACGGCCGCGGTCACGATGTCCCGGCTCACCTCCGCTCGCGCGGAGAGAACACGGGGCTGCCGCACTCCGGGCATGCCTCAGGCGGCTCACCTCCGCTCGCGCGGAGAGAACCAACGCGTCCGCATCAAGACGTTCGACCCCGGCGGCTCACCTCCGCTCGCGCGGAGAGAACAGGAGCGCAAGCTCGTCCGCTTCGGCCCACGCCGGCTCACCTCCGCTCGCGCGGAGAGAACGAGTCCGGCCGCTACCGAGAGTTGGAGCCGGTCGGCTCACCTCCGCTCGCGCGGAGAGAACGCTCCCTGGAAATCGACCCCCGCCACCACATCCGGCTCACCTCCGCTCGCGCGGAGAGAACGGCGTCTCCCTGATCGCCGGCGACCCGACCATCGGCTCACCTCCGCTCGCGCGGAGAGAACTCGGTCTCGTCGTCACTCAGCATGCGACGATCCGGCTCACCTCCGCTCGCGCGGAGAGAACCCTTCCTGACCTGCTCTGTTGTCAGAGCTTTGCCATTACTTTACTGGAGGGTCTTGGCAAGGGGTGGGGGTTCCGATCTTGTTGGTTTCGGTTGACTCAGTCTACGCGGTATGGCCCGGCGGAATCAGGGCTGCGTGTTCCCCCTGCCGTTTCCGCTGCGATGCGGGCGGCTGTGTACGTGGGCTGTGCGGCGGGGTGGGTGACGGGCGGTCCCGAATGACTCGTCGACGTGAACATGGCTGAAGGAGCCTCAGCATGGGCCCTGAGGGACAGAACGCTGCCGGCGTGTGGCGGGTGAACGCGGGCAACGGCACCGTCTGTGAGGGAGCCAATGGGTCGGTCATGGCCAGATGGCGACAGAGCGGGCATGAGGCCGCCGCCCGCGGCGGTCTCGCCCTGCGGCTGCGGAAGGTGGCTGGTCCCGTCGGGAGGGAAGGGGTCTTGACCGGTATACCGGTCAAGGAAGCGGGTGGCCTGTAGCAGTGGATCGAGCCGGACGCTGCTGACCGGCAGCCGCCCGGTCCGCGCCTTCTCTCTGGTGGGCCCACAGCCCCGTGCCGAGGCCGTCGGTGTGTCATGCCTTCCGAGGGGGGTGATGGTGGTGGGCGGGAGGGTGCGTTGGCGGAGGGCTTCGGTGAGGGTGGCTCGTCGGTGGCGGGGGTGGGTGGCTGCTGGAGGGCTGTGTCGTGTTCGGCTTCGTGGTGGGCGTTGTCCAGGAGCTGGTTGAAGTGGTCGGTGTCGCCGCCCAGGAGTTGGACGAAGGTGTGCAGGACGTCGCGGGGTGGCAGGACGGTGGCTTCGAGGAGGGAGGCGACGGTGCCGGTGGTGAGGACCCAGCGGCTGGCGACGGCGATGGCGTTGGGGGCGGGGCTGCTGGCGCGCAGGTGCAGGAAGCGCAGCGAGGGTGGAGGGGCAGGGCTGGTTGTCGCGGCGGGCGTTGGACGATTCCCAGACCCGGCGTAACACCTCGGGGTCGGCACCGCAGGCGCGTGCGATCGAGCAGGCGTGTTTCCAGGAGGGGAAGCGCTCGCTGGACATGGCGCGGGAGGGGAAGCTGGGG
Source organism: Streptomyces sp. NPDC006384 (assembly GCF_042870695.1). NCBI lineage: Bacteria > Bacillati > Actinomycetota > Actinomycetes > Kitasatosporales > Streptomycetaceae > Streptomyces > Streptomyces sp. NPDC006384. The sequence continues at coordinate 239,537 of NZ_JBIAHR010000011.1, forward strand.
GAGAGGCTGGTGCGGCCGGCCAGCGCGCGCAGGCTGAGCCCGGAGGCGCGCTGGAGGCTGAGGACGGTGGCCAGGTCCCGGCCGCCGGTGGCGGGCCGCGCGGGGCACCGGTGCGGGGGCGGGGGTGAGTGGCTGCCTGCGCCGGCGTCGGCGCCGTCCGGGCGCTGTGGGGCCGGCGGTGTCGGCCGCGGGAGCGGGGCCTGCCGAGGAGGGCGGCAGCACGACGGGCACCGAGTGCTGGCCGGTGCGACGGGTGGGCAGGGAGAACTTCTTGCGCGCGGTGTCTCCGGTCATGCCCAGCAGGGCGCCGATCTGGTCCCCGGCGGCCCCGCGCAGCGAGGTCCTCCAGGCCGACTGAACCGCCTCGCACGCCCTGGCCCCGCCCGCCGGCCCGGAGGACGACGGAAGGTCTGGTCACCGCTTCGTCAGCGCGAGGACGATGCCCAGGAGGGTGAGGGGCACGGTGATCGCAGCGGCTGCAGCGCCTATCGGGCCGGCCAGGGAAGGGTGCTGCCATGCCAGGTAGAGAACGAACCCGCCCAGGAGCAGGAGCACAAGCACCGCGACGGTGATCACTAGAGCTACGAGCGGCAGGGAAGGCTGTGGACGGGAGACGTGCCGCACGCGAGCAGATGACCGCCGCGCTCGACGAGGACCAGGAGCCCGAGCTCGACGAGCCCCTGGGATGGCAGCCGATCTGGAAGCGCCCCCGGAAGCCGAAGTCGAAGGCCGAGAAGAAGGCGGAGCTGCGCAAGCAGCGAAAGCGACTCCAGGAAGCCGCCAAGCGACGCCTCGCCGCCGCGAACTCGCGCCGGCCCCGCTCCCGGCAGAACCGGGTCGGTAACGCCGCCGCGCACCGGGATGCCCGCGCCCTGTCCCGGGTGCGGCACTCCACCGCCTGGCTGTGGTGACGGTGCCGGGCACCGTCCACCGAGTGGAGTCCACCCGATGCCGCGCATCGCCACCGGATGCAGAACATCGAGTGGGCTCCACTCAGTGGGCTCCACCCGATGGGTTTCACCGAGTGGAGCCCACTCCGGTGCGCCGGGCGACGATGGGCTCCAACCGCTTCCTCGGTCAGCTCCATAACTGCCTCCAGATCCGGCAGCACTTCGACGAACAGCGCGCCTTCCCGCCACTCCTCCAAACGCCTGAGTGACCGTCGTCCGAGCCACCCACATTGCCGGATACCGGAAGGCAGCGCTTCAGCTATCTGCCGAGCCTTGCAGGTGAGGCGTTGCGCCCGGACTGCGATCATGCTGACCGGGGCGGACCTTGGCTTCAGGGGCGCGTGACATGAGAAGAGTGGGGCGCGGATGCTCGGGATACAGACCGACGCGTTGGACACGGCCGGGGGAGTGTTCATGACGGTACTGGCGCTGGGCTGCGCGTGGTTGGGCGGACTGTCTGTTCTCCGGCCGCACCGGCCGCCGCAGCCGATCGGGGGTCCCGTATGGGTGGCCCGGGCCTGGGGTCTCGGCTATGTACTGCTGGGTATCGGTATGGCTGCCAAGATGACGACCATGCTGGTCGGCAAGCAGCCCGCCTGGCCGATGGCCGTGCTCTACTGGGCTGCCGGGCCACTCCTGCTCTTCTCGGTGACCGCGGCAGGCGTGTCCCAGCGGCGGGCACGCCGTCGGGCCGGTGGCGCCGTCGTCGCACGGCACGGACGGCACAAGTGAAGCGGCCCGTGTCCTGGAGCGAGGCAGCACTCCTGAGCGCCGCCTGCTGGATAGTCAGCGGACTGGGATATGGGGTGCTCGCCGCCATGGACGAGCCGCAGTTGTCCCCGGCCCCCCTGATCGGCCTGGGCCTGGCCCAGTGGTTCATCGCGTATCACCGCTGCTGGCGGGCTGCTGTCGCGGCGTCCCTCACTGGGTTTTTCGTACTGTTCGGGATCGTGGACATCATGCGGCCGGACCTGGGCCGATACGTGGCGGATGCCCTGGCGACGGGGGCCGCGTCGACAGCCGCTCTGACCGTCTTCACCCTGGTCGATCGAGCAACTGGACGCCACCATGACACAGCAGGCTGGCCCCGGTGACTCGGCTGCAAAGCCATCAGCTTGACTTCTTAACCCCCTGAGATGTCTTGACATCGCCGGTTTCGGCTTGCGATCAGGTCGCGGTCAAGGGGGTGTGTGATAGAGGAGCCCGCCCGGCCGTGGCGCGCGCCCCGTGCGGTGCGGTGGTGCGGTGGAACGCACCGCGATGGTGCGGTGGTGCGCCAGGGGTGCGCGCTGGACCGCACCACCGCCATCCCGGAGGTGCGGCTATGCGGTGGTGCGGTGCGCCTCCATCGCCTGCTTCATCCCCGCGGCCTCCAGCTGTCGCAGGGCGTCGGCGACGTCGCTGTGTTCCTCGGTGAGGATGTTCTCGGTGAAGCGGACGATGGTCTGGGCGATGCCCGGCGGGAAAGCCAGGCAGGCGCCGTCGGCGTGGCACAGGACCTCCAGGAGCAGTCGCCCGAGTGCCGCTGCCAGGAAGGAGTGCGCACACGGCTCCCCGTCGCAGTCGTCCACGGCGGTGACCGGGATGAAGATGCGCGCGGCGACGTCCAGGAGCAGCCGGCGCAGCTCCGGGCCCGTGTCGTCGGCGACCGCGCAGGCGGTGTCGATGTCGTCGGCCTGCAGCGCCCGGATGTAGGCGAAGGCGTCAGCGACGTCGTCCGGCTCCATCGGGGCGAGCGGCGTGGCGACGGTGTTCTCGGGCATGGGTGCTCCTCACGTTCGTGCCGCCCCTGCTGATTGCGGCGGCCTCGAAGACACCCTCGAACTTCGGCCCTGTGGACAGAGACCGCGCTCCGGGACACGGTGCCGACGTGACTCCGGTCACGGATAAAACCGGACTGCAAGGTGCGGTCAAGGAGGAATCGGGCGCCCAGTGTCGGCGGCGGTCAGACCGCGGACAAGGGGTGGCTTCACACGGTGGCTCCGGCCCGTGCGCAGATCCGCGCGCGGGCCGGACGACTGCCGCCCCGGCCCGCAGGCCGGAGAAACCCGAGGACGCGATGACCACCGCACCCGACCCGCACACCCCGCCGGCCCCGGCGGACCCCGCTGCGACGGCGAGCCCTACGACAAGCCCCGCGGCAAGCCCCGCTCCCAGCCCCGCAGCTTCCAGCCGCCGACTGATGGTTGTTGCTGATCAGACCCCCGATTCGCCTGCTCCGGCCGGTTGCAACTTCTCTTCTCCTATTACTGATGTACCTGGAGAAGCGTCCCGGCCCCGGAAGGCCGCCGCGACGAAGGCCGGCGCGGACCTCCGCGGCGAGGTCCTGCTCACCCTCGCCCAGCTGCGCCTGGCCACACCCCGCCAGCTCAAGGCGCTGCTCCTGCCACACCAGCAGGGCACCGACCATGTCCGCCGCGCGCTGCGCAACCTGCTCGCTGAATCCCCGGCCCTGGTCGGCTGGACCCACCGCGCCCAGCAGAGCTACTGGTACTGCACCCCGGCGGGTCTCGCCGAAGCCGCCGCCTCCGGTGAGCTCGCGCCGACGGCCGGCCGGGCGACGGGCAAGCGCATCGCGGCCAGCAAGACGGGCTTGCGCGAGCACGGCCTCGCCCTGGTCGACACCGTCATCGCCTTCCACCAGGCGGAGATGGCCCACCATGCCGACTGGCGGGTGGAAGTCGCCCACCCCACCCCGGCCGGGAACCTCGTGCCCGACGCCGTGGCGCTCCTGGCCGACGGCTCCAGTACGTTCGTGGAGATCGACCGCACCATGTCCTACGCCCGTCTGATCGCCAAGCTGGAGCGGTACGACGCCTACCGCAACGCACCGGCGTCCGGGCGCGGCAACGCCGCCCGCCCCCCGCGCAACCACTGGCAGGAGTCCTACGCCGGGCCGCACGTGGACCGGCGCTTCCCGTTGGTGTTGTTCGTCTTCGCCCCGGCGCCGCGCCGTGCGGCCCCGGACACGAGGGAGGCCGCCTTCCACGACCGTGCCCGCCGCAACCATCAGATGACCGTGGCGACGACGACCTTGCACCAGCTCACCCACGTCGGGGCTGACCGGCCGGTGTGGCGGGTCGTCGGCCATGGTGAGGAGCGGCGGAGGCTGTCGCTGCCCAAGCCGCGGTGAGCACAGCGGGCCCGGCCTCCACCCAGGCCGGGCCCGCCGGCTCTGTCCCGCTGTCGGTGGCGGCTGGGAGGCTGGCCGGATGAACGATGGTGACGAGCAGCTGCTGCGCGGCCGGGTGTACGGACGCGACCACAGCGACCCCAACCCGGGCCCGCTGCCGCACCAGACGTACGCCGCGCTGGTCGGCGGCCCGCTGGACGGCCTGCTGCTCGACATCACGGGCTGGCGGCCGGAAGAGGTAGGCGACGGCGTCGCCCTGATGACCGAGCTGGGGCGGTGGCCCGGCGGCCGGGCGCTGTACGACCCGCTCCCCGACGACCCGCGCCCGGCCGCCGGCCCGGGAGTGAGCTGCCGCTTCTACTACTCCGGCGACACGCCCTGATCCCGGCCGCCGGCCCCGGCGCCCGGCCTGCCCCGGTCAGCTGGGCGGCGGTGTTCTCGATCCACAGCAGCGTCCACTCGACACCCGAGCGCCACCCGGGCTCCGCGCTGTCGTAGCGGCCTTCGACGTCGGCGCGGATGTTGGCGGCGAGGGCGCGCAGATCCTTCTGCAGTCCCTGCCGCTTGGCCGCGTCCATGGCCTGGATCATCTCGTCGGTGATGTCACCGGGTCGCAGTGCGCTCATCGCCCCACCCTGGACGACCGACCCCGCGCAAGGCCACCCCTGCCCTGCCTCGCGAGAAGGCCTCGCGGCAAAGCCCTGGTCACCGCGTGATCTTCCGTGGCAGGCTCGTGACCTTCCAGGCGGAGGGAGCGAGAGATGAAGGACGGTTTCGCGGAGACGCCGGGCGAACTGTGCCCGGACTGCACAGCGGGCCCCGCCCGGGAGAACGTCCGCGTCGCGGGCGGCACGCCGTACGAGATCTGGCACACCTCCGACTGTCCGGAGTGGACCGTCATGCAGATCAGCTTGGAGGCAGGCTCCCGGCGTATCAAGGAACAGGACGAGTGGGCCAAGGAGCTCTTCCCGACCGTGCACGAGCGGCTGAAGCAGGCTGCCGAAACCCTGCCGCCGGACAGCCCCGCCCAGCCGTTCGTCGACGCCCTGACCGAGCTGGTCCAGGCGCAGGCCGACACCACCGGCTTCGTGGTCCTGCACCGGTGGGTGGAAATCCTGGAGCGCCACTTCCCGCCCCAACTGCCGGACCCTGAGCACGCCACCGAGTAGCGGGCGGCCGCGGCGCCCGGCGGGTCCGGAGTGTTCAGGCGGCGTCACCGTCACCGGCCGGAAGCTGAGGCCGGAGGAGTCCGTCCTGCGCTTCCGCACCGCAGAACCCGACGCGATGCGCGGGCAGCTGCGCCACCTCCTGGCCGTGATGCCGCTCGCCTCCGTCTCGCTGGGGATCATCCCGTTCACCGCGCAGCGCACCGTGTGGCCGCTGGAAGCCTTCTACGTCCACGACGACACCATGGCCGTGGTGGAGACGCTGACAGCGGAGATCAAGGTGACACAGCCACGCGAGCTCGCCGACTACGTCAGGGCGTTCGCCGGCCTCGCAGAGATGGCCGTCTACGGAGACGCCGCCCGCGCCCTCATCCAGGCCGCGATCGACGCCCTGGAGTGAAGTCCCGCAATTCTCCGCAACTTCGTTGAGCGCCCGGACCACAGGTGCGTAGCGTCGACAGCACCGACGGACCACCAGCGGTGACCGCCGGCCACCCGCGCGACGACGCCCCAGCAGCGAGGCCTGCCATGCACACCAGCACGCACACGGTCCTGTACGACCCGGAGGGGCTGATCGAAGCCGGCCTCCCGCTCGACCGCGAGCCGTACGAGTGCCTGGTGAAGGCCGTCCTGGCGTGGACCGGCCCGGAGGCGCTGGCCGAACGCGACTACGAGCAGATCGCCCTCCATCTCACCGGCCACGCGCGCGCCGTCGCCTCCGACGTTCGCCGCCGTGCCGCCCAGCTGCCGAAGGACAGCAGCTCCCGGGCGCTCGCCGACGTCGTCCTGCGCGAGGCAGAAGGCCGGCTGTCCGTGCCGATCGAGGGCACCGCGCGCTGCGTTCCAGAACCGCGCCCGTCTCGTGCGCGCCTTTTACAAACACCTGGACCGGCTTTCCGGGCCAGGCGCCGGGCCATGAGGGTGGTGAACGCCCAATTCAGGTGGCTTCGGCGTGCTGGGGGAGTCGCTCGTAGTCCCGGCAGTTGCGGCGGGTGTCATTGAGTCACCACTTGACCCGTTGCCCCAGTGATGCTGGCCGGCCCTCCGGCCACCCGCTTTGATCACTAGGGAAGGTACGGCGCGGGGAACGTGCCCCGAGAAACTCTGGAGGAATCGCATGCGCAACATGAAACGGGCCTTGAAGAGCGCGGTGACCGGAATCGCGGCGTTGATCGCCTGCGCTGGTCTGCCGGGGTTGGTGCCCACCGCGAGCGCGGCGCTGCCGCCGGACCCCAGCTGTGTGACCAGCGCTTCCGGTTCGGTGTCCGGGAGGACGCTGACCGTCAGGGTCACTAGCAATCCGTGCGGGCGGCAGGTGCGGGCCTGGGTGGAATGCGTCACCACCACGGGTTACACAAGCCAGAAGACCAGTGGTGCCACCACCGGTACGGGCACTCTGACGGTCGGGTGTGGAACTGCCTACGTCAACCGTTCGGGACATGAGGTCTATGTCCCTGGCCAGGGCTGGACGCGTTACGTCTACTGAGCCGTGTCGCCTGCCCGAAGGGTCCTTCCGGTGTCCAGAGCTGGGCAGTCGCGCGCCTGAGCTCGGTGACATGAGCGAGCAGCCCGGCCTCGAGGCGATCGGCGTCCCCGGTGAGGCTCATGGCCCCCAACGGGATGCCGAATCGGAGGATGGGCATGGCCAGCATCTTCGTCCCCGGCCCAGGACCCGGGGATGCGGCCCAGCCGCGCAGACGGATGGTCTCGCCCGCTCGCGGATGCGGATGTTGGCGGTCGAGGTACGCGGAGATCACCTGCCCTGCGGCGTTGGCCTCGAGCGGCCAAGGCTGGCCGATCACCGGGTGCGTGGCAGCGTCGCCCGGAGCCGTTACCCGGGCGACGCACAGCTGGACGGGCTCGTCCGTAAGGACCGTGGCGTGCAACCCCGCGCAATGGCCGGTCCGCTCGCTGAGGAAGCCGAGTGCCTGCTGGGCCGCCGGAAGCGCGGGGACCAGCCTGCCCAGCGGTGCCTTCCGGCCGTCGGGCTGCTCAATGAGCGCGTAGTGACCGTGGCGGGGTTGCCAGATGACTCCGTTTTTCATCCCGGAATGCATCAGGCGCTGCACGGTGGACCGGCTGAGAGTGGTTCTGCCGACGATGGTGCTCAGCGCATGGGGACCGCTCCCCAGTTCCCGCATCGCCGCGAGGACCCGGAAGGCCCGGTCAGAGACTCGCTCACGTACGGGACCGCCGTGAAACAGGACTGACACCTCTACCTCCTTTAATGAGTCGGCTCCCCTCCGCGGCGGGTGGAGCAGCGGAGGATGTCCTGCTCCACCCACCCTTGGAGCAGGACGCAGGACGGCGGAACCGACTGAACTTGCTGCGGCAAGCTACGGGAGGGCGATGTTGCTGCCGAGCATCGAGCGGACAGAAACCTGACATTGATCGGGCATCGGGGGCTCCTACTGTCTGACCTGCCCGGAAAACCGGGCAGTCGAGCCGTCCGGCGAGGAGCATCCGATGAATGTGAAAATGCTGCAGAACGAGTACCAGCTGCAGGAGCTCGAAGCAGTCACCATGGGAGATCTGGCGGCCCGTGCCGCAGCGCTCGAGGGGGCCGGAACCACAGATCTCGCGGATCTGCTGCTGGACATACCTCAGGGCCTGCGCGCAGCGTTGCTCGACTTCGCCTCGGGCTCATCGACGCAGGGCTTCTTTCTGGTCCGTGGGCTGCCCGTGGGTGAGCTTCCCAGCACTCCCCAGGAGCATGGCGGCCCCCAGCTGGTGGGCCACACGACGACCGGCCTTATGACGCTCGTCGCCGATCTGTTCGGCACGCTGATCGGATACGAGGACGAGAAGGGCGGCGCTCTCATCCACGAGGTGCACCCTGTCCCGGGTGAGGAACAGCGGATCGAGAACAGCGGTTCGGTGGCCTTCGACTTCCATACGGAGAACGTCCACCACCCACTGCGTCCGGACTTCCTGGGACTGCTGTGCCTGCGACAGGATCACGATGCGGTCGCCGCCACTCGGGTGGCGTCCGTCCGCGAGGCGTACGAGCTGCTGACGCCTGGGCAGCGGGACGTCCTGCGCCGGCCCGTCTTCCAGAGTGCCTATCCCACATCTTTCGCCCGCAACATCGTGGGACCTCGCCCCATGTCGGGACCGCACCCGGTTCTGTTCGGACACGAGTCTCATCTGTTCATGCGCTTCAACTCGCACACCACGACCGGTCCCGACGACGAGGCGACCGCCGCGCTGAGGGCGCTGTCCGAGGCACTGGAGCAGGTCTGCCGGGAGCTCGTACTCGCTCCCGGTGACCTCGTCGTGGTGGACAACCACATCGCCGCACACGGTCGTTCCGCCTTCACCCCCCGCTTCGACGGAGCGGACCGGTGGCTGCGCCGGTGCTACTCCTTGAGGTCGGTACCGCGATGGACCGAGCGCATGATGCTCCGCAACCGTGTGCTGCCCGAACTGCGCAAGATCTCCGGCGTGTTCTGACATCAGTCGCGGAAGCGCATCGCGCCGCCCCTCTTCCGGGGCCCGGATATAGCCGGCCAGGTCGAGCAAGAGAACAGGAAGATGGCCTTGGATGCCGTAGGTGTGACAACCCTGCTGACCGCTGCGGCGGCCGCCGGGTGGGTTGATGCTGTGGTCGGGGGCGGCGGGCTGGTGCTCATTCCTGCCCTGATGATGGCATTCCCGCAGCTGCCGCCGTCGGTAGCGCTCGGGACGAACAAGCTCACCGCCATCACGGGGACGACAGTGGCTGCGGTGACGTACGCGCGCCAGACGAAATTGGACCGCACCATCGCCTTCCCGGCCGCGGCGCTGGCCGTTCCCGCAGCCGGATTCGGAGCGCTGTCCGCGTCCAGCCTGCCCGCGGCCTGGTTTCGGCCGGTCATCATGGCGTTGTTAATCGCGGTGGCTGCCTTCGTCACCATCCGCCCGGGTTTTGGAGCCGTACAGCAGTCCGAACCCGTCGGCCGGCGCCGCAAGCTGGCCGTCATCGCGGTGGCTGGCTGCGGTATCGGTTTCTACGACGGCGTGTTCGGGCCCGGCACCGGCACCTTCCTCATCATGATGTTCACCAGTCTCCTGTCCCTGGAGTTCCTCCAGAGCTCCGCGCTGGCCAAGGTGGTGAACGTGGGCACCAACCTCGGCGCCCTCACCGTGTTCGCCGCCCAGGGGCAGGTGCTCTGGCTCCTGGGCGCCGGGATGGCCCTCTGCAACATCGCCGGTGCCATGCTGGGCGCGCGGACGGCATTGAAGCGAGGGTCGGGTTTTGTGCGCACCGTACTGCTCGTGGTGGTGACGGGGATGGTCGTGAAGCTCTGCTTCGACCAGTTCGGCTGAGCGGCATGAGCGGGACGAAGCGGATCTACGATCCCCAGGGCCGGGGACTGCCCGACTGCGTGAAGCTGGAGGGAGGGTATGACGCGGACCACCTGCGGGCCGAACTCGCCGCGTTCGCCGATCGGTGCGGCGCCCCGCTGTCCGCGGTCCGAGGGCGGCGGGTCCTCCCTCTGTACAGCATCGGAGGGGATCCGCATCGCACGGATGCGGGCGGCCCGGGGCTGCAGGACTTCAGCGCGACCAAGTGGCTCGCGCACCTGCCGGCCGTGCGCAAGGTGCTGCGGGCACTCCCGGGCCCGCCGCGGAGCGTGCGGCTCGTGGAACTGCCCCCTGGGGTCAGAGTCACCGATCTGCAGTCGGCCAAGATGGGCCCGCCCTGGGGTCTGTGCCGAGTGCACATGCCGATCACCGGAGGTGAGCGGGTCCGGGCGGTCTTCGTCGACGGAAACCATGCCTGGCAACCGGGGACGCCCTGGTTCACCGCCTCGTGGCGAGTGCACGCACTCGTGAACCAGGAACCCTACGCCGCGGTCCAGCTCATCGTCGACCTGTGCTACACACCAGCCTTGGGGGCGCTCTTTCCTGCACCGTTCCGCGAGATGCTGTCGCTGTCGGCCGCTCTCGTACGACGACCCGAGGTCCCGCTGACCCCCAAGCGGCTGCGCCCGTACCTCTGCCGTTTTCCCATGCCGGAGACCTTCGTCAACTGGGAGCAACCAGGGCACCATCTCCCACGCGGCCCGCACCGGGGGATCGTCACGGCGGAGATCGCGGATCACGGTGGCACCCCCAGGCTGCTGCTGGCCGGCAGACCGTTCTGCTCGCTGGAACACCTGGGCCGGGGGGAATTCCGGATGCGCGGATGGAGCGAGGAACGCACCCTCCAGGTCGAGACCAGCCCCTACGGTCCGGCCTGTCCCGACGGCCGGACCGTAGGGTTCGGCCGCCGCGCGCAGGACCTCCGCAGCGCCCGGTCGGATCTAAACAGCCGGACCGTGGTGCTCCGTGCAAGGGAGGGCAGCGCCACCTATAGCACGCGGCTGCCCGCCGAATCTACTGGCTGAGCACCGAGCGCAGCACGAGCACGCAGAAAAGTCTCGTGACGGGTCGGCGCGCCCATCAGGCGGCAAAGTTCGGCGCCCTCATTCAAGAGGGCCGCTGCACCGTCACCGTCCCCGGCGGCTTGATGTGCCCGCGCCAGAGCAAGCAGCACCTCCGATTCGAGCAGCGGGTCCTGGATGTCCCGTGCAAGACTGAGGGCCTGTCCAAGCCGTCTCTCACCCTCTTTGAGCGCTCCGCGCCGGACGTCGACCGTTCCGAGTCCGAGGAGGGCGACGCAGCGGCCGCTGAGGTCACCGAGCGTGGTCGCCGCGACGAGGCTCTCCGCGTACCCGTGCGCCGCGCGGTCGAGTTCACCGCGCGCCAGGTCCATCTCCGCCAGGCTGAACCGGACCTGGGCCGCACTGCGGCTGCTGAAGGACGCCACGATTACCTCCGCCGCGCGCAGATACGTTTCTGCCTGCTGTTTTCTGCCCAGCTCCAGCTGGGTCTGCGCGGTCCAGCGCAGCACCTGAGCCTGAGCCTCGAGATCGCCGAATTCCTCGAGGACCGGCAGGCATTCCTGCCAGCGAGCCAGCGCCAGTTCGATGCGGCCGCCGATCCGGTCGGCGCAGGCGGCCTTGCGCAGTGCGAGGGCATATCCGTGCCGGTCCCCGACCTCCTGGAAAAGCTGGCACGACTTCTCCAGCAACGGAATCGCGCGGTCGTAGCGGCGCTTGGTCAGATACAGGTCGCCCAGTCCCAGCAGCAGGGCCGCCTCGCCCCGGCGGTTGCCCTGGCGGCGCACCACCTTGAGGGCGCTCTCGTGGGTGAGCCGCCAGTCGTCGAAGTGGAAGCGGACGCTGAACAGACACCGTGAGGTGGCGGCGAGGTCCCAAGCGAGCTCGTCCTCCCCCCATTCGGCCGTCTGCAGGCACAGCGCGGTGATGGTTGCCCGGTCGGACTCGTACCATCGCATCGGGTCGGAGGCCATGTGCTCGACCACGTCGATGGAGGCCGGCCACTCGTGTGTCGAACTGTGCACCACGGTGAAGTCCCCACCACACACCGTGCGGTGGGCCAAGGAGGCCATGGCCAGAGTGGTAGCGGCCGAACGGTAGACGGCCGCAGCTTGCTCTGCCTGGGGCTCCGCTTCGGCCAAGCGTTCCAGGGCGAACAACCTCACCAAATCGTGCAGACGGTAGCGGGGCTGCGGGCTAGCCGCCGGGCTGATTACGTCGATCAGCCGGGCGTCCAGCAATTCCTCGAGAGCATCCTCGGCGTCATGCAGGGGCAGGTCCATGAGCGGGGCGCATATCCAGTCCGAGAAGTCGGACGTCGCCAGCAAAGACAGACGTCGCAGCAGTGTGCGCGCGGCGAGGCTGAGCCCCTGGTGCGACAGCTCGAGACTGCTGCGCACCTCAAGGTTCTCATGGGTGAGTTCGTCGAGTCTGCGGCGCTCGTCGGCCAGGCGGGAAGCGGCTTTGCGTAGTGTCCAGTGCGGCCGCGAGGCCAGCTTGGCCGCCACGATGCGCACCGCGAGCGGCAGCCTGCCGCAGTACTCGATCAGCTGGGCGGCGACGGCGTGCTCCGCGGACAGCCGTTCCTCTCCGACCAGCCGGTTGAGTAGGGCATACGCCTGTTGTTGCCCGAAAACCCCCAATTCCAGGACTCGGGTGTTGGGTACGGTGGTGAGCCGGGCTCGGCTGGTGATGACCACGCCGCAACTTCCCGTGCCGGGCAACAGGGGGACGATCTGGTCTGCATCCCCTGCGTTGTCCATGACGAGGAGCATGTGACGGTCGGCGAGCAGAGTACGAAACAGCACGGCGCATTCGTCGAGCGAGCTGGGTATGGAGGCGCCCGACAGGCCGAGTTCGCGCAGGAAGCGGGCGAGAGTCTCCTCGGCCGTGACCGGATGACTGTCCGTACCGTGCAGGTCGACGTACAGTTGCCCGTCGGTGAAGACAGATCTCAGCCGGTGGGCTACGTGGACGGCGAGGGCGGTCTTGCCTGTGCCGCCGGGGCCCACCACCACCGCAACCGGTGCAGTGTCCTGGCCAGGAACGAGCCATTCGGTCATCGTGCCGATCTCGTCCTCGCGTCCGACGAACTCGGCCAGGTCGCCCGGAAGCTGGCATGGGGTACCGGCCCGCGCTGTACGTGGGCCCGGAGCGTGCTCGTGCCGGGTGGGGGTCATCCGACTGGGCGATTCGGGACGGTGCCAGGGAATTAAGGCCGCGGCCTCGGGTCCATGTTCCGCACCCGGATCGTCGCCTTGCAGCATCCGCTTGTGCAGATCCCGCAGCTCCTTGCCCGGCTGCACGGCGAGTTCCTCCCGCAGCAGGTCGGCCGTGTCGTGGTAGAGCTGCAGCGCGTCGGACTGCCGCCCGGAGCGGAACAGGCCACGCATCAACTGGGCCCGTGGGCGTTCCAAAAGCGGGTACTGCTGGACAAATCCTGATAGTTCGGTGACAAGGTCCTCGTACAAGCCAAGGCTGAGCTGGATGTCCGAGCAGGTCTCCCGGGCGGCGATGTGCTCCTCCTCCCATCGGCGGACCGCTGGCTGCCATGCCCGGCATGGGATCCCGGACAACACAGGCCCACGCCACAGCGAGAGCGCCGTCTTCAGCCGTGACAGGGCACGCCTGGGATCGCCGTCCTCATCGCACCGGCGCGCCTCCTCCCGTAGCGAATGGAAGTCGAGGGTGTCAAGTCGCACTCGCTCCGTGGAGAGTCGGTATCCGGGCCGCTGCGTGAGAATCAGGTCCTGCCCGGCACCAGCCTGCTCGAACTTACGGCGGAGCTGGGAAACACAGGTGGCGATCTGACCAGGCGGATCGGCGGGCGGGTCCGCTTCCCAGACGCTGTCGACCAGGTAGGAGACGGGGACCACCTCGTCCGCACGTAACAGCAGCGCACCGAGCACCGATCTCAGGCGCGGCGCTGACACCTCCCACACCTGTCCGTCGAGCCGAACCTCGAGCGGTCCGAGTATCCGGAACTCCCACCGGGCGTCGCCCGGCATCGCATGCAGCATCGTGTTTCTCCCCGCCCGCAGACCTGTAAACGATCAAAGTGATACCACACCTGTGATCCAACAGTGACGCCGTGTGATCAAGTTCAACACAGCACGAGGTGTGTAGGCCCAGGTCAGCGGGCGAGTGAAGCGCGAGTCTGGCCCGCGGAGGAGCGCAAGCGACTGCGCAGGCCCGGGGTCCGGTGGGGGAAGCGGCCGGAAGGCATCTCAGTAGTCGTCCCGTTCGGAGGGCGGTCCGTACTGCTCAATGAGGTCGCAGGTGCAGGCGCCGCCCTCGTACTGCACCGTGTCGCATTCGTCATGGTGGTGCCGTACCGGCGGCCGCTTCGGCGGGGCAGGAGGGTGGGCAGCTGCGGACCGGGCGGCGGCCCTGAGCTCCTGGTCCACGACGGTGGAAGCGATCTCGTCCTTGTGCCACTGCTCGGGGGAGTTGTGGCGTACCAGGCCGCCCGCGTAGGCCATGCGCAGCAGTTCGGCCTTGGTGTACTTCCGGGTCAGTTCGGTGAGGCGCTTCATGCGCACCAGGCTGCGGGCCGCATCGGCTTCACGCTCATTGTCCGCCTCTGCGTCGTCTGCGTCGCGCTGCTCTGGCACGGGCGCTTCCGCGTCCGTCGGTGCCAGGCCTGCTAGAGGCGCGGGCGCGGACTGTGGGACGGGCGGCTCTGGGGCGGCGTCGATGGCTGGCACCGCGCCAGCCCATTCCATGCCCAGCGCCGCGAGGGCGGCGCGCTGCTCGGAGGTGAGCTTGTCGCGCCTCGACTTGGTGTTCGAGAGCCACACACCAAGCTTCACCGGCTCCGCCTCGCCGTCGACCGCGACCTCCACGACCGCGCCGCGCGGGACGGACCGCTGTCCTTCCTTCTCCACCCACTGCGCCAGGGCTGCCAGGCCCCGCTGGAACGCCGCCTCGGCCTTGCTCCCTGCTTTCTTCGGCCCCTTGAGGGCTGTGGCCAGCGCCGGACGGAGCTCCGCCGGGGCGGCGGCCGTCACGGGGAGGGTGGCGCCCTGTACGCCCAGCGCGGTCAGCCGCTCCCGCTGCTCGGGCATGAGCTGTGCCCAGGTGCCCGGTTCCTGCTGCCGCCACCGCCAGGTGCCGATGTCGTCGCCCTCGAAGGTGACGCCCGGCGCGATGTAGGGCAGGTGGCCGTCGGCGTCGACCAGGTCGGCGAGCACGCGGTAGTGCCGCTGCCAGTTGAGCGGCCAGGGGCAGTTCCAGTCCGGGTCGATCGCGGCCAGCTGCTGCGCGCGATCTTCCGCCCGCTTCGGGTCCTTCCCGAGACCGCCCTTGCGGCGCAGGTTGGCCATGTACTGTCCGATGGGCACCATCGCCTCGCCCTCGCCCCACACGGCGTCCTGCCGGGGAGCGAGGTGCCCGGTGGCCCGGTGGTAGGACCGGAGCGCGGCGAGCTTCCTCTCCCACGTCTCCTCGCCCGGCTCCCACACCATCCCGGCCTCCGGCGCGTCCAGCAGCAGTTTGCGCCGTTCCTCCAGCTCCTCTGCCCGCAGCGCCTTCCGCTGCTGGTGGACCCAGCGGCCAAGCGGAAAATCTTTTCGTGACCCCGACTTCGACCTCGACGGCGTAGGGGACGGCGTAGAGGCCGGTGATCTCGTTCTCCCGGCGCCAGTGGAGCAGGGCCTGGTAGCCCTCCAGCCAGACCAGGGACTCCGGCCGGTAGACCCGGGTGCGGAGGAAGGCGGCGATGGTCGCGGCGTCCCGGGGGCGTGGAAAAGTGAAGCAGGGCGGCTTCGGCGGCGACGGCAGTCTCGTCCTGCTCCTGCTCCTGGTCCTCGCCTCCGCCGCCGACCCCGACGATCCGCCCTTCTTCATCGCGCCGGACGTGCACCTTGCGCTTCCCGCTGCTGAGAGCACGGGAGGCAAGCTGCTCAGAGAGTCGTTCATCATGACTGCGGAGGCCTTGGAGGACCGCTACAAGGGGGCGGAAGCTGGCGCTGGCGACCATGTCGGTCGGGTCCTCGTTGGGCTCCAGGAACACGGGGACGATGACCCTGGCGATCTTGGTTTTACGGCGCCGGCCACGGACGAGCCCGGCCCGCGCCCCGACTGGCACTACGCCCAACTGATCGGCGGCCCACTGGACGGCCTGCTGCTCGACATCACCGGCTTCACGCCTGACGAGGTCGACATCGGCGTTGCGCTGACCACCGAACTGTGGCAGCTCGGTGCCGCCGGCTGGGCCCTGTACGTCCCGCACTCGGCGAACCCCGAACAGCGGACTCGAGGACGACATCCTGGACCCGGGCGTGCGTGTGACGACCGATTGGGAACAGGCTCTCAGCCCGCCACCGCAGCAGGGCCTGGTAGCCCTCCAGCCACACCAGCGACTCCGGCCGGTACACCCGGGTGCGCAGGAACGCGGCGATGGTCGCGGCGTCGCGTGGGCTGGAGAAGTGCAGCAGGGCCGCTTCGGCGGCGGCCTGCGTGTCGTCGTCCTCCCAATCGAGGTTAGGGTCACCAATAGATCGACTGGTTTGGCTGACTGGGAGGGCACATGGTTCGGGGGCGTTTGCCGCGTTTAAGGGCTGCTGGGTTGGTGTGTGTTCTCGCTGCTGGGGTTGGATGCTCGGGGGACGAAGCGTCGACTCCGGGGGCGGCAATGTCTGACAAGGCCCGGTCCTACCTCTCCACCGCGTTGACCGTCATGGAGGACAAGGCACTTCGCCGCGACAATGTCGACTGGGATGAGATACGGCGAACAGCATTTACCGAAGCCGGCAGCGCGCAGCGTCCTAGCGATACTTATCGGGTCATTGAGACGGCCCTGGGCAGATTGGGAGACGGGCACAGCAGCTTCTTCGACCCGAAGAGGGCGAAAGAGTCGCACGGGGACGAGCAGGTTCGCAACCCTGTGGAAGGGCGGGCATTGGCCGGCCGCATGGGGTATCTGTCGCTCCCCGGGGTGCAGGGATCTGAGACGGTCTATCAGCAGTACGTGCGGGAGGGGCGAGATGCCGTGGCGAAGGCTGATCGTCCGAACGCTTGTGGCTGGGTGATCGACCTGCGCCGCAACCTCGGTGGCAACATGTGGCCGATGCTTGCCGTCGTGGGACCGATCCTCGGTGATGGCGACGTCGGGTCGTTCGTCGATGCGGACGGCAAGAAGACGGTGTGGTCCATTGAGAAGGGCAGCCCTCGTCTGGACGGTGATTCCACCGGCTGGGGAACAAGTCCTCCAGTAGGCGGCGGATCAGCCCCTGTTGCGGTACTCACCAGCCGTTCCACTGGCAGTTCCGGGGAGGCGGTGACCGTGGCCTTCCGCGGGCGCCCTTATACGCGATCCTTCGGCGAGGAGACCACAGGCGTCCCCACCGGCAACGTACAACACCGACTGTCCGACGGGGCCATTCTCAGCCTGACAGAACTGAAGGACGCCGACCGCACGGGGCATGCATACGACAGCCCCATACCGCCTGACCAGCCAGTCGTCGACAACCTTGGACGCGGAGGGAGCAAAGATCCCGTCCTGGACGCGGCAACGGAATGGTTGTCCGAGCAGCCCGGCTGCGCGTAGGCGGTCTGGGTGATCAGCTGGCCGGCGCCGGTTTCCCTGGCCAGCTGGGGATGGTGGCTTTCCGGGCGAGGCGCCTGGTCATGAGAGTGATGGCGGCCCAGGTGATCAGCGTCTCGGAGTGCTGGATGAGCCGTTCATAGTCCCTTTCATGCGAAGGCCGCAGAGGTGAGTGTGCTGGATCAGGATGCCCGGCAGGGCGCGTTCGACTTCACGTCACACTTCCGGGAAGACCTGTACGCGTGCCTGACTCGGCGCGGTGGCACCCTGTTCGAGCTCACGGACGCGATGCTCTGCGCCAACGGGCCCGTGACCTCGCCGGTCGACCTGACACTTCTGGCCGAGCACCGTCGTGGGCACGGCGCGTTGTATGACGCGTTGAACTGCGGCCGGATCGATGCCGACCGGCTGCGGCGCGCGTTGGCGGTGCTGCCGCAGCCCAAGGCCGCCGACAACCGGCTCGTCCTCGCGGTCGACGTGACCAACTGGCTGCGGCCGGACGCTCCGTGCAGCCCAGACCGCTTGTTCTGCCATGTCTACGGCCGCTCGGGCCGCTCCAGCGACCAGTTCATTCCCGGCTGGCCGTACTCGTTCGTGGCCGCGCTGGAGACCGGCCGCACCTCGTGGTGTCAGCTGCTGGATGCGGTTCGCCTCGGTCCGGACGACGATGTAGCCGAGGTCACCGCGGCCCAGGTCCGCCGCGTAGTTACCGACCTGATCGACGGTGGTCAGTGGGAGCCGGGAGACCCGGACGTCTTGGTGGTCTTCGACGCCGGCTATGACGCCCCGCGCATGGCCTATCTCCTTCACGGTCTGCCGGTCGAGGTGCTGGGGCGGATGCGTACGGACCGGGTGATGCGGCGGCCGGCGCCCTCACGTGAGGAGTTCTATCGGGCTCACCCTCGTGGCGGGCACCCTCCTAAGCATGGCGGCGAGTTCCGGTTCGCCAAGCCGGAGACCTGGGGCGAGCCCGACGCGGAGTCGGTGCAGGTCACCGACCGCTACGGCACCGCCCAGGCCATGGCCTTCGACCGTCTGCACCCTCGGCTGACCACCCGCTCGGCGTGGATTGACCACACCGGCGAACTCCCCGTCATCGAGGGCACGCTGATCCGCCTCAAGGTCGATCACCTGCCCGGAGGTCAGGACCCGCTGCCCGTCTGGCTGTGGTCCTCGAAGACCGGCATGACCAGCCAAGGCGTCGATCTGCGCTGGCAGGCGTTCCTGCGCAGGTTCGATCTGGAACACACCTTCCGCATGATCAAGCAGACCCTCGGCTGGACCCGCCCAAAGCTTCGCAGCCCCGAGGCCGCAGACCGGTGGACGTGGCTCGTGATCGCTGCTCATACCCAGCTCAGGCTCACCCGGGAGGCCGCCGCCGACCTCCGCCGCCCCTGGGAGAAGCCGACCGAGCCCGCCCGGCTCACCCCCGCAAGGGTCCGCCGCGGGTTTCGGAACCTCCGCCCGCACCTGCAGAGGCTGTCGCAGGCTCCGGGTCTGTACGGTAGTCCGTGTAACTCCCGTCCTTACAGGGAGAGTTGATGACCACCGTGACGAACGAGAGCCAGCTGGCGGCGGAGCCGTCGGAGGCGGGTGAGTCGGCTGTGGTGCCGGCGGGGCTGGACATGGAGCTGGTGGGCCGGCTGATGGAGCAGGCCCGCGAGCGGGGGCTGGAGCTGTCGGGTGAGAACGGTCTGCTGCAGCAGCTGACGAAGGTGTTCCTGGAGTCGGCCCTGGAGGGTGAGCTGACCGCACACCTGGGGCACGAGCGGGGCGAACGCCGTGAGGGCGGGCGGGAGAACTACCGCAACGGGCACGGTGAGAAGACCGTGAACACCGACGCGGGGCCGGTGCGGATCCAGGTGCCGCGGGACCGGACGGGCAGTTTCGAGCCGCAGCTGGTGAAGAAGCGGCAGCGCAGGCTGGGCGGGATCGACGAGATCGTCCTGTCGCTGTCGGCCAAGGGTCTCACCCACGGCGAGAGCAGCGCCCACCTGGCCGAGATCTACGGCGTCGAGGTATCGAAGTCGACGATCTCCACGATCACGGACAGCGTGATGGCGGGTATGGCGGAATGGCAGAGCCGGCCGCTGGATCCGGTCTACCCGGTGGTGTTCATCGACGCGATCCATGTGAAGGTGCGGGACGGGCAGGTCGCGAACCGGCCGGTCTACGTCGCGCTCGCGGTCACCGCCGAGGGCCGCCGCGACATCCTGGGCCTGTGGATCGGCGACGGCGGCGAGGGCGCCAAGTTCTGGCAGCAGGTCCTCACCGAGATCAAGAACCGCGGCACCCGTGACGTGCTGATGCTGGTGTGTGACGGGCTGACCGGCCTGCCGGACGCGGTGAACAACGTCTGGCCTGAGACGATCGTGCAAACCTGCGTCGTTCATCTCCTGAGGAACTCGTTCTCCTACGCGGGCCGGCAGGACTGGGCGAAACTCGCCGCCGACCTCAAGCCCGTCTACACGGCGCCGACCGAGGACGCCGCCACCACACGGTTCCTCCAGTTCGACGTCGAGATCCGCAAGATCATCTGCACGACCAACGCGATCGAGTCCGTCAACGCCCGCATCCGCAAGGCCGTCCGCGCCTGCGGCCACTTCCCCAGCGAGGCCGCCGCCCTGAAGTGCGTCTACCTCGCGATCGTGAGCCTCGACCCCACCGGCAAGGGCCAGGCACGCTGGACTCGCCGCTGGAAGCCCGCTTTGAACGCGTTCGACATCGCCTTCGACGGCCGCCTCACCGCAACCCGAGCCTGACCACCGAAAACCGAGTTACACGAAAGGCTGTACACACCCCACCACCGCTGCTGAGCGCGCTCCGCGTGCCCAGCTCGCCGCCGAACACCTGCCCACCACCCCCACCACACCCCAAGCAGCGCTTCGCCCGGACGGACGCCGCCCCTTGGGAACCGGCCCCGACAGCACCCCGGACAGTCCGTCTCCGGCTGCACCGAACAGCTGATGGACATCCCGGAGCCGGGAGCGGGCTCCTTCCACACGGGTGAGGAGCACCACGCCGCAACACCCGGCATCGAGACCGAGTTCGCCGCCCTGCGCTGCTTCGCCCTCAAGAGACACTAGGCCATTTCGCCACGACCACCTTGATCGTTCGCAGGACATACGAATCGCGATCAAGTCCGTCGTAGCCACTACGCCAGCTCCTCGGCCGCGGCGCAGATCCGCGTCGGTTCACCTCCGTTCGCGCGGAGAGGACATCGGGAACGGCAGGTCGAGGTACTGGGACCCCGGCTCACCTCCACTCGCGCGGAGAGGACGTGGCAGTCTCCTGGGTCCCGCCCCTCACGATCGGCTCACCTCCGCTCGCGCAGAGAGGACATCGCGCCGACGGGCAACCCCATCAGCAGCGACGGCTCACTTCCGCTCGTGCGGAGAGGACGGCGCTACCCTCACGGCCGAAGACGGGCACAGCGACTCACCTCCGCGGAAAGGACGTCATCTCGCCGGGGAGCATCGACCGGCGGAAGGCTCACCTCCGCTTGCGCGGAGAGGGCAACACGCCGCGAGGCGACCGTCCCACAGCCGACGGATCACCTCCGCTCGCGCGGAGAGGACGGCAGCGCCCGCGGTGACGCCACCACCACCGCCGGCTTACCTCCGCTCGCGCGGAGAGGACCCGCGGTCGTGGTCCATGACCGTCTGGACGTCCGGCTCACCTCCGCTCGCGCAGAGAGGGCTACGTGCAGTTCCCCTGGTCCAGGGGTCCGCCGGCTCATCTCCGCTCGCGCGGAGAGCACATCGTCCACTCGAAGCCCGCGACTTCGTCCTGCGGCTCATCTCCGCTCGCGCGGAGAGGACATCGCCACGCTGCAGAACGCGACGACGCTCATCGGCTCACCTCCGCTCGCGCAGAGAGGACGCGGACCGTCTATGAGCTGGAGGGGGACGAGGTGGCTCACCTCCGCTCGCGCAGAGAGGACTTCAGCCAGGACCACGCGTCGATGATGACGGCCGGCTCACCTCCGCTCGCGCGGAGAGGACAACACCGACCCGTGCCGCGAAGCCCTCGTGATCGGCTCACCTCCGCTCGAGCGGAGAAGACTGGACCGAGATCCGGGTGATCGCCCCGTCCTCCGGCTCACCTCCGCTCGCGCGGAGAGGACCCGACCCCGGACTTGATCAGGTCGAAAGCCGGCGGCTCACCTCCGCTCGCGCGGAGAGGACGGACAAGTACGGCATCCCCGAGGGCGGGGACCCGGCTCACCTCCGCTCGCGCGGAGAGGACATCCGAGCACCGAGACCCGGGTCTACGTAGTGCAGCTCACCTCCGCTCGCGCGGAGAGGACGCCATCGTGGAGAAGTACAACCTGCCCGTCATCGGCTCACCTCCGCTCGCGCAGAGAGGACTCAGCGACCACCCACGCGCCCTCGATCATGCGCGGCTCACCTCCGCTCGCGCGGAGAGGACTACAGCAGCGTCCTGAACGACTGCCAGGCCCGCGGCTCACCTCCGCTCGCGCGGAGAGGACCGGACGGCGGTCGGGATCGCGTCGTCGGTCTGCGGCTCACCTCCGCTCGCGCGGAGAGGACCGGACGGCGGTCGGGATCGCGTCGTCGGTCTGCGGCTCACCTCCGCTCGCGCGGAGAGGACGCGGCCATCAGCCCGAGCGCGTACGGCACGTCCGGCTCACCTCCGCTCGCGCGGAGAGAACAACCTGGCAGGCCGGGCGGCGTGAGAGTGGGCCGGCTCACCTCCGCTCGCGCGGAGAGGACAGGCGAAGAACCAGCGACCGGGACCGCGGTACCGGCTCACCTCCGCTCGCGCGGAGAGGACATGAACCCGAGATCCCGGGTGTCAACGGCCATGTGGTTCTCCCCAGAGTGTGAAGTCCCACGGGTTGTTGGACAGTTCTGTCCCGGTTGATGCTGGACGGTCCCGCGGCATATTTGACGGTCTCGGCACATCCTGGACGACCGTGACTCGTTGGTCCTTCCATGACGGAAACGCGTGAGCCGGAACCGGTGGACGACCGGCGGTGGATGGCCGAGCACCGCTACCGGGCGGTGCTCCAGGTGCTGGACGGGGCGCCGGTCGTGCAGGTGGCCCGTCAGTTCGGTGCGTCGCGACAGTCGGTGTACACCTGGGTCGAGCGATACCACACTGGCGGGCTGGACGCTCTGGTGGACAAGTCGCGCCGACCGCACGTCTCGCCGCACCAGGTGCCTGCCGAAGTCGAGGCCCTGGTCTGCGAACTGCGCCGCTCCTACCCCCGCTGGGGCGCCCGCCGGATCGTCCACGAGCTGGGCCGGCGCGGGCTGGTGCCAGTGCCCGGCCGGTCCACCGTGCACCGGATCCTGACCCGACACGGACTGATCAACCACCAGGAGCAGAACCATCGCCGCGTCTACCGCCGCTGGCAGCGCGACGCCCCGATGCAGCTGTGGCAGCTGGACATCATGGGCGGGGTGTTCCTGGCAAGCGGGCGCGAGTGCAAGCTGGTCACCGGCATCGACGACCACTCACGGTTCATCGTGATCGCCAAGGTGGTCGCCGAGCCGTCCGGCCGCGCGGTGTGCACCGCCTTTGCCGAGGCTATGACCACCTACGGGGTGCCGTCGGAAGTGCTGACCGACAACGGCAAGCAGTTCACTGGCCGCTTCACCAAGCCAGTCCCGGCCGAGGTCCTCTTCGAGCGGATCTGCCGGGAGAACGGCATCACCGCCCGACTGACCAAACCCCGATCACCGACCACCACCGGGAAGATCGAGAGGTTCCATAAGTCTCTGCGGCGCGAACTGCTCGACCACGTCGGCCCGTTCGCGGACCAGGCAACAGCCCAGGCCGCCATCGACGCCTGGGTGCACGGCTACAACCACAGCCGGCCGCACCAGGCCCTCGACATGGCCGTGCCCGCCACCGTGTTCCGCCCCACGGCCAAAGACCCGAAACGGGACCGGCACGAGGTCCACCTGCCCGAACCGCAGGACGAGGCAACGCCTGCGACGGCCGAGCTGCTGGCGCTGCAGCTGTCCGCGCTGTTGCCCTCACCGCGGTTGCCCGTCGATGAATCCCACATCAGGGCAGTGGAGTTCGAGGCGCTCATCTCGCCGATCGGCAGGCTGTGTCTGCCTTCTGGCCAGCAGCTGAAGTTCCCCGCCGCGCTGGGCGGACGCACCGCCACCGTCTGGGCCGACGAGCGCAGCATCCACGTCTTCATCGACGGCGAACTCGCCCGCACCCGCACCTCCCAGTTCACCGCGGCCGACCTGAAGGCGCTGGTGCAGCGCGGCGGACGGATCGCCGGCCCCGAACCAGCGGCGCCCGCCCTGCCCGACGCGCCGCGGGCCCCGCTCGTGGTTGAGGTCGACCGGCTGGTCGGCCGGGACGGTGACGTCGGACTGGGCGGGCAGCGCGTCAAGCTCGCGGCCCAGCTCGCCGGACAGCAGGTCACCCTGCGGTTCGACGGCCAGCTGATGCACGTCATCGCCGACGGCCGCGTGGTCAAGACGCTGCCCGCGCCCATCCCACCGGAGCAACGAGCCCAGATCAGTGGAGCTCGCAGCCCGCGCACCGCGATCATCCCGCCGTCGGCGCAGGCACTGAAGGCTCAGCGTAAAGTGCCCGCGGACGGCGTGGTGATGGTTGGCGGCCAGCGTCTGCGGATCGGCCGGGCTCACGTCGGGAAAGCCGTGACCATCCTCATCGAGGACACCGTCTTCCGTGTCTTGGACGGCGACGTCGAACTGTCCACCCACGCCCGCACCAGCGACAAGCCGATCAGGCAGTTCAAGGCGGTCGCGCGCACGAGGAAGTAGCGGCTGTCCAGCATCTACCGGTGACGTCCAGCATCTTCTGGGGCCAAACTGTCCAAGATCTCGTGAGACCTCACACTCTGGGGAGAACCACATGGCCGTTGACAGGCTGTGCTGCCGACGTGACGACATCGGCTCGGTAGGGGTTCTGTCCGCCTGGGGCGCCCGGCGCTGCGGTGCCTGCGGGCGGGTGATGTTCGAGGTGTCCGGCAGCGCTATCGCCAGCACTTTCGTGGTTGTGGTGCCGTTCAGGTCGTGCCACGGTGTGCCTCTCGTGTGGTGCGGTGACGCCGGTCATGGGTCCGTCGTAGACGGGCCGCGGCGCACCATGGTTCAAGCCCGCCCCGAGGCGTGCGCACGTCACCAGCGAGCACACCTGCCCCACGGTCGGCGGTCGGGGGCGCGGCTTGTAACGGGGTGGCTCAGCTGTTGTCGATGCCGGTGTTGGCCCTGCTGCCGGGGCCGTTCGCCGTGGCGTTGCCGGTGCGCTCCGCCCGGGCAGGGCCGCCGCCTGTTGCGCCGGAGCGGCGCTTGCCGGTGTTGGCATCGCCGCCGCCGGTGGCCCGGGCATCCCCGGTGTCGATGGCCGACTGCTCGGATGCCGTCTGCGGCTGCTGCATCACCGCCCAGACCAGGGCGGCCACCCCGGTCGCCGCCTGCACCACAGCGCCGACCATCTGCCCGGTGTCCGGGCCGTTGAGCAGCCAGACCAGCGGAGTCGAGACGATCCCCACCACCGCAGCCAGGATCACCGTGTACTTCACCCATGCCGGCATACCGGCCCCTTTCTCGCCCTGTGACGTATTGGCAGGGCCTCATTGTGAGGTGCTGTCAGCCCTGCCATGTCCGGAATGGTCTCCTCCGCACAGCGAAGGGTGGAGCGTCCTTCATTCACATGAGCGGGGAGGCGGATCGGATGCGGGAACTCTTGCTGTTTGTGCCGCGTGTTGACAGAAGAAACGCTGTGATGGTGTCCGGGCCGCCAACCGGGCGGCTGGAACGTCGTGAGCGAGGGGTGTGGGTTGTGCTGGCTGAGGGATTGACGGCGCTGGCCGCGGCAGGGGGCAGCGCAGTAGTGCAGGCGGCAGGGACGGACGCGTGGACGGGGCTGAGGCGCCGCGTCGCAGAGATCTTCGGCCGCGGGGACAGCACGCGGGCCGCAGCGGAATTGGAGCGGCTGGAGGCGACCGCGCAGACCCTCCTTCCCGCGACCTCCGGATCCGGTGACGCCGCAGCACTGCGGCTGCGGCAGGAGGGCGTGTGGGCGGGCCGGTTCGAGGCACTGCTCGAAGGCCTCGACGAGGAAGGCCGGCAGCGCGCGGTGACCGAACTGCGGGAGCTGGTGGCGTTCGCCGCCGCCACGGCTGGTGACTCAGCGTTCGCGACGGGCACCGCGGTCGCCCAGGACGGGGGCAGCGCGGTCACCGGCGTGAAGAACACCGGTCCCGGCCGCCGGGGCCCGGCACGGGCAGCCCACACCGGAAACGCGGAGGCCACCGGAGCGGGCTCCAGCGCCGTCACCGGCATCGTCAACGACAACCGGTAGGACGCGGCAACCACCCGAGGGCCGACGGGCTGGCGGGAAGACACAGCATGGACGAGAGGCGGGGCGGCATGGTCCGGTGGTTTCGGCGCGGACGCAGCGACGGCAGACCCGGCCCAGGCGTCGCCGTGTCCGCGCCGCGCGACGATGCTGGCGGTGAAGAGGTGCGCGTCGCCGATGCCGGCGCGGGCGGCAGCCCGGTCTCCGCGGATCCTGCGGCCGGCACCTGGCAGGAGGTGACAGGCAGCGGAAACGCGACCGCTACCCACGGAGCAAAGGCCGTCACCGGAATCGACAACTCCATCACCCTCAACCTGCCCCCCGAAGCCCACCCACCAACCGAGGTACCGGCACGCGCAGGCCTCGACGCTCACCCCTTCCATCCTGGTTTGTTTGTGGGGCGTGGTGGTGAGCTGGGGGAGTTGGATGCGGCGTTGGAGGGGGTGGGGGTGGCGTTGGTGCAGGCGGTGTCGGGGCTGGGCGGGATCGGGAAGAGCACCCTGGCCGCTCACTGGGCTGCGACGCGTGCGCACGGGTATGTGCCGGTGCGCTGGTTCACCGCGGACAGTCCGGCCGGTGTGCAGCAGGGGCTGGCCGACCTGGCCGTCGCCCTGCAGCCTCTCCTGGCCCGTGTCCTGCCGGTGGAAGCCCTTGCCGAGTGGGGCCTGCAGTGGCTGGCCTGCCACACCGGCTGGCTCGTTGTTCTGGACAATGTGCAAGACCCCGCCGACATCGCCGCTCTGGTCGGCCGGGCGCGTGGCGGCCGGTTTCTGATCACTTCCCGTCTCACCACCGGCTGGAGCGCGGCGGGGGCCTCGACCGTGGTACGTCTGGACGTCCTCGATCCCGAGGACTCGCTGAAGCTGCTGACACGCATCGCCGTGGCTGATCACCCGGGCCGGGACATGAGCGGTGCCGCCGGTCTGTGCGAGGAACTCGGGCATCTTCCGCTGGCCGTGGAGCAGGCGGGCGCCTACCTCGCGCAGAACCCGTTCATCACCCCCCGCGCCTACCGTGAGCTCCTCGCCCGGCAGCCGGGCCGGATGCTGGGCCGGGGCGCGGTGAACACCCCTGCGGAGCGGACCATCGCCCGGATCTGGGACGTCACCTTGGACCGTGTCTCCCAGATCCAGCCCGAGGCGGCCGGCCTGCTGCGCGTGCTGGCCTGGTTCGCCCCCGACCACATCCCCACCGCCCTCCTCCCCGCGACAGACCCAGACCAGAACAGCCAGGACAGCCAGGACAGCGGGGATGGTGGGGATGGCGGGGGCGGGATGTGGGAGGGGGTAGGGGTGCTGTCGGCGTACGGGATGCTCACCGTCGACCCGGCCGCGGGCACGGTGTCGGTGCACCGTCTGGTCCAGGCCGTCGCCCGCACCCCCGAGCCCGGCCACCCCCACCGCACCCCCGAACAGATCGAGCAGGCCCGCCAGCACGCCACCGGCCGTCTGCACACCGTCCTGCCACGGGACTGGAACAACCCGGCCAACTGGCCGCTGTGGCGGGAACTGCTGCCCCACGTCGACGCCCTCGCCCGCCACGCCGACACCGACACCGACACCCACACCACGGCCCGCCTGCTCAGCTACGCCGGCGGTTTCCTCAAAGACCAGGGAACACTCCGCCGTGCCATTACCTACCTCGACCGCGCACACACCACCTGCCTACGAGTCCTGGGCGAAGACCACCCCGACACCCTGACCTCCCGCAACAACCTCGCCGAGGCCTACCGCGCGGCGGGTGATCTGGCGCGGGCCATCCCGCTGTTCGAGCGGACGCTGCGGGTGCGGGTGCGGGTGCTGGGCGAGGACCACCCCGACACCCTGACCTCCCGCAACAACCTCGCCTACGCCTACCAGTCGGCCGGGGACCTGGCGCGGGCCATCCCGCTGTTCGAGCGGACGCTGGACGATGCGGTGCGGGTGCTGGGCGAGGACCATCCCGACACCCTGTCCTCCCGCAACAACCTCGCCGGCGCCTACGAATCGGCCGGGGACCTGGCGCGGGCCATCCCGCTGTTCGAGCGGACGCTGCGGGTGCGGGTGCGGGTGCTGGGCGAGGACCACCCCGACACCCTGTCCTCCCGCAACAACCTCGCCGGCGCCTACCGCGCGGCGGGTGATCTGGCGCGGGCCATCCCGCTGTTCGAGCGGACGCTGCGGGTGCGGGTGCGGGTGCTGGGCGAGGACCACCCCGAC